>CAZRLO010000041.1:0-22717 GCA_964600965.1 uncultured Rhodobacter sp.
GGGGATTTTGTCGAAGTTCCGGGCGTTCTGGCGCGGCGGATGTCCCAGATCGGGATCGTTTCCCAGGCGCAGGGTGCGGCCTTGCAGGCAGAATTGTCGCCGGGTCAGCGGCTGGTTTCGCGTGAGGGCGATTTGTGGCGCTGGGACGGCTATTGCGCCCGCGCCGAAGATGCGCCCAGCGCCGCGGCGCTGCGTTTGCAGCAGGTGAACCGGCTGAAGGAATTGTCGGGCCTGTCAGCGGCAGCGGATCTTCAGGCCGAGGCGGCGACCCGCAATCACGTTCTGCTAAGCGAAGAACTGGTCGCATTGACCGAGACCGAAAAAACCGGGCGCCAGCAGCGCCGAAGTGCGGATGAGACACTCGCGCAGGCCGCGCGATCCGTTGCGCAGGCCGAGGCCGATCAAAGCATCGCCGCCGGTCGGCTGGAGGCGGCAAATCTGGCCGTCGCCCGACACGAAGACGAGGCCGACACCAATCGCAAGCTGATGCACAAGGCCGAAGAGGCGGTGCGCGAGTTGGACGATCTGGACCGCGCGCGGGACGCAGCCGAGGCCGTCAAGCAATCGGTCGAAACCGCGCGCTCGGACATGATGGCCAAGCGCGGTGCCGCGGAGGACTTGCGCCGCGAGGGCGAGGCCCGGCGCAAGCGCAGTCAGGAAATCGTTCAGGAGATCAGCGGCTGGAAGTTGCGACTCACCACCGCAACCGGCCGGACCGAGGAAATGGAGCGCCGCAAATCCGAAGCCGAGGCAGAACTGAAAGACGCTCGTCTGGCGCCCGGCGAAATCGCCGAAAAGCGCGGCCAGGTCGCGCAGGCAATCCGCGACGCCGAGATGCGCAAGGCAGGCGCCACCGACGCGCTGTTGGCCGGCGAATCCGGATTGCGCGACGCGACCGCCGCAGAACGCAGCGCCCAAAGCCGGTTGGCGGCCTTGCGTGAATCCCGCGCCCGGTCCGAGGCGCTGGCCGAATCCGCCACCGCACGGGTCGAATCCGCGAGCCTGGAAATCTCGACCGAACTGGGCGTGACGCCCGAAGTTGCGCTGGACATGTTCGGCGGCGATCCCGACCGCATGCCGTCTTCCGAAAGGATCGAAAGCGATGTCGCGCGTCTGCGACGGCAACGCGATGCGCTGGGGGCCGTCAACCTGCGCGCCGAAGAAGATGCGCGCAGCGTCCGGGAAAATCTGGAAAACCTTGCGGCTGAAAAGTCTGACCTGACGGCGGCAATCGGCAAGCTTCGTGCCGGGATCGGCAGCCTGAACCGCGAAGGGCGGACGCGGCTGCTTGCGGCGTTCGATCAGGTCAATCAGAACTTTGAAATGCTGTTCAAACACCTGTTTGGCGGCGGCATGGCGAAACTGGTGCTGGTCGAAAGCGACGATCCGCTTGAAGCCGGGCTGGAAATCATGTGCCATCCGCCCGGCAAGAAACTGTCAACCCTTTCGCTGCTTTCGGGTGGCGAACAGACGCTGACGGCGCTGGCGTTGATTTTTGCGGTATTTCTGGCCAACCCGGCCCCGATCTGTGTGCTGGACGAAGTGGATGCGCCGCTGGACGACGCCAATGTCACGCGGTTCTGCGATCTGCTTGACGAAATGGCGCGCCAGACCGATACCCGGTTCCTGATCATCACCCACCACGCCGTCACCATGAGCCGCATGAACCGCTTGTTCGGGGTGACCATGGCCGAACAGGGGGTCAGCCAACTGGTGTCGGTGGACCTGACAGGGGCCGAGAAACTGGTGGCCTGATCGCCCGGCCAACGCTCAGCCTTCGCGAAACGCCTTGTTGAAATAATCGGCCAGCGGCTTGATCAGATAGTTGAGCGGCGTTCGGTCGGCGGTGCGGATAAAGCTTTCGACCGGCATGCCGGGCAACAGTTCCAGCCCCTTGAGTTTGGCGAGTTCGTCCTGGTCGGGCACGATCTCGGCCCGATAAAACGTCGCCCGGGTCGCGTCGTCGACAAAGGCGTCCGCCGAAAGGCGCACCACTTTTCCAAACAGTTCCGGCGTCGTTCGCTGATCAAAGGCCGCAAACCGCAGTGTCACGCTTTGTCCGACATGCACCTGATCGATATGGATCGGATCGATCTTGCTGGCGATGACCAGCGGCCGGTCCGTCGGCACGATATACATCACCGGTTCGGCGGCCCGGACCACGGCGCGCAACGCATGGACCTGCAATCCGTAGACCACCCCTGTCGCCGGCGCGCGGATATCCAGCCGCGTCAGATTATCCTTGATCAGGATCCGCCTTTCGGACAGTTCCAGTTCGCGAAATCGCAGGTCGCGCAGGGTGGTAATCGCCTCTTCGCGGCGCACCGATATCAGCCGCAACAGGCCGATTTCGGTTTCGATCATGCGGCCCGCCGCCTCGGCGCGCGAGGCCGTGATGTTCCCCATCACCCCCTGCATCCGGGCAAACTCACGCTCCAGCGACGAAACCCGCGAGGCCTGCGCCAGCCCCTTTTCCAGCAGTGTCCGCTGGTTTTCCAGTTCGACCTCAAGCAGTTTCAGTTGTTTTTCCAGCGCCGATCGCTGCGAATCCAGCCCGTCGATCTGGGCGGCAATCTGGACCTTGCGCTCGGCCATCTGTTCGGATTCGCGCTGTTGCGACATCAGCCGGGCGCGAAAAAGGCGTTGCTGGCCCTCGGCCAGATCGCGGACCCACGGTTTTTCGCGCGCCGCACTCTGGACGATCTCGTCAAAGGTGATCCGGTCGCTGTCGTCACGTTCGGCCTCCAACCGCCCGCGCCGGGCAACCAGTTCGAAATACTGGCTGTCGATGACGGCAAGCTCGGATTTGAGCGCCGTATCATCGAGCCTGAGAACGACGTCCCCGGCGACGACCTTGGCACCTTCCGTGACAAACAGTTCACCGACGACACCGCCGGTGGGGTGTTGCACGATCTGCCGGTTCTGCTCGACCTCGATCTGCCCCGGCGCGATGATGGCGCCCGAGATCGTGGTCGTGACGCTCCACCCGCCGAAACCGGCCACGAGCAGCACCAGCGCCAGATAGCCGATGACCATCGGGGCCCCTGCACCATGCGGACCGCTGCTTTTGTTGCCTGCAACGGGTCTCATTTGCGGCCCTCCGGCCCGATGGCTTGCGTGACCTGCGCATGGTTCTGGACCTGTTCCTTCAGGACCGCATCGCGCGGACCGAACGCCTTGCGCATGCCGTCGTCTATCACCAGAAGAAAATCGCATTCTGCGATTGCCGCCGGGCGATGCGCCATGATGATCACGGAATTCCCGGCGGCCTTGGTGGCGCGGATCGCCTGATTCAGCGCATTCGATCCCTCGGCATCGAGATTGGAATTCGGTTCGTCCAGCACCAGAAGCACCGGATCATTGTACATGGCCCGCGCCAGCCCGATGCGCTGCATCTGTCCGCCGGACAATCTGCCACCATGCGTGCTGATTTCGGTGTCGTAGCCGTCCGGCATTTTCAGGATCATGTCATGTGCCCCGGCCTTTTTGGCGGCGGCGACGACATTCTGCGGGTCGGGTTGGATCGACATGCGGGCGATGTTTTCCGCGAGGGTGCCGTCAAACAGCGTGACGCGCTGCGGCAGATATCCGATATAGCTGCCAAGAACGTCCGGCTCGTAATGATCGGTCGCTGCGCCATCCAGCCGGATTTTCCCGCCTGCCGCCGGCCAGACCCCGGTGATCGCGCGTGCAAGCGTCGATTTGCCGGCACCGCTTTGCCCGATCACGCCAAGTGCCGTACCGGGTTCCAGACGGAAAGTCATCATTCTGAGGCAGGCCTGTTTGTCGCCCGGCGGGATCACGGTAAGTTGCTGAACATCCAGAATGGCGCGCGGTACCGGCAACGTTGTGCGCGGCGCTTCAAAAGGCGACACAGCCAGCAAATCCGATAGCCGCTGCCATCCCAACTGCGCGCGCAGCACCATCGGCCACTGCCCGATCGCCAGCTCCACCGGTGCCAGCGCCCGACCCAACAGGATCGAACCGGCAATCATCGCGCCGGCGGTCATTTCATTATGCAAGACCAGATACGCACCCAGTCCCAGCATCGCGGATTGCAGAAACAGGCGCAGGGTCTTGGAGGCGCTGGAAAACGTGCCCGTGCGGTCGCTTGAGGATATCGTGCGTTGCAGCGACAATTGCCGCAAGCTTAACCAGCGGTCGTATACTGCCGCGCGCATGCCCAGACTTTGCACCAGCTCCGCCTCGTCGCGGATGGTATCGGACAGCTTGTCGGCCTGCGCCGTGGCCATGTTCGCCTCGGCGACCACGCGTTTTGTCATCAACTGATTAAGGAATGTGACCGCGATCAGCAAGCCGCCGCCGGTCACCGCAAGATAGCCCAGCCACGGGTGGAAAACAAAGATCGCCAGCAAAAACACCGGCGTCCACGGGACGTCGAACACGGCAAACAGGGCGGGCGACGAAAAGAGCCGCTGCACCGCCTCCAGATCGCGCAGTCCGGTATTGGGCCCCAGACGTCCTGCGGCCAGCCCGGCCTGGCGCAGGACAGACGTGAAAACCCGGTGATCGAGCAGCGATTGAAACGTGGCACCCGCGCGCGCCAGAACCCGACCGCGCGCATAGTCCAGCAAACCCATCATCAGATACAGAAATGCCACCAGCAACGCCAATGCCAGCAGCGTTTCCTCGGACCGGCTGCCCAGCACGCGGTCGTAAACCTGCAACATGAACAATGGCCCCGTCAGCATCAGTGCGTTCACGAAAAGGCTGAAAACGAAGGTCGAAGCGAACAAACGCCAACTGGTGCGCAACGCCTTGCGCAATTCGGGTCTTCCCTGATCAATCTGCATCGCTAACCTTCAAGCATTTGAAAAAGCGAAATAAATTCCAACGTCCCTGTATTCCACTTGCCCACGATCGTATGAATACCCTGTTTGTGTTAAAAATGATACATGCCTGACACGCGCAAGGAATTAAGCTGGGATTCGTTTTGTGACAATATATGTAGCAAGATGAAAGTTAGAACTGGGGTATTCCTTGGAATTCATAAGGAAAATCTGTCTGCGACCACAAATTGCGCTGCTGCCCGCCGCTTTGGCCATCGGGCTGTCTGCCTGTGCGCCCGCGCCCCGGATATCCACCATCAACGACCCGTTGGAGGTTCAGAACCGCAAGCGCCATGAGGCCAACAAGCGGCTTGATCAGGCGATTTTGAAGCCGCTGTCCGGCGCAGTTGGCGGCAAGGGCGGTGGCCCGATTTCCAGAGGCATCAGCAATTTCGCCTCGAACCTGTCCCTTCCGGGCGTTATTTTGAATGATATGCTGCAACTGAACCTGCCAGAAGCGTTCAGCAATACGGCACGGTTCGTCATGAACTCGACCGTCGGCCTTGCCGGGGTTTTGGATGTCGCGACCCAGAATGGTCTGTCAAAGCAGGATTCCGATTTCGGTGAGACGCTGTATGTCTGGGGCATGCCCGAGGGGCGGTATCTTGAACTGCCGCTGCTCGGCCCCAGTACCGAACGCGATGCAATCGGCAAGGTCGTGGATTTTCTGATCGATCCGGTTGACCGCCTGGTACCGGCGCCGCAGCGCTATGTCGGAACCGCTGCCAAGGCTCTTGACACGGTTGGGGATCGCGGGCGGTATTCAGGGCTGGTGGACTCGGTTTTGTACGAAAGCGAAGACAGCTACGCGCAAAGCCGGTTGCTTTACCTGCAAAGCCGTCGGCGTGTCTTGTACGGGGAGTTAACAGAAGATGATCTTGAAGACCCGTATGCCGAATGATGCGTGGTTCTCGCGCCGCTCGATTCTGAGATTTGCCGCGACCCTGCCCTTGGCTGGCATCTTGCCCGCGGCCGCGTGGGCGCTGGATGATCAGGAAGCATCAGATCTGATTGCCAGCGTGCTGGACGACATCTCTGTCGTCATCAATTCCGGCAAGCCCGAAGACGCGATGTACCGCGACTTTGAGAAGGTTTTCACCAAATATGGCGATGTGCCGACCATTGCGCGTTTCTCGCTCGGAGTTGCATGGCGCAGCGCGTCGGCTGGTCAGCGCACGCGATATACCAGCGCGTTCCAGGGATATATATCGCGCAAATACGGTAAGCGGTTCCGCGAACTCATTGGCGGCGAGATCGAGGTTACCGCCGCGAAAGCGGTGAAATCCGGTTTTCTGGTCACGTCGATTGCGCATCTGAAAGGCGAGGCGCCGTTCATGGTCGAATGGCAGGTTTCCGACCACAGCGGGCAAAACAAGATGTTCAACCTCTATATCGAGGGCATCAGCCTTCTTGCCACCGAGCGCACGGAAATTGCGGCGATGCTGGACAGGCGCAATGGCAACCTGGAAACCCTGATCGCCGATCTGGCGGATTTGTGATACCAAGGGTTCCAAACACTGACCTTTCTCTATTGAACGTTTCAGGCTTCCTGGCGGTTTGAATCCTTGACGCCCACATAGCCGCGTGTTGACGGGCGGTGGTGCGCGGCGGGCCTGTACCGTTGGTCCTGCGCGATCGGCAGGTCTTGAGCAACGAATTCAAGGCCGCACCCACTGCATGAATTGGTTCGGTTATTCGGGTGGGCGGCAAACTGTGCCGCACGGACGGGAGACCAACGATTCCGCATCAATGGGCTTCAACGCGCGGTCATCCGAATTTGGTTGCCTGCTATTGCCGACGTCCGAAGATCGCCCCCAGAACTTCGTCCAGAATACTTTGCGCCGCATCCTTGCGGCGCTTGCGGCGGGGCTGGTCATCGGCGCGCGGCGTGGCCTCGGCAACCGGGTCGATCATCGGCAGGGCTCGGGGCGGCAGGTCGGCGTGGATGCGCAGCATGGTTTCGCGCCATATTTCGGCAGGCAGCCCGCCCCCGGTCACCCCGGAAAGCTTGGAATTATCGTCATACCCCATCCAGACCGCCGCAACGTAATCCGCCGAAAACCCGATGAACCACGCATCCCGGGCGCCCTGCGTCGTGCCGGTCTTGGCAGCGATTTTGCGATCTGGCAACTGGGCGCGCCGGCCCGATCCGATTTCGGTGACCTGATTCATCATGTAGACCAGTTGCCGCGCGGCACTTTCGCTGACCACGCGTTCACCCATGCCGCCGGATTTTCCCATCAATGGCGTGCTTTCGCCTTGCAGCGACAATTCGATCAACCCGTAGGGCGTGACGCTGGTGCCGCCATTCAGGATGCCCGCATACGCCCCCGTCATTTCCAATAACGTGGATTCACTTGCCCCCAGTGCCAGCGCCGGGCCCTGAGCCAGATTGCCCCGAATGCCGAAATCCCGCGCCACAAGCCGCACCGCATCGCGGCCCACATCTTCGCTGACGCGCACCGCGGCGGTGTTGACGGAATAGGCCAGCGCCTCGGTCAGGGTAATCTGGCCCCGGAATTTGCCGGAATAGTTTTTCGGTGACCAAGGGCCCGAACCCGGAATGTCGATGGTAAGGGGGGCGTCCTCGACAATCGTGTCAAAACGATAGCCAAGCTCCAGCGCTGCCGCGTAAACGAAGGGTTTGAACGACGATCCGGTCTGCCTGAGCGCCTGAGTCGCGCGGTTGAACTGACCGGCGACCTGATTTTTTCGCCCGCCAACCATCGCGCGGACCGCGCCATCCGCCGACATCACCACTATGGCGGCCTGGGCAAGCGAGCCCTTTTTGACCTTTTCTTCAAAGACTGTGGCCAACGCCTCTTCGGCAGCCTGTTGAATGTCCGCATCGAACGTGGTGCGGATCACCACATCTTCGGTCGTGGATCGGGTCAGAAAGGACGGCCCGCTGTCCATCACCCAATCGGCAAAATAGCCGCCGGCGCGTGCCTGGGCGGCCTCGGACAATTCCGCGGGGTTTGCGCGGGCCTCGGCTGCCTCGGCGGCGGTGAGATATCCCTGATCCTCCATCAGCCCGATGATGACCGCGGCCCGCCCGTGCGACCGGGCCAGATTGCGCGTTGGCGCATAATATGACGGGGCGACCAGCAAACCGGCCAGCAACGCGCTTTCTGCCGGATTGACGGCACTCGCGGACTTTCCGAAATATCGTTGGCTGGCCGCCTCGAATCCCTGCGATCCCGCGCCCAGAAACGCGCGGTTCAGGTAGATCATCAGGATCTCGTCCTTGCTGTATTTCAGTTCCATCGCCAGCGAGAACGGCACCTCCTTGACCTTGCGCCATATGGTCGTCTGCCGGCAATCGGATTCAAATTCGCGTTCCGTCAAACCGGCGTTCGCATCGAAATCCCGACCCAGACATAATATCTTGGCCACCTGCTGCGTGATCGTCGAGCCGCCGTTGCCCTGCAATGGCCCCCTTCCTTCGCGCAGATTGATCCGAATGGCGCTGGCAATGCCGCGTGGGCTGATGCCGAAATGGCGGTAAAATCGTTTGTCTTCGGTGGCGACCACGGCGTTCTTGAGATAGGGGGAAATGTTTTCGGTACGGATGATCCCGCCGAATTGCTCGCCGCGCCATGCGAAAACGGCATTGTCGCGATCGAGCATCGTGACTGACCCGCGCGAACGGCCGTCAACCTGTTCGACGGCGGGCGGCAGGAACGTGTAGAAATATCCGGTCGAGATCGCGAGAACCAACACCACCAGCCAGCCCACCCGCCAGGTGAACCACCAGAACAAACGCCAGACCTGCCGGACGATCCAGACTATCGGGCGAAAAACGATATTGCCGCCATTTGCCGACCGGCGCGCCTTGCGGGTGCTGGATTTGCGCTTTTTGGGATTTGCCGTCGATTTCTTGCGAGACGATGCAAAATTCCGTTTCGGTGCCACCAGTCTGGGCTTGGGTTCACCGGAATTGCGCATGGACGGTTGGCCTGTCGTGTTGGTTTTTTCCAGATTACCCTCTTGCGACCGCATTGTAGAGACCGGGTCATCGGATTGTTGCAATTCATTTCTGCTCATTCTTTGGGCACACTTCCCATTTCGCCTATTTTTCCCGCATAGAGAGTCATTTTTTTGGATATCCGGCGGCAGGTGCCTTGAGGTACCGCCACGTTCGCCTGTTGTTGGGGCGCAGCACGGGCAGAGGGTCGCACATTGGCAAAGAGATACCCCCGCGCGGGCGTGATGCGAAAGCCAAACCCCACAATTCACAACCCGGTCCGGCAAACAAAATCCCGAAAGGCATTGAAATGATACGGAAATTAAAACTCCCGATCGGCGCGGCGCTGGCCATGGCGGCACCCTCTGCCGCGGCGGCACAGGAAACCGCCGGGCCGGTCATGGACAAGGGTGATGTCGCCTGGATGCTGGTCGCCACCTTGCTGGTGCTGTTGATGATCCTGCCGGGGCTGGCGCTGTTTTACGGCGGTCTGGTCCGGTCGAAAAACATGCTGTCGGTGCTGATGCAATGCACGATGATTACCGCCCTGGTGATGGTCGCATGGGTGATCTGGGGGTATTCGTTCGCCTTTGGCGGCGGCACAAACCCGTTCTGGGGCGGGCCGGGCAAATTGTTTCTGGCCGGAGTATCGATGGAATCAATGGCCGCGACCTTTACCGACGGCGTGGTGATCCCCGAATATTTGTTCATCGCGTTCCAGATGACATTTGCCGCCATCACGCCCGCGCTGATCGTCGGCGCATTCGCCGAAAGGATCAAATTCTCGGCGCTGATGGTGTTCGTTCTGTTCTGGGTGACGCTGGTCTATTTCCCGGTCGCGCATATGGTCTGGGACGGGGCCGGGTTCCTGTTCAATCTCGGGGCGCTCGACTTCGCGGGCGGCACGGTGGTGCACATCAATGCCGGGGTCGCGGCGCTGGTCGGCGCGCTGGTGATCGGCCCGCGCATCGGGTTTGGCCGCGAAATGCTGGCCCCGCATTCGATGACGCTGACGCTGGTCGGCGCGGGCATTCTGTGGGTCGGCTGGTTCGGGTTCAACGCGGGTTCCAACCTCGAGGCCAATGGCGGCGCGGCTTTGGCGATGATCAACACGTTCACCGCGACGGCAGGGGCGATTCTGGCGTGGGCCGCGATCGAGGGGGTGACGCGCGGCAAGGCCTCGATGCTGGGCGCGGCCTCGGGCATGATTGCCGGTCTGGTTGCGGTGACGCCTGCGGCAGGTTCCGTCGGCCCGGTCGGCGCCATCGTTCTGGGCGCGCTGGCGTCGGGCGGTTGTTATGTCTTTGTTGGCGTGGTCAAGAACCGTTTCGGGTACGATGACAGCCTTGACGTGTTCGGCATCCACGGCATCGGCGGCATTATCGGCGCGGTGGGCACCGGAATTTTCACGGCACCGGCACTGGGCGGCACTGGTGGCGCAGACTACGCGATGGCCGGGCAGACGCTGATCCAGATTCAGGCGGTGGCCATCACGGTCGTCTGGTGCGGGGCCGTCAGTTTCGTGCTGTTCAAGGCAATCGACCTGGCGATGGGCTTGCGTGTGAACCGCGACGCCGAACGTCAGGGCCTTGATCAGGCCAGCCACGGCGAAAGCGCGTACCACTTTTGACGCCACGGGCAATTGCCGAAACCCGACTTCAGCGTGAAAGCCGCCGCCACAAACCGGGGACGCCCGGCAAGCAACCCAATCCACTGGTCGGGTCGTCTACCGAAAACCGGGCATCACCGTGGACCGTGTGATGACCGACAACGGCGGTTGCTACCGGTCCATAGGATTGGTCGGGTGGTTTTGGGCCAGTGCATCTGTGGGAATGCCTTGTGGGCCGCCCGGCAATCCACACGGGCCCCGCAAGAGTTGCGCCACGTACCGATCCGAACGAAACCTGGAACCGGGTCAGGGGCTTTCGTCGAAAAACGGCGTGACCTGGGCAACGATTACCGCGTTTTCGGCGCGGGCGCGTTCCATCAGGTCGCGTTCATCCGGTGCAATATCGTGGCCTTCGTCCAGCCGCTCCTGCAATGTGCCGTAACCGCTTACATCCAACGGTGCCATGTCGGCGCGTTTCAGGATCGCCACGGTTTCGCGCACCGCCTCGGCCTCGTCGACGCCCGAGGCATAGCACATCATCGCAGCGCCCGTCGCATTGTCCGGCAGGCCGTCCGCCGGGTTGCGACCGACCTCGACAAGAAGTGTAAAGACCTGATGCTCCGCTCTTTTTCCGGCCATGGCTGGACCCACCTTGGAAGATGGGTCCGCCATAGCATGGGGGGCAGGGCGCGCGCCAGAACAGCTTTGCCGATGCCGCGGCTTCGCTCAGAAGATTTCGGCGGTGCCATGCATCCCGGCTTCTTTGTGCCCGGGGATTTCACAGGTGATCGCCGAAGGTTCCATGGTTTGGACCGGCACAAAGAACCATTCAACCGTTTGGTTCGCACCAACCTCGACCTCGGTGATCCGGCCCTTGACCTCGATGAGCGTTTCACCGTCGGCGGATTTGACTTCCAGCTTGCGGGTAAAGATTCTTTCCGCCATTTCGCCGATCGACAGTTCGTGCTTGATGGCATCGACGTTGACCAGAACCAGGTCATATGCACGCCCGGTTTCGAACTTGAACGTGTTCGGCGCAAAATACATGCCGTCATCGTTGCTGCCCATTTCCAACACGACTTTCTGAATGTCCGCCCGCGTAAGATCCCCTTCGGCGCTGGCGATAGAACCAAGCGCCACGAGGCCGGACGCCAGAATTGTAACCAGAGTTTTCATTGTCTTTTCTCCGCTTGGATGTTTCCGGGCCGGGACCTTTTCCGGCCCGTCAGAAACCTACCAAACGCGCGCATGGTCCACTTTGATCTGGATCAAATTGGGTCGGAATTATTTTTCCTGGCTGTGGCCCGTCAGTCTCGCAACAGCTCGTTGATCGACGTCTTCGACCGGGTCCGTGCGTCAACCTTTTTCACGATCACCGCGCAATAGAGGCTGACATTGTTCCTGGTTGGCATCGAACCGGCCACGACCACCGAGCCTGCCGGCACCTCGCCATACATGACTTCGCCGGTTTCGCGGTCGACGATCTTGGTTGACTGGCCGATGAATACCCCCATGCCCAGAACCGAGCCTTCGCGCACGATGCACCCTTCGACTACCTCGGACCGCGCGCCGATAAAGCAATTGTCTTCGATGATCGTGGGACCCGCCTGCATCGGTTCCAGCACCCCGCCGATGCCGACGCCGCCCGACAGGTGCACATTCTTGCCGATCTGGGCGCAGGAGCCCACCGTGGACCAGCCATCCACCATCGAACCCTCGTCGACATAGGCACCGATATTGACGAAGGACGGCATCAGAACCACGCCGCGCGCGATATAGGCCGAACGCCGCACGATAGAACCGGGTACCGCGCGAAACCCGGCATCCCGCCAGCGGTTTTCGCTCCAGCCGTCGAATTTGCTGGGCACCTTGTCCCACCAACCGGCATTGTCCGGCCCGCCTTCGATAATTGCCATGTCGTTCAGCCGGAACGACAGCAGCACCGCCTTCTTGGCCCACTGGTTCACATGCCAATCGCCGTCTTCCTGTTTCTCGGCCACCCGCAACGTGCCGTGATCGAGCGCGTTCAGCGTGTCCTCGATCGCCTTGCGGGTTGCGCCGCTGGTCGCGGGCGTGATCGCATCGCGATCCGCCCATGCGGATTCAATCGCGCTTTCGAGTTGAGCGTTTGACATCGGCGTGTCTCCAACAAGTGACTGGTCAGTTTCGACCGCAGCCTATAGATCGTTCGATCAGGCCGCGCAATGGACAGGCAGCCCCAACCCCTCGGGACGCGACAGGAGCACGAAAATGAACGAACAGGCCAAGTCGCGAAGGTTCCCCGACGCGCGTACGGACATCCGGAAGTTTCAGGATTCGCCGGAAACGCCGCAGACCCGCGCGTCCACCTACAGGCTGGCGTTCAACGACCCGGATTTCCTGTGTCGCGATGAACTGCGCCCGGTGCGATTGCAGCTTGAACTGTTGAAGACCGAAATGGTGCTGGAAGAACAGGGTATCCAAAGCACCATCGTTCTGTTTGGCGGTGCGCGAATTCCGGATCCGGACAACCGCGCGACCGCAGCGACGCCGACACTGGCCGATCTTTCGAAATACTACGGCGAGGCGCAGGCCTTCGCGCAGCTTTGCACGCTGCGAAGCCTTGAAGGTGACGGCCGTCATGATGTCATCGTCACAGGCGGCGGGCCTGGAGTGATGGAGGCCGGGAACCGCGGCGCCGCAGAGGCCGGCGGGCGGTCGATTTCGCTTAATATCGTTCTGCCGCATGAACAGGCGCCGAACCGCTATGCCACGCCCGAACTTTGTTTCAACTTCCACTATTTCGCCGTCCGCAAGATGCATTTTCTGATGCGGGCCAAGGCCGTGGTGGTGTTTCCCGGCGGGTTTGGCACGCTGGACGAGTTGTTCGAGACCCTGACCCTGATCCAGACCAAACGGATGGATCCGGTCCCGGTCATATTGTTCGGGCGGGATTTCTGGCACGAAATCATCAATTGGCAGGCACTGGCCGACGCCGGAACCATTGGGCGGGCCGATCTCGATCTGATCACGTTCGTTGAAACGGCCCACGAAGCGATGTCGGCCTTGAGGCAGGCGGAAAACTAGCCGCCACGGTTCGCTGGTCGGAACCGGCGCGAGGTCTTCGCATCGCTGGGTTCCAATGTCCCGTTCGGGCGCGCGCCGACCTGATCGCTGGCAGGTCGCCGTCGCCCTGTGGCGTGCTTCCACGGCCACCCCTTCCCCAGAAAATCCGGTGCCGAACGCGCGCGGATTCCAATTCTTGAGCAACGTCATTTCGGCGGTTTAATGGTAAATATCAACGCGTTGTCTGAAGGACGGTAAAGTGACTAAAATATTTTAGTCACTTTATGGTGGGCGGGTTTCAAGCCGCCGTCAACTAGTTCGGCAAGCACCCGGCGTTTGGCAATGACACCAAACATCCGCATGAAAATCCGTCACGTTTCGGGTGAAAAATATGCGTGGACGACAGATTTCTGCGCGCTCGCGATGGGACACGTTTCGACCGATACTGAAGACCCGTGCGGGCCGTTTGGGCGATTGGTGATCCGGAGTTTCCGTGAAAACCCTAATCGCCGACCAGTTCATATTCCACGAATTCGGTGACCTGAACCGGCAGGAAATTATCGTCGGAAATCATCGTAATCCGCGTTGATCCTGCCGCGTTGGTCCAGACGCCGATGCCTTCCAGATTGTCGTGCTTGCCGAACGGCGTTGTCAAAAGCGTTTCCTCGCCGCCAAATCCGTCCGGGCCCAGTTCGAATCGGCGCACACGGGTCGCAAATCCGCGGTACCAGACAAAATCACGCTCGAGCAGATAAAATCGCCCGTCGGGGCCGAAATCGGCTCCCACGGGCAGGAATTTTCCGCGGCGCGGGATCGTCAGTTTCTTGTCCCAATCGTCTCCTGTTCGCCGATAGACCGGAAATGGCACTTCCCATGCGCCAGAGCGTTCCGGCAAGCTGTAAAGCACCCCGTTCGCGTCGATCGCCAGCGCTTCGAGCGCGGAATTGTTTTGCAATGCCGCGAAATCCGGGTGCGGTTTCAGCCGCGACACGTCTTCACCGTCGCGTATATAGCGCAAGACCCGATGGTTGCCCTCAAACGACACGAACATTCGGCCCGCATCGTCGGTCGCCAAACCCTCGGCATCGGCATTGCGGCCGACAACCGGTTCGCCACCGATGCCTTTCAGCGGGCGGATCGGTAACGTGACGACCGAGCCGATCTTTCCTTCGTTGCGAATGAATTCCCCGGTTGCATAGGTTCCCCGATCGGAAATTACCGTGAACCGGGCGCCATCGGGGGTGACCTCGATGCCGGAAAATCCGCCGAATTCAGCGGCGATTCCGTGCCAGACATAGCGGCTGGAAAATTCAAGTTCGCCAGCATCCGCCAATGTCGAAAAACAGCAAAACGCGGCTGCAAATATCGCTTTCATTCCGACGTCAGCACCGCTGCGCATTGGCGCGGCAAATCTGCCATGATCATTTCACGCGCGCGGCGCGGGCGCGGTTTCGGGTTCTTCTTGGGGACCTTCTTCTTGCCGGTCGTCTTTGGCGGCACCAGATAGTCCGTCACCCACCACTGAAGGCTTTTGTCGCAACCATCGCCCTTGGAAATCTTGTGCACCGGGGTCTGTTTCACGCAGCGCGGCGATCCTTTCGGGCATTTCAGGCGGACATGGAAATGGAAATTGTGCCCCGAAAGCGGGCGGATTTTCGACAGCCACCGCCGGTCGGTGCCGGCCTTGGCGCACATGTCGATCTTGACGGCTGCCGCCACGAATATCCGTTCGACGTTTGGGTCTCTGGCGGCGGCCTTCAGTATCGCCATATGGGCAGGCGTCCAGTTCGCATTGACGCGGCGCTGATCGTCGGTACGCACGGAAATCGACGAAAGGCTTTCCCGCGCGGCACGGCTCAGATTCAGACGCTTGGGGGGCAACATCCAGATATCCGCGTCCAGCCCCGATTGATGCGACTGGTGGCTGGACGTCATCGGCCCACCGCGCGGTTGTGCGATATCGCCGATATAAAGGCCGGCCCAGCCTTGACGGGTTGCCTCGACGCTCAACTTCTTGATGAAGGCGATCATTGATGGATGCGCCCAGTTCCGGTTGCGGCTCAGCCGCATCGCCTGCCAAGTCGGCCCGGTCTCCGGCAACTGCACGGCGCCGGCCAGACAGCCACGCGAATAAAATCCGAAAACCTCGGATTCCTGATGCGATGCCGCTTTCTGCGCCCCGAACAATCGATTGGCCAGCGGATCGCTTTTCTTTTTCTTTACGTGGCTGGTCGCCGAAAGCAGCGACAGCGACAGAGCCGCCAACAGCAATACCCGCAGGATCGAGCCCTTGTTCATGCCGTCACTGGGTCGCCTTCCGGCCGCACCCAGATCAACAGGATCAACGCGATGATGAACAGGCCGACCAACGGCGAAACGCCCAGACGGGCCGATCCGGTGATGGTTGTCGCAAGCGCGATCAGCATCGGCGCAAGAAAGGCGGTGGATTTGCCGGAAAGCGCATAAAGACCGAACGCCTCGGTCGGGCGGTCCGGATGCGCATGGCGCACCATCAACGAGCGCGACGACGCCTGCAATGCCCCGCCCGCCGCACCGATGATCGCGCCACAGACAAAGAATATCTGCGTTGGCAAAGCCGAACCTTCGGGCAGTGCCGCGCCGAAAAAGCGGGTCTGGGTCATGTTCAGGATCGTGGTGCAAACACCGATCAGGATGAACACGCAAACGACAATGACCGGTTTCGGCCCATAACGCCGGTCGGCAAGACCGCCAATCCAGGAAAATACCGCCGCGGAAATTGCCGCGATTATGCCGAAGATACCGATCAGGGTGATCCCCCATTCCAGAACGAACGCCGCATAGATGCCACCGAACGTGTAAACCCCGTTCAGCGCGTCACGATAAAACAGCGATGAGCCGAGATAGGCAAAAAGACTGGACCGTTGCGGCAACGATTTCAGCGTATTGCCGAGGTTGCGCAAAGCCGAGCCGATTGTCGAACCAGAAATGGGGCGCGGTTTTTCACGCACCCACATGAAAAACAGCACCATGGAAACGATATACCAGATCGCGGTGAACGGTCCGACGAAACGGGTGCCTTCACGCTGGGCGGCGTCGAACAGGCCGAAAAGCGGATCAAGCCCGATCAGCGTCTTGCCGGTGGTTCCGTCATCCGCGATTAGAAGCAGCATGGCGAACAACGCCAGCACGCCGCCCCAGTACCCCATGGCGAAGCCGGAACCGGAAATCTTGCCGACCTCTTCTTTTGTGCCCAGATCAGGCAACATCGAGTTGGTGAAGATCGTCGCGAATTCCATCCCGATGAAACCGATGCCAAAAACGACCAGAACATAGAAGTAATTCGAGCCATCGGGATAGGCCCACCACAAAAGCCCCGAACCGGCGACATAAAGCGCCGAAAAGAACCATATCCACGGCATTCTCCGCCCTGAATTGTCGGCCATCGCGCCCAATATGGGTGCGGAAAATGCGATGATCAGGCCGGAAATCGTCAGCCCCCACGCCCACAGGGCCTGAGTATGCGCCCGAGCGGCCTCGGTCTCCATACCGCCGCCGATGAACATGTCGCTGACGGTCTGGGCGAAATAAGGGCCGAAGATGAACGTCAAAAGCAGTGTGTTGTAGGGTTGGCTGGCCCAGTCAAAGATCATCCAGCCCCAGATTTTCCTTTTATGCGTCACTTCGGCCATGCCCGATTCCATCCTGTCCACTTTGATTTGAGCGAATAAGACAGGTTTCGCCCCAACTGGGCAAGGAAATTCGGGTCAGATTTCCGGTGGCCACGGGCGCAGCGCCTCGGCATTGATCCATGCGATGGCGTAATCCGGCAATTTGGGCGAATCCCCGGGCCAGTCAAGGGCGTTTGCCACCTTGGCCGGTGCGACGATACCGGTGTCACCGGTCACCGCCATCCTGAGCAATATCGACGAGGTCGCCTCGCCCTTGCGCCACATGCTTTGCTGAAAATAGAAAAACCGCGCATCCCAGCCCAGTATCGCGCTCTGCATCGTGACGCGGTGGAACATCCGCACCCGGCGGCGATACCGGATCGAGGCACCGGCCACCGCCATGCCCCAGCCATTTCGGGCGACCGCCGAAACCATCCCGGATCGCAGCGCCATCGGCAACCGCCCCAGATCGTAAAGCGTCAGCGTCCGGCCGTTGTTCAGCTCCATCCACAGATCGATATCCCAAGGCCAGCAGATATGGTGCGACACGTGAACCGCACCCGGCAGCAGCTTTTCAGCACGCGCGCTGACCGCCATGTCCTTGGCGAAACGAATGATCGGATACATCGCAGACCTCAGATTTCGTGGCGGCCTCATTGCGCGACATTTGTTCCAAGCACAAGACAGACGTCGCGAAACGCCGGTGGGCTTGCGAATTTGCGGCAAGCTGATTAGGTCTGTGCGGAATTCATATCTTACCCAAGGTCGCCACCATGCTTTCGTTGATCCAAACCCTGCTGATGATCGTCAATATTGCATGGTTCATCGTCATTGCTCATATCATCATGAGCTGGCTGATCAATTTTCAGGTGCTGAACCTGCGCCAGCCGCTGGTCGCGCAGCTTTGGTATGGCATCAACCGGTTGCTGGAACCGGTCTATTCGCGGATCCGCCGCTATCTGCCGGATCTTGGCGGCATCGACATTGCGCCCCTCATCTTTCTGATCGGGCTTTATGCGTTGCAACGCGTCCTGATCAACAACGCCTACAATTTCGTCTGAGCGACCGCAGCAAGACACAGTTTCAAGCCGATCAACTAAATACCCGAACCACGTTCCGCGCGGCGGGTGCAGCCTGTTCGGGTCGCGCAGGTTTTGCCCGGATAAAGTGCCCGTCACTTGCGCCCGCTCGCCGCACCACGGGCCGTCGATGCGCGGCTCTGTCGGCGTCAGGGATAAAACCCGCCGGGACGCCTGCGCCGGGTAATAATGAAAGGTCAGCCAACGGGTCGAGTGGTATAGCGGCGGACTCTCGCGGTCGGTTTGTGTGTTCACATTCCCGCGAAAATCGCCGCGTCGCCCCAGATTTCGCGCACCCTTGCGTCGCGTCCGCAGGCTTTGCGATAGTTCTTGTAGGCTTTGGATTGCCGGATCACGCCAAAACGCGTGATCACGCGGTGCTTGCCCTTATAATAGTTCTGGTGCCGTTCCTCGGCCTCGTAAAACGCGCTCGCGTTCAGAACCGGCGTGACGATCCGCCCGGGGATCGCTGCGTCGGCCGCCGCTTTGGAGGCCTCTGCGGCCTTGCGCTGCATGGCGCCCGTCACGAAAACCGCCGTGCGGTAGCTGGCGCCCCGGTCGCAGAATTGCCCACCCGCATCCAGCGGATCGACGCTGCGCCAGAAGATATCGACCAATTCGCGGTACGAGATCACGTCGGCGTCAAACATGACCCTGACCGCTTCGTAATGCCCGGTGCCGCCTTTGCTGACCTGTTTGTACGTCGGGTTGACGAGCGTTCCGCCGGTGTAACCCGAGGTCGTCTCGCGCACGCCCCTGACCTTGTCGAAATCCGCCTCGACGCACCAGAAACAACCGCCCGCGAAAATCGCCGTCTGAATATCCCGGGCCTGCGCGGCCCCCAATTGCAGGGCCAGTCCGAACAGGATGGCGATGAACAGAAGCAGTGGTTTCAGACGTGACATGGGCCGACCCTTTCATTCTGGCGGAATCTTCGACGCGACCGTACTGAAACGCAATTGAAATGGGCGTGAGTTCACGGATGTTTGAGGCACCAATATCCCTTGGACTTGTCGAACCCGCAGCCTAGGGTCAGCGGACGATCCCCGGTGTTTCGCAACTGACGGAGCAGAATATGCCAGACAACATCACCACCCACCAGGCCAGGGACGATGCCCGAAATGCGGATATCCGCATCTACGTCAACGGCAAGGTCGTCCCACGGAATCAGGCGCTTGTGTCGGTTTACGACAGCGGCTTCATGCTGGGCGACGGCGTGTGGGAGGGGATGCGGCTTTATCACGGCAAATGGGCCTTTCTGGACGAGCATCTCGACCGGCTTTTCGAAGCGGCCAGGGCCATCGATCTTGATCCGGGGATGGACAGATCAGGCGTCGCGGATGCGCTGGAGGCGACCCGCGCCGCCAACGACATGCATACCGACGTGCACGCGCGGCTGATGCTGACGCGCGGCGTCAAGGACAAGCCGTTTCAGCATCCGTCGCTTTCCACGACCGGTCCGACGATGGTCATCATCATGGAGCATTCGCGCCCCGCAGAGGCGCGTCCGATCCGCCTGGCCACCGTGCCCCATATTCGCGGCCTGCCGATGACGCAGGATGCGAAACTGAATTCGCATTCCAAACTGAACTGCATCCTTGCCTGCATCGCTGCCGAAAAGGCCGGTGCCGACGAGGCGTTGATGCTGGACATCCATGGTTTCGTGAATACCACCAACGCCTGCAACTTCTTCATCGTGCGCAAGGGTGCCGTCTGGACCTCGACCGGTGATTACTGCATGAACGGGATCACCCGGCAAAAGGTGATCGATCTGTGCCGTGCAGACGGGATCATCGTTGCCGAGCGCAATTTCTCGCTGGTGGATACCTATGGCGCGGACGAGGCGTTTCTGACCGGCACGTTCGGCGCGCAGACCCCGGTTGACGAAATCGACGGGCGGCCTGTTGGCGACGGCGGCGCGGGGCCGGTTACCAGCCGGATACGCGAACTTTATGCCGGCCTGATCCGCCGGGAAACCGCGTGAGGATCGCCATGTGGTCCGGGCCGCGCAACCTTTCGACAGCCATGATGTACGCGTTCGGCAATCGCGCCGATTGCACGGTCTGGGATGAACCGTTCTATGCCGCCTATCTGCACGCCACGGGTCTGAACCACCCGATGCGGGCCCGGATCATTGCGACCGGACAGATCGACCCGGCGAAGGTAATCGCCCGATGTATGGGTCCGGTCCCCGGTGCCAAACCGGTTTTCTACCTGAAACACATGACCCAGCACATGATCCCGGAATTCGACCGATCGTGGATCGCCGATTGTACCAACGTCTTTCTGATCCGTCATCCGGCTCGCGTGATCGCCAGCTACGCGGCGAAACGCGATAACCCCACTCTGGACGATATCGGTTTCCGCCAGCAGGCCGAGCTGTTTGACCAGATATGCCAGAAAGACGGCTCCGCACCGCCCGTTCTCGACAGCTTTGACGTCCGGGCCGACCCGAGGGGGCAGCTTCGCGCATTATGTTCGGCAATCGGTTTGACGTTTGATCCGGCCATGCTGCACTGGCCCCAAGGCGCAAAATCCGGCGACGGCATCTGGGGCCAACATTGGTACGGGTCCGTGCACAGGTCGACCGGTTTCGCCGGATCAGAGGGGGATTTGCCGGAAATCGCGCCGGCGCTGCGCGGAGTGTGCGAACAGGCGGAACGCCATTATCACCGAATGCTGCGCCACCGAATCTGATGTCGAAAGTGGGGGCGTCAGGCGGCGGGGCCCGCGAAAACCGTCGCCTCGAAATTCCGCAGAACCGGACGGGCCGGAATTTCGGCAACGCTTGCGGCCCTGGCGGCAAGTTCAGGAAACAATTCCAGCAATTCGTCTCGTTGCGCGCGATCCATGCCTTCGCGGATGGTTTCGCCAACCAGAAAGCTCTCGGTTGCCAGGCCTTCGCTATAGATGACCTGGTGCTGGTCAAACATGACGTGAAAATATTCGACGGCACGGCACGCGTGATCCACCCCGACGCCGGGTCGGCCGGTCAGCGATTTGGCCGCGGCCAGAACCTGATCCAGCCCGAAATGCAATTCAACTTCCCACCCGTCCAGCAACAGGCGATGTTGCGGCGAAACCCTCAAATCGCGGGCCGGCAGGTTTTCCCCGAACGCGCCCGCGACAATTCTGACCGGCCTCAGATGCGGTTGCGCCAGCAAGTCGCGCACCGAAAGTCGGGAATTGCCGACCCAGCGGATCGGCTGGTATCCATGGTCCTTGGTGCGCACCAGATCGCCGACGCACAGGGTTTCGATGGGTTGCTCGCCGCGATCGGTTTCAATCCGCGAACCCTGCGCGAAACAGGGAAGGCTGGCATAGGGCAGCGCGGTATATCCGGCGTAGGAATTGAGGGTAAAGCCATCGCCGACAGCGGCACCCGGTATCGACGAACCCGTATCGCTCATCACGAAAGACCGCGTTACGCCACCGATATCCAACTGAAATGTCCGGATTGTCTCGGTGCTGCCGTTGATGTCGATGTTGTCGTCATAAAAGAACTGGTAGCTGTTCACCGGACCACCATCAAACGTGATGACCTGCGCGGCCCCCGGGTCCAGCGCCGCGGTCGCCTGGATGGAACCGTCGTCGTCCGAGATCGTCATCGAAAAAATGCCCGAGATGGTCGGATCGGTCCCGAAACTTACATAGGTGTCCGGAACTTCGTAGATCGTGAACGTTCTTGACGGCATGGTGTGCCTCGCAACCACCGGTACTGCTATGACGGGCTGACAACCTCGTTAGACGCCGGGTCGCCTGATCCGCCGCAACAATACGCTGTATTTCCGCCAATTTGGCCCAAAATCACGTGGCTATTCCGGGAATCGGTGGCGTTGTTGCAAAATCGCAAATCCCCGCCGACCGCTCAGCCCTTGCGCCTGCGATCCCGCATCGCCAGCAGGCGCAGCCTCAGCGCGTTGATCTTGATGAATCCGGCGGCGTCCTTCTGATCATAAGCACCCGCGTCGTCTTCGAACGTCACATGCTGCTCGGAATATAGCGATTCCGGCGACCAGCGCCCCACCGTCCGGACCGAACCCTTGTACAGCTTCAGGCGCACCGTTCCGTTTACATGTTCCTGCGATTTGTCGATCAGCGCCTGCAACATTTCGCGCTCGGGGCTGAACCAGAATCCGTTGTAGATCAGTTCGGCATATTTCGGCATCAGTTCGTCCTTGAGATGCGCCGCGCCGCGATCCAGCGTCAGGGATTCGATGCCGCGATGCGCCTCCAGCATGATGGTGCCGCCGGGGGTCTCATAAACCCCCCGCGATTTCATCCCCACAAACCGTCCCTCGACCAGATCAAGCCGCCCGACCCCGTGCCTGCCGCCAAGTTCATTCAGCGCCGTCAGCAGTTCGGCAGGGGAATGCGCCTTGCCGTCAATCGCGACAGGGTCGCCGTTTTCATACGTGATTTCAATGTATTCCGGCACGTCCGGCGCATCCTCGGGGTGGGCAGTGCGCTGATAGACATAATCGGGCGCTTCAACGGCGGGGTCTTCCAGTACTTTG
>CAZRLO010000042.1:0-22636 GCA_964600965.1 uncultured Rhodobacter sp.
GATTTTGAACATTTGTTGTTATGATAAATTGTTAATGTCATTAGTTGTTGTATTTATTAGAAGATTATCACATTATAATCAAAATTTTAATTTTTTTTTGCGGGTGTAGCTTAGTGGTAAAGCCCCAGCCTTCCAAGCTGGTTACGAGGGTTCGATTCCCTTCACCCGCTCCATTCCTAGGGGTGTAGCTCAGTTGGTAGAGCGACGGTCTCCAAAACCGTAGGTCGTGGGTTCGAGTCCCCCAACCCCTGCCAGCAGATCGGGTGCCGCGCAATTGCATCGGTGCCAGATTGGGACCGTTTTTTACCAGTCGTATCGGAGATCTGATCAAATGGCCGCGATGGAACAGGAAGCCGTCTTTGACCACACCGCCCTCGACCAGCTAATGGCCGGGCTGAAGGCATCGGCCAACGATTGGGCCCAGACCGACGTTGCCGCGCGGATCGCGATCCTTGACGATATCAAGACCTGTCTGAATGCCGTTGCCGGCGAATGGGTCGCGGCGGCCAGCGAAGCCAAGCTCATCCCGGACGGATCGCCGCTTGCGGGCGAGGAATGGATTTCCGGCCCCTACGCGCTGATGATGTCGATCAATGCACTGATGAACACGCTTGGCGGGATCGAAGGGAAAAAGTTCCTCGACGCGCTGAAAGTTCGCGAGCTTGGCAACGGGCAGGTCGCGGCGCGGGTCATTCCCGGCTCGATCTGGGACCGGATACTGCTTTCGGGCATATCCGCCGATGTCTGGATGCAGCCGGGGGTCACGGTCCAAAACCTGCCCGCGCATACGGCGTCGGCGTATGATGCGCCCGTCGCGGCGCGCAAGGGCGCGGTCGCGCTGGTTCTGGGGGCCGGCAATATCGCGGCCATTCCGCCGCTTGACTGCCTGCACAAGCTCTTTGCCGAACATCAGGTAGTGATCCTGAAGCTCAACCCGGTCAACGAATATCTGGCGCCGTTTCTGGAGGCGGCGCTGAAGCCGCTGATCGACCGGGGGGCGCTTGCCATCGTCAGGGGCGGTGCCGATGTCGGCGGCTATCTGGCCAACCACGCCGATGTCGATGAAATTCACATTACCGGATCGGGTGCCAGCCACGACGCGATCGTCTGGGGGGCGGGCGATCAGGGTGCACGCAACAAAAAGGCGGGCAAGCGGATTAACGACCGGCGGATCACATCGGAACTGGGCGCGGTCTGTCCGACCATCGTGGTGCCCGGCCCGTGGAGCGCGGCGGACCTCAGGTATCAGGCCGAACATATCGCGACGCAGAAACTGCACAATTCCGGATATAACTGCATCGCCTGCCAGATGTTGATTCTGCCCGGTGGCTGGCAGCACACGCCAACGCTGATCGACAACGTCCGCGACGTCATGCGGACCGGTTTCCCGCGCGGCGCCTATTACCCCGGCACCGAAACCCGGTTGGCGGATTTCGAGGGCAAATCCGACGCCGCGGTAAAGTTCGGGCGCGGCCAGTCGCCGGCCTGTATCGTCGTACCGTTGCAGGGCGAACAGAACGAGCATTACCGCGATCACGAGGTTTTCGGCCCGGCGATGTCCACCTATGAGATCGCAGCCGATCAGGGTGCCGAGGCCTATCTGAAAGCCGCGATTGCCTATGCCAACGACGCGCTTGCGGGGACCTTGGGTGCCAATATCCTGATCCACCCTCGGACTTTGCGCGAAATCGGCCACAAGCGGTTCGAGTCGATGGTGACCGACCTGCACTACGGTACCATCGCGGTAAACGCTTGGACCGGGGTCGGTTTTCTGCTTGGACAATGCCCCTGGGGGGCGTTTCCCGGCCACACGCCACAGGATGTCGGCAGCGGAATTGGTTTTGTTCACAATGCCTGTCTTTTCGACCGCCCCGAACGGACGGTGATACGCCAGCCGTTTCGACCGTATCCCCGAAACATGCTGAGCGGCGGGCTGACATTGCTGCCGCGACCGCCGTGGTTTGTCACCAACAGGCGCCAGCACCGGATCGGCAGGTTGCTGACGGGGTTCGAGTACCGGCGCAGTTGGCTCAAGATTCCGCAGATCATTCTGAATGCGCTGCGGGGGTAGGTCGGACAATTGTCCGACCTACATGACCGCGCCGTGCAACGCGAACGCGGGTCTTGGGGGCATCAGGGTTCGCGGCTGAAGGCGTAGACCGCGCATCCGGCCAGCAGGCCCAGCCCGAACAGCAGGAACAACCCGCTGTAGAATTCAGGGGTTCCCGCCAGTTCGGGCGGTGCCGAACGGGCCATGGCGCTGGTGATGAACTGCATCAGCCCAACCCCGCCAATGCCGAACAGGTTCAACAGTGTGATGCCGCGTCCGGTCAGATGCGCGGGCAGGAACAACCGGCCATGCGCCATGATCGCCGGAAAGGACGCGCCGAAAAATCCGATGGCGGTGACCAGCAGCGCGCTGGTCAGCCATGTGGTTTGCGGAAACAGCCACAGCGACAGGCACAGCACCGCACCGCACAGATTGCCGGCCAGCGCGACCCTCTTCTTGGAGCCGACCAACCGTTCGACCGGCCCATAGGCAAAACTTCCCAGCATCATCGCGAGCGCCATCATCAGGGTGACCTGCCCGATTCCGCTCTGGTCCAGCCCGAACACGTTCTCGAAATAGGGCCCCGCCCACAGGCCGCGAATGCCCGCAGCCGGGGCATAATTGACCAGCATCAGCGGAAAGATCAGCAACAGGTTGCGGTTGGTCAGCAGGGTCAGCAGGTTGCCGCCCTTTTGCGCCGGGGCTTCGGCCTTTGGCGGATCCCGCAAGACGCCAAGCAGCGCCAGCGCCACCAGAACCGCCGCGACCGCCAGACCCCACATCGTATCGCGCCACCCAAAGGCATCGACGGCCATTGCCAGCGGCGCGGAACCGGCCAGATTGCCCGCCGAACCAAATCCGATCATCGCGCCTGCCAGCGTGGCAAACAGGGCCGGCGCATAGAGCCGCGCGAAAATGTAGTAACTGGCCATCAATACCGGCGAGGCCCCGATGCCGAACAGCGCCATTGCCACGGAAATCGCGCCCGGCCCCGATGCCAGCGCGAATATCGCTGCCCCGCCGCCGCCGCCAAAGGCCAGCAGGAGCGCCGTGGTATAACGCGGCCCGAACCGGTCCAGCGCCGCGCCGACCGGTATCTGCATCGCGGCAAAGACGAAGAACCACAGCCCCGAGGCAAAAGACAGATCCGCCGGCATCGCGCCGATATCGGTGCCCAGAACCGGCGTCAGCACCGCCAGAAACGACCGATAGAACTGGCTGAGGAAATAGCCGAGTACCAGAAAGAATATGCCAAGTTTCATGAGCCGCCCGTCGCAATTTTGCCGTTCAATGCTGCCGTGCCGGGTTCGCGCCGACGAAATAGTCCGTGAATTCAGGGGGTCCAGCCCTTGTTTTGCGCCCGGATCGAATATCCGACCATCGTCGCGGCGACGACGACCGGCATGAGCACGGTCAGCACGATCCCGAAAGGACCAAGGTCGACCGAAGATTTGATCGGCCCCAGCGATTGCACCGTCGCCAGCACAACGCCCGCAAGCGAAAGAAGAAACAGGTAGATGGCGGACGAGGTTCGCAGCAACAGCAACGCGCAGCCGACGGTGCCGCCCAATACCCCGACGCCAAAGGCCGTGGTGGCCCACAGCGGTCGGGCCTCGGCGATCAGGCGCTGGTTCTCGGGCATTCGTGCCAGCGTTTCAACGTTGATCTGCATGAAAAAGTTCAGGCCGCCCATCGCGTTCCAGAACAGCGCGATGGCACCGATCACCCAAAACGCCGCCGGTGGCCGGACCAGAGTCAGATTTCGCATCGCGTTCTCCTTTCAGGCATGCATCTCCGCTAAAATCTCGTCTTGAATGGCGTACCCGCTGCCCCAGCCTTTGTCCATTCCGGCCATCATTTTTGCAAAACAGGCGATTTCGGCCTGCGTTGCCGCCAACGGCACCTGCGTCAGGCGGACATTTGTTGTTGCGCCGTTGCCCGCGAAGGCGACCGTGGTCAGCAACGTGCGGGGCCAGTCGGGCATCATCTGGTTCGGCGCGACGTTCCAGTTGGCATCGGTGCTGGAATGGTGCCAGACCAGTTTTTCGCCGGCCAGGACCTCTTTGAAATCCATGCGGCTCAGGTCGGACTTGTCGCCCCATTTCATTTCGTTGCGCCACACGCCGCCGGGGCGCAAATCGTATTCGTGAATGATGGTCTTTACCCCCGGTCCGTACCAGCGCGCCAGCAATTCCGGGTCGGTCCAGACCCGCCAGACCAGATCGCGGGGCGCGTCGAATGTGCGGTCCAGCGCGTATCGGGGTAATTCGGTCATTCCTGATCTCCGTTTTCGATCATTTGAATCTCGGTCAGCACATCGTCAAGCTGATCGAAGTTCTTGCCCCAGAAGGCCCGGAATTCCTCAAGCCAGGTGACGGCGGCTTTCATGTTTCGGGCCGCCAGTGTGGCGGGGCGGCGCTGCTCGTCGACGCCGCGCTCGATGAGACCGGCCCTTTCCAGCACCTTGAGATGGCGCGAGATCGCCGGTTGCGACATCGAAAACGGTGCCGCGATTTCCGAGACCGACGCCTTGCCCGTGGCCAGCCGCGAAAGAATGGCCCGCCGGGTTGGGTCGGCCAATGCACCAAATACGGCGTCGAGCTCTGGCCTGGAATTTGCATAACCAAGTAGTTCCATAATAGTATTGTTATATTAAAATCGAAATCTGTCAACAATGACCATCTGCGCCTTGGCATTCTTCGTCCCTTGACAATGCTCAACCAAAAATGGGCAGGTAACGGGCTAACAACTCTATTGCGGCGACAATCCAGAGGTGCGGTGCGAGCAGGTGGTGCATTTGCCGCTGCGGCGAATTGCAACGTTGCGGTTTGTTGTGGGTCGCGCGCGCCCTCAATAAAGCAAGCGCCCTCCAGGTCGGGCGCTGTCGTCATCGCGTTTCTTTGCGATCGACCATTCCACCGAAACCGCACAAAACCCGCCCCTTGAATTCCCCGCCGCCACGCCGTAAGTCGACCGCGACGCAGCAGGAGCATCCACATGGCCAGAACCAATCCGCTTCAGTTCATCCAGCAGGTGCGGGGCGAGGTCGCCAAGGTCGTCTGGCCGACGCGACGGGAGACCACGGTGACCACGATCATGGTGTTCATCATGGCGTCGATTGCCGCGATGTTTTTCTTCATGATCGACCAGATCATCCGTCTGGGTCTGACCGGCGCGCTTGGCCTGTTCTGACCGGCAGATTTCTGCCGCCAAGCCCTTGAATTGGGGTGAATAGCGCGTTAGAGGCTCAGCCACCCCAAACAAAGGCGTGCATCGATTCGGAATGTGCGCTGTTTTTTGTTCCGGGGACGAACTTTAAGTGGCTGATAAAACAGTGAATTCAGGCAATTCGGTTTGCCGCTTTGAAGGTGACGGGCAACATGGCGCAACGGTGGTACTCGGTCAGCGTTCTCTCGAATTACGAGAAAAAGATCGCCGAGCAGATCAAGGAAGCCGTCGCACAGGAAGGCCTGGGCGAGGAAATCACCGAAGTTCTGGTGCCCACCGAAGAGGTGATCGAGGTCCGGCGCGGCAAGAAAGTCCAGACCGAGCGCCGGTTCATGCCGGGCTATGTGCTGGTGCGCATGGAGATGAGCGACAAGGGCTACCACATGGTCACCTCGATCAACCGCGTCACCGGGTTTCTGGGCCAGCAGGGCCGTCCGACCCCGATGCGTGACAGCGAAGTCGCGGTGATCCTGAACCAGGTTGAAGAGGGCGCCGAAAGCCCCAGGTCCTTGATTTCGTACGATATTGGCGAGACCGTGAATGTAACTGATGGCCCGTTCGAAGGGTTCTCGGGGCAGGTCGAGGATGTGGACGAAGACAATGCCCGCCTCAAGGTTTCGGTTTCGATTTTCGGCCGGGCGACCCCGGTCGAACTGGAATACACGCAGGTGCACAAGCAGACCTGACGTGGTGTTTGCGGGAGGCGAGGGTCACGCGTGATCCGGACCGCACCGCACCAAAAAGCCTTGGGGGCGCGCCCTGAAGGCAGGAGCAAAAGGAGGCCATCATGGCCAAAAAAGTAGCTGGCACGATGAAGCTGCAAGTCAAGGCCGGTCAGGCCAACCCGTCGCCGCCCGTGGGCCCGGCACTGGGTCAGCGCGGCATCAACATCATGGAATTCTGCAAGGCATTCAACGCCAAGACGCAGTCGCTGGAACCGGGCGCACCGTGCCCGACGATCATCACATACTATGTGGACAAGTCCTTTACGATGGACATCAAGACGCCGCCGGCGTCCTATCTGCTGAAGAAGGCGGCCAAGCTGAAATCGGGCGCCAACCTGCCCTCGCGCGAAGTCGTGGGATCGGTCACCGTCAAACAGGTCCGCGAAATCGCCGAGGCGAAAATGGTCGACCTCAGCGCCAACGACGTCGAGGCTGCGATGCAGATCATCGTCGGTTCCGCGCGTTCGATGGGCATCGAGGTGAAGGGGTAAGATTATGGCAAAACTCGGAAAAAGAACCCGCGCCGCACGCGAAGCCTTCCAGGGTCGCACGGATGTAACCGTGGAAGAGGCCGTTGCGCTGGTCAAGGCCAACGCCACCGCGAAATTCGACGAAACCGTTGAAATCGCAGTAAATCTCGGAGTCGACCCCCGCCACGCCGACCAGATGGTCCGGGGTGTGGTCAACCTGCCGAACGGCACGGGCAAGACCATGCGCGTGGCCGTGTTCGCCCGTGGCGACAAGGCAGACGAGGCCAAGGAAGCCGGGGCCGATATCGTCGGTGCCGAGGACCTGATGGAAATCGTTCAGGGCGGCAAGATCGAATTTGACCGCTGCATCGCCACACCGGACATGATGCCGGTCGTCGGGCGGCTGGGCAAGATCCTTGGCCCGCGCAACCTGATGCCCAATCCGCGTGTCGGCACCGTGACGATGGACGTCAAGGCCGCGATCGATGCGGCCAAGGGCGGCGAGGTTCAGTTCAAGGTCGAAAAGGCCGGCGTGGTGCACGCGGGCGTCGGCAAGGCCTCGTTCGACGAGGGCCAGTTGGCCGAGAATGTGCGCGCCTTCGTGACCGCCGTGCAAAAGGCCAAACCGGCGGGTGCCAAGGGCGCCTATATGAAGAAAATCGCGCTCAGCTCCACCATGGGGCCGGGGGTCAGTGTCGATATCGCGGCGGCGGTCGGCGAATAGGATTTCGTTGCGGTGCGTGGAAACCGCGCAGCGCAACAAGAAAACGGATGCGCGGGAACCGCGCACCGCAAGAAATCCCCCTCGGGGGAGAATGGCAAGGCAGCCCGCTGCCTTGTTCGTCCAAGACGGTGGGTGACCATCAGGTCATAAGTCCTGCCCGAGACGGGAAGCGAACAAAAAGACCCCATGGGCGCAGCCCTCGGGCGATTTTGGGAGGGACCCGTAGAACGGACCCAAGTGCCGGAGAAGATTTCCGGCGAATATGAGCCGGAGGGGGCAACCCTTCCAATGACTGGAGCAAAACTGTGGATAGAGCCCAAAAGGAAGCGGTGGTCGGCGAACTCGGCCAAATCTTCGCGGACTCTGGCGTAATTGTCGTTGCACATTACGCAGGTCTCACGGTTGCAGAGATGCAGGATTTCCGGGGTCGCATGCGCGAAGCCGGCGGGTCCGTACGTGTCGCCAAGAACAGGCTCGCCAAAATCGCTCTTGAGGGCAGCCGGTGCGAAAGCATCGCGGATCTGCTCACGGGAATGACCGTTCTCGCCTATAGCGAAGACCCGGTTGCCGCAGCGCGTGTTGCGGAGGCCTATGCCAAGGACAACCAGAAACTGGTGATCCTTGGGGGTGCTATGGGTGAAAACGCTCTGGATGTTGCCGGTGTCAAAGCCGTGGCAGCCATGCCGTCGCGTGACGAGCTTATCGCTCAGATCGTGTCGAGCATCGGTGCCCCTGCTGCGAATATCGCCGGTGCGATTGGCGCGCCTGCCCAAAACATTGCTTCGATCCTTTCGACGATCGAAGAACGGGCCGAGGCGGCATAAGCGAACTGCAATTGTGAGGCGTGCTGATGGAAAACGAAAGCCACGCTGGAACAGATCAAAACTGAAACGGAACGTATCAAATGGCTGATATCAAGAAACTCGCGGAAAGCATCGTCGGTCTGACGCTGCTGGAAGCTCAGGAACTGAAAACCCTGCTGAAAGACGAATACGGCATCGAACCCGCTGCTGGCGGCGCTGTGATGATGGCCGGTCCCGCGGATGCAGGCGAAGCGGTCGAGGAAAAAGACGAATTCGACGTCATCCTCAAAGCCGCTGGCGACAAGAAGATCAACGTGATCAAGGAAGTCCGCGCCATCACCGGCCTTGGCCTCAAGGAAGCCAAGGATCTGGTCGAAGCCGGCGGCAAGGCCGTCAAGGAAGGCGCATCCAAAGCCGAAGCCGAGGAACTCAAAGCCAAGCTGGAAGCAGCCGGCGCCGAGGTGGAGCTCAAGTGACGTCTGCCTGAGCGCAGGGGGTCATCCCGGACTTGATCCGGGATCGCCCTGCCTCACGCGAAGGCCGCGGATCAGGTCCGGGGCTGCGTCACGAAAAACACTGGCCGGACCCGCGAAAATCCGGGTCCGGCCAAACCCGTCTTTCCAGACGCCCTGACGACGGGACGTCTTGGAAGGCGCGGTTGAAGGTTCGGGTGCAGGATGTTGGGACGTCCTGCAAGAATGGAACCGCAACCCCCTTGGTGAGCAGGACGTGCCCGGTACCCGACGGACGCGATCTGCGAACAGTTGAAAGGTGACTCTACGTCATGGTGCAAACCCATTCCGGCCACAAACGTATCCGTAAACATTTTGGCAAAATCCGCGAAGTTCTGGACATGCCGAACCTGATTCAGGTTCAGAAATCCAGCTACGAACTTTTCCTGAAATCCGGCGACCAGCCTCAGCCGCTGGACGGCGAAGGCATCATGGGGGTCTTTCAATCGGTCTTTCCGATCAAGGATTTCAACGAAACCGCCGTTCTGGAATTCGTGAAATACGAATTGGAACGCCCGAAATACGATGTCGAGGAATGCCAGCAACGCGACATGACCTATAGCGCACCGCTCAAGGTCACGCTGCGTCTGATCGTGTTTGATGTGGACGAGGACACGGGTGCCCGTTCCGTCAAGGACATCAAGGAACAGGACGTGTTCATGGGCGACATGCCCCTGATGACGCCGAACGGCACCTTTGTTGTCAACGGCACCGAGCGGGTCATCGTTTCCCAGATGCACCGTTCGCCGGGCGTGTTCTTTGACCACGACAAGGGCAAGACCCATTCGTCGGGCAAATTGTTGTTCACCAGCCGCATCATTCCCTATCGCGGCTCGTGGCTGGATTTCGAGTTCGACGCCAAGGACATCGTTTTTGCGCGCATCGACCGCCGTCGCAAACTGCCGGTCACCACCCTGCTTTATGCACTGGGCATGACCCAGGAAAGCATCTGCGACGCTTATTATGAAACGGTGAACTTCAAGCTCAACAAAAAGAAACATGCTTGGACCACGCCGTTCTTTGCCGACCGCATTCGCGGCACTAAGCCGCTCCATGACATCGTCGATGCCAAATCTGGCGAAGTGATTGCCGAAGCGGGCAAAAAGGTCACGCCGCGCACGGTCAAAAAGCTGCTGGACGAAGGCAAGGTCAAGAATATCCTTGTGCCCTACGAACAGATCCTGGGCCGTTTCGCCGCCCGCGATATCATCAACGAAGAGACCGGCGAAATCTGGGTCGAAGCGGGCGATGAAATCGCGCTGGAATATGACAAGAAGGGCGAAGAAGTCATCGGCGGCACGCTGAAAACCCTTTTGGACAATGGGGTTACCGACATTCCGACGCTGGATATCGATAACATCAATGTCGGCCCCTACATGCGCAACACACTGGCGGTAGACAAGAACCTGAACCGCGAAACCGCGCTGATGGACATCTACCGCGTGATGCGTCCGGGTGAGCCACCGACCGTCGAGGCGGCCTCGGCCCTGTTTGACACGTTGTTCTTTGATGGCGAGCGCTACGACCTGTCCGCCGTTGGCCGGGTCAAGATGAACATGCGCCTTGCGCTGGACGCGCCCGACACCCTGCGGACCCTGCGCAACGAGGATATCGTCGCCGTGGTCAAGGCTCTGGTCGATCTGCGCGACGGCAAGGGCGAGGTGGACGATATCGACCACCTTGGCAATCGCCGGGTACGCTCGGTTGGCGAGCTGATGGAAAACCAGTACCGCGTCGGCCTTTTGCGCATGGAGCGCGCGATCCGGGAACGCATGTCCTCGGTCGAGATCGATACGATCATGCCGCAGGATCTGATCAACGCGAAACCGGCGGCTGCCGCTGTGCGCGAATTCTTTGGCTCCAGCCAGCTTTCGCAATTCATGGACCAGACCAACCCCTTGTCCGAAGTGACGCATAAGCGCCGTCTTTCTGCCCTTGGGCCGGGTGGCCTGACGCGGGAACGCGCCGGGTTCGAGGTGCGCGACGTGCACCCGACGCATTATGGCCGCATGTGCCCGATCGAGACGCCCGAGGGGCCGAATATCGGCCTGATCAACTCGCTGGCGTCGTTCGCGCGGGTGAACCGGTACGGGTTCATCGAAACGCCGTATCGCAAGGTGGTGAACAGCACGGTCACGGACGAAGTCCAGTACATGTCCGCGACCGAGGAAATGCGGCACACGGTTGCGCAGGCGAACGCGCAGCTTGATGAAAAGGGCAAGTTCATGAACGATCTTGCCTCAACCCGCAAGTCGGGCGAATACATGCTGAGCGCGCCGGAAAACATCGACTATATCGACGTTTCGCCCAAGCAGCTTGTTTCGGTCGCGGCCTCGCTGATTCCGTTTCTGGAAAACGATGACGCCAACCGCGCCCTGATGGGCTCGAACATGCAGCGTCAGGCGGTGCCGCTGCTGAAGGCCGAGGCGCCTTTTGTCGGCACCGGCATCGAAAGCGTGGTGGCCCGCGACAGCGGGGCCGCGATCGTGGCACGCCGTGGCGGTATCATCGACCAGGTGGACGCGATGCGCATCGTTGTGCGCGTGACCGACGATCTGGAACCGGGCGATCCGGGTGTCGATATCTACCGCTTGCGCAAATTCCAGCGCTCCAACCAGAACACCTGCATCAACCAGCGCCCGCTGGTCAAGGTGGGCGACCGTGTTTCCAAAGGTGAAGTCGTGGCCGACGGTCCTTCGACCGATCTGGGCGAACTGGCGTTGGGCAAGAACACGCTGGTCGCGTTCATGCCGTGGAATGGCTACAACTACGAGGACTCGATCCTGATTTCGGAACGCATCGTGAAAGACGACGTGTTCACCAGCGTTCACATCGAGGAATTCGAGGTTGCCGCCCGCGATACCAAGCTCGGGCCCGAAGAGATTACCCGCGACATCCCGAACGTCGGCGAGGAAGCCCTGCGCAACCTCGACGAAGCCGGGATCGTTTACATTGGCGCCGAAGTTGGCCCTGCGGACATTCTGGTGGGCAAGATCACGCCAAAAGGCGAAAGCCCGATGACGCCCGAGGAAAAACTGCTGCGCGCGATCTTTGGTGAAAAGGCCAGCGATGTCCGCGACACCTCGTTGCGTCTGCCGCCGGGGGATTATGGCACGGTCGTCGAAGTGCGGGTCTTCAACCGCCACGGCATTGAAAAAGACGAACGCGCGCTGCAAATCGAGCGCGAAGAAGTCGAACAGCTTTCGCGCGACCGCGACGACGAATTGGCGATTCTCGACCGGAATATCTATGCCCGTCTGAAGGGCATGATTCTGGGCAAGATTGCCGTCAAGGGGCCGAAAGGGGTCAAATCCAAGTCGGAAATCACCGAAGAGCTGCTCGACAGCCTGTCGCGCGGCCAATGGTGGCAACTGGCGCTTGGCGACGACAAGGAAGCCGCCGGGGTCGAGGCCCTGAACGCGCAATACGACCTGCAGAAAAATGCGCTGGACGCCCGGTTCGACGACAAGGTCGAAAAGGTGCGGCGGGGCGATGATCTGATGCCGGGTGTCATGAAGATGGTCAAGGTCTTCATCGCCGTGAAACGCAAACTGCAACCCGGCGACAAGATGGCCGGACGCCACGGCAACAAGGGCGTCATTTCCCGCGTTGTTCCGCAGGAAGACATGCCGTTCCTTGCCGATGGCACGCCGGTTGATTTCTGTCTGAACCCGCTGGGCGTTCCCAGCCGGATGAATGTCGGGCAGATCCTTGAAACCCACATGGGCTGGGCCGCGCGCGGTCTGGGCCAGTCGATCGACGAAGGGTTGCAGGAATACCGACGCTCGGGCGACATGAACCCGGTACAGGAAGCCATGAAGATAGCCTATGGCGACGACCTTTACGGCGAAGTGTTCAAGCGCATGGATAAGGGCAAGTTTCTGGAAGTGGCCGGAAACGTGACCGCAGGCGTGCCGATCGCGACCCCGGTGTTTGATGGCGCCAAGGAAAGCGACGTGAACGAGGCGCTGATCAAGGCCGGGTTTGAAAGCTCGGGCCAGTCGATCCTGTTTGACGGGCGCACCGGCGAGCAGTTCGCGCGCCCCGTGACGGTTGGCATGAAGTATCTTCTGAAACTTCACCATCTGGTCGATGACAAGATCCACGCGCGCTCTACCGGGCCGTACTCGCTCGTTACCCAGCAACCGCTGGGCGGCAAGGCGCAGTTCGGCGGCCAGCGCTTCGGCGAGATGGAGGTCTGGGCGCTGGAAGCCTATGGCGCGGCCTACACCTTGCAGGAAATGCTGACGGTCAAGTCGGACGACGTGGCGGGCCGGACCAAGGTCTACGAAGCCATCGTGAAGGGCGAGGACAATTTCGAGGCCGGTGTGCCGGAATCGTTCAACGTCCTTGTCAAGGAAATCCGTTCGCTCGGTCTGAATATCGAGCTGCTGGACGCGGAGACGGAGTGAGGGCGTTTGCGCCCCACTCAAATCTGGAAATTGAGATCAGGATCATAAAATGAACCAGGAAATCACCAATAACCCCTTCGCGCCGGTCCAGGCCCCGAAAACCTTTGACGAGATCAAAATCTCGCTGGCGTCGCCCGAGCGGATTTTGAGCTGGTCTTTCGGCGAGATCAAGAAACCGGAAACCATCAACTATCGCACGTTCAAACCGGAACGCGACGGTCTGTTCTGCGCGCGTATCTTTGGCCCGATCAAGGATTATGAATGTCTGTGCGGCAAATACAAACGCATGAAATATCGCGGCGTCACCTGCGAAAAATGCGGCGTCGAAGTCACGCTGCAAAAGGTCCGCCGCGAACGCATGGGTCACATCGATCTGGCCGCACCCGTCGCCCATATCTGGTTCCTGAAATCGCTGCCCAGCCGCATCGGCCTGATGCTGGACATGACGCTGCGCGATCTGGAACGCATCCTTTATTTTGAGCAATACGTGGTGATCGAACCGGGCCTTACCGACCTGATTCATGGCCAGTTGATGACCGAGGAAGAATTCCTGGACGCCGAGGATCAATATGGTGCCGATGCGTTCAATGCCGGCATCGGGGCCGAGGCGATCCGCGAGATGCTCAGCCAGATCGATCTGGATGCCGAGGCTGCGCAACTGCGCGATGAATTGTCGGTCGCAACCGGCGAGTTGAAACCGAAAAAGATCATCAAGCGCTTGAAAGTGGTCGAGAATTTCCTTGAAAGCGGCAACCGCCCGGAATGGATGGTGATGACAGTGATCCCTGTCATTCCGCCCGAGCTGCGCCCGCTGGTGCCGCTGGATGGTGGTCGGTTTGCAACATCCGACCTGAACGATCTCTACCGTCGTGTCATCAACCGCAACAACCGTCTGAAACGTCTGATCGATCTGCGCGCGCCGGATATCATCGTGCGCAACGAGAAACGGATGTTGCAGGAGTCGGTTGACGCGCTGTTTGACAATGGCCGTCGTGGTCGCGTCATCACCGGGTCGAACAAACGCCCGCTGAAATCGCTTTCGGACATGCTGAAAGGCAAGCAAGGCCGCTTCCGTCAGAACCTTTTGGGGAAACGGGTCGACTTTTCCGGCCGCTCGGTCATCGTGACCGGCCCGGAACTGCACTTGCATCAATGCGGTCTGCCCAAAAAGATGGCGCTGGAGCTGTTCAAGCCGTTCATCTATTCCCGGCTCGAGGCGAAAGGACTGTCCTCGACCGTCAAACAGGCCAAAAAGCTGGTCGAAAAGGAACGCCCCGAGATCTGGGACATCCTTGACGAGGTCATCCGCGAACATCCGGTGATGCTGAACCGCGCGCCCACACTGCACCGGCTTGGCATTCAGGCGTTCGAACCTGTGTTGATCGAAGGCAAGGCGATCCAGCTTCACCCGCTGGTCTGCTCGGCCTTCAACGCTGACTTTGACGGCGACCAGATGGCCGTTCACGTGCCCCTGTCGCTGGAAGCCCAGCTTGAAGCGCGCGTCTTGATGATGTCGACGAACAACGTCCTGTCGCCGGCAAACGGCAAGCCGATCATCGTGCCCAGCCAGGATATGATCCTTGGCCTTTATTACATCACGCTGGAACGTGAGGGTCAGATCGGTCAGGGCATGGTGTTTGGCTCGATCGAAGAGGTGAACCACGCACTGAACGCGGGTGTCGTGCATCTGCATACCAAGATCACCTGCCGGATAACGCAGGTGGACGAGGATGGCGCCACCATCCAGCAGCGCTTTGAAACCACGCCGGGCCGGGTTCGGCTTGGCGCGTTGCTGCCGCTCAATCACAAGGCACCGTTTGACATCCTGAACCGCCTGCTGCGCAAAAAGGAAGTCGGCGAGGTGATCGACACGGTCTACCGCCATTGCGGTCAGAAAGAGAGCGTCATTTTCTGCGATCAGATCATGCGCATGGGTTTTCAAGAGGCGTTCAAGGCGGGCATTTCGTTCGGCAAGGACGACATGGTCATCCCAGACAGCAAGTGGAACATCGTCAACGGAACCCGCGGACAGGTCAAGGAATTCGAACAGCAATATATGGACGGCCTGATCACCCAGGGCGAGAAATATAACAAGGTTGTCGATGCATGGTCGAAATGTTCGGACACGGTTGCCGACGCGATGATGGGCGAAATCTCGGCCATGAAACGGGACGATGCGGGGGCCGAAATGGAACCCAACAGCGTCTACATGATGGCGCATTCCGGTGCGCGGGGTTCGCCGGCGCAAATGAAACAGCTTGGCGGCATGCGCGGCCTGATGGCCAAACCCTCGGGCGAGATCATCGAAACGCCGATCATCTCGAACTTCAAGGAAGGCCTGACCGTCCTTGAATACTTCAACTCGACGCACGGCGCGCGGAAAGGTCTGGCCGATACGGCGCTCAAGACCGCGAACTCGGGCTATCTGACCCGGCGTCTGGTCGATGTCGCGCAGGATTGCATCGTCCGGATGGACGATTGTGGTACCGAGCGGCGGATCACGGCGCAGGCGGCGGTGAATGATGGCGAGGTCGTTGCCTCGTTGTCCGAGCGCATTCTGGGCCGCGTCGCGGGCGTGGATGTCCTGCGTCCGGGCTCTGGCGAAATCCTGTGCCGCGAGGGCGAACTGATCGACGAGCGTACCGCCGATCTGATCGAAGCCGCGGGCGTTCAGTCGTTTGCCATGCGCTCGCCCCTGACTTGCGAAGCGGAAGAGGGTGTTTGCGCCCAATGTTACGGGCGTGATCTGGCCCGCGGCACACGCGTCAACCTTGGCGAGGCTGTCGGCATCATCGCCGCGCAGTCCATCGGCGAACCCGGCACGCAGCTTACCATGCGGACCTTCCATATCGGCGGGATCGCGCAAGGCGGCCAGCAATCGTTCCAGGAAGCCAGCCACGAGGGGAAAATCGTGTTTCGCGGCGAAAACGTCATCGTCAATGCCGATGGCGACCAGATCGTCATGGCGCGGAACATGGAATTGGCGGTCGAGGACGGCAACGGTACCGAACTGGCATCGCACAAAATGGGCTATGGCTCGCGGCTGCTGGTCAAGGAAGGGGCCAAGGTCAAACGTGGCGACAAGCTGTTTGAATGGGATCCGTTCACCCTGCCGATCATCGCCGGTGTTGCCGGGGTCGCCAGATTTGTCGATCTGACGGCGGGTATCTCGATCCGCGACGAAACCGACGATGCGACCGGGATAAGCCAGAAGATCGTCACCGACTGGCGGGCAGCACCGAAAGGCAATGAACTAAAGCCGGAAATCATCGTGATGGACCCGGCAACAGGGGAACCCGTGCGCCAGAAAAACGGCAACCCGGAAACCCATGCCATGTCGGTCGACGCGATCCTGTCGGTCGAAGACGGGCAGGACGTCCGGGCAGGCGATGTGCTGGCGCGTATTCCGCGCGAAGGTGCCAAGACCAAGGACATCACCGGGGGTCTGCCCCGCGTGGCGGAATTGTTCGAGGCGCGGCGGCCCAAAGACCACGCGATCATCGCCGAAATCGACGGGTACGTGCGTTACGGGCGCGACTACAAGAACAAGCGCCGCATCGCGATTGTTCCCGCGGACGAAGCGTTGGAGCCGGTCGAATACATGGTGCCCAAGGGCAAGCACATTCCGGTTCAGGAAGGTGATTTCGTCCAGAAGGGTGAATACATCATGGACGGCAACCCGGCACCGCACGATATCCTGCAAATCATGGGGATCGAGGCGCTGGCCGATTACCTGATCGACGAAGTGCAGGATGTCTATCGTTTGCAGGGCGTCAAGATCAACGACAAGCATATCGAGGTGATCGTGCGCCAGATGCTCCAGAAATGGGAGATCAGCGCGTCCGGTGGCACGACGTTGCTGAAGGGCGAACATGTCGACAAGGCTGAATTCGACGCCGTGAACCAAAAGGCGATTGCCAACGGTCAGGAACCGGCCAAGGGCGGCCCGATCCTGTTGGGGATCACCAAGGCCAGCCTGCAGACCCGCTCGTTCATCTCGGCGGCTTCGTTCCAGGAAACGACCCGCGTTCTGACCGAAGCTGCGACACAAGGCAAACGCGACAAGCTGATCGGCCTCAAGGAGAACGTGATCGTCGGTCGGCTGATCCCGGCAGGCACCGGTGGGGCAACGCAAAAAGTGCGTCGCGTCGCGGCGTCGCGTGATGCCGAGATCATCGAACAGCGCCGCGAAGAAGCCGAAGCAGCGGCGGCGCTGCTGGCCCCGGTCGAAGATGACCTGGATCCGGCGGCGGCGTTCAACATCGACGAAACGCCGGCCGAAAACGACGATCTGGGACTGGTCGACACACCAGAAACGGGCGGCGAAGACCAGCCCTGACGCGACCGCCGGAAAGCCCGCACCACAGGTCGGACAATTGTCCGACCCACGGCCAAATCCACAAAACCCCTGCCGGCAACGGTGGGGGTTTTCATTTTCCGGTGACGCGCGGGCAAGTGAGGTATCCGGTGACGCACCGGCAAGTCCGATCCTCGCTGCCCGCAAACATCCGGCACCTCAATCGCGTTTGATCCCGCCTGTCCGGGCAAAACCGGTGATGGCAACACTTCGGCGCGCACCGGTTTAAGGGGGTTGATGGCACCAACCTTGTGTGGTGTTGTAAGATATGGTTCAACGAGTCCGGTCGTAAATTGCTCGATGCGCTGGCCGGTGCAATAATGGGAGAAAAATATGAAAGTTGCAAACACCTTGGGCAGATTCATTGGCGGCGGCATCGTTGGCGCCATGGCCGTTTCGGTATTTTTGTTTGGCAGCGCCGATATTGCGAGCGCGGCCACGAAATATCTGACCAAGAGCGAGTTGCAGGCTTTTTTGACGGGCCACCGCTTCAAGATTAATGGAACAACCTATGAATATCGGGCCGACGGAACCATAAAGGTTGGCAAAGATACCGGAAAATGGTGGTTGGACGGAAACAGATACTGCACGGAATGGGATGGCAAAAAGGGAAAATGCATGCTTGTCTCCTTCAACGGCAAGGCCGTCTATATGCTTGTCCACGATCACGGCAGCAAAGCGAACAACCACAAGTGGCGCATGCGGAATGCTGATTGAAGTGCCCGCGAAATCTTGACGAGGACCGGGAATTCGATTGATGTGACACCGCCGGTGGACAAGAACATCGGCTGAGCGAAACGGCAGTCAAGCGCGGCGGGCACCGACCCGCATGCGACGGTCGTGCAGACCCGACTTCGCCCGACGAACCCCCGTGAATGCCGGATACCGCATACCTGCACCGAACGACCGGATTGCCGGTTGCACCTGCAGCGTATCCGGGTAACAACTTCGTCCGGCAAGAATGCAGGTGCCGGTCTTGATCCTTTCCGAAAACACACGCGGCGCGTTTCTGATGATGGGGTCGATGGCGGCGTTCACCGTGAACGACACGTTCATCAAGTTGGTGGCCGGAGAATTGCCGCTGTTTCAGGCGATTTTCATTCGCGGGGTGGTAACCTCGTTGTTGCTGTTATCGCTGGGACTGGCAAGCGGGCGGCTTCGTTGGCGCATCTCGTCGCACGACCGGCGGCTGGTCGGCCTGCGGACGTTGGCCGAACTCGGCGCGACCACCTTTTTTCTGACCGCGCTTTTCCACATGCCGCTGGCCAATGTCACGGCGATCCTGCAAGCCCTGCCTTTGGCAATCACGCTGGCAGGTGCGGTCTTCTTGAAGGAATCCGTCGGTTGGCGGCGGTATGGCGCCATCGCGATCGGTTTTTTTGGCGTGATGCTGATTATCCGGCCCGGCAGCGCCGGGTTCGATGCCTTTTCGATTTATGCACTGGTTGCCGTCGCCTTCGTGGTCGTGCGCGACTTGACGACGCGGCGGTTGTCGCGGGACGTGCCGTCCCTGACGGTCGCGTTGGTCACCGCGCTGGCGGTCACCACGATGGGCGCCGTGGTGACGATGTTCGCCGACTGGCAGCCGGTGTCGCTTGCGAACATGCTGTCGCTGGGGGCGGCCGCGATCTTCATTGTCGCGGGTTATACGCTGGCGGTGATGGTCATGCGCGTCGGCGAGATCGGCTTTGTCGCCGCATTTCGCTACACATCCCTGATCTGGGCCATCCTGCTGGGCCTTCTTGTGTTCCGCGAGTTTCCGGCGGCGCCCACCCTGCTGGGCGGGATGATCGTGGTTCTGACCGGTATATACGCCATTTACCGCGAACGGATCGCCCACCGCCCGAAGCCTTGAAACCCGGTGGGAACCGCGAATTGAAATCGGAATGTCGCGCCCTTGCCTGCGGGCCTGTTGACACCCCTCACGACTCCGCCTATACGCCCGCTATCTGCCGGAGGGGTTAACGCTTTTTCGCAGACAAAGCCACAATTTGGCGGTCATGATCCGGGCGGTAGCGTTCTGATCCTCTGGAATTCCAGCCGCGGCGTTTCCCGAAGAAAATTAGGGGGGCGCTGGCGGCTTTGGCGCGTTGCCGCAGGGTTACGCGCAAAGACGAGACAGAAACGGGTAAAACGGGGTTTCCGAATGCCAACGATCCAACAGTTGATCCGCAAACCGCGGCAACCGAAAGTGAAACGCTCCAAGTCGCTGCACATGCAGGGCTGTCCGCAAAAGCGTGGCGTCTGTACCCGCGTTTATACCACGACACCGAAAAAGCCGAACTCGGCCATGCGGAAGGTTGCCAAGGTGCGCCTGACCAATGGATTCGAGGTCATCAGCTACATTCCCGGTGAAAGCCACAACCTGCAGGAACACTCGGTCGTGCTGATCCGGGGTGGCCGGGTGAAAGACCTTCCCGGCGTGCGCTACCACGTTCTGCGCGGTGTGCTGGATACGCAGGGCGTCAAGGACCGCCGGCAGCGACGTTCGAAATACGGCGCGAAACGGCCGAAGTGACACGCAGGTGTCATCCCCGGGGAAACGGGGATCTCATACGGAATTAGGTCCCCGCTTTCGTGGGGATGACAACGGAAGAGACAGAAAGAGAAACCAGAGATGTCACGACGCCATCGCGCCGAAAAACGGGAAGTACTGCCAGACGCCAAATTCGGCGACGCGGTGCTGACCAAATTCATGAACAACCTGATGCTGGACGGCAAGAAATCCGTCGCCGAGGGCATCGTCTATGGCGCGCTGGAACGCGTCGAGGGCAAGTTGAAGCGTGCGCCCGTCGAAGTGTTCCATGAAGCGCTCGAAAACATCAAGCCGGCGGTCGAGGTTCGTTCCCGCCGGGTGGGCGGCGCGACCTATCAGGTCCCCGTCGAAGTGCGCCCCGAACGCCGCGAGGCACTGGCGATCCGCTGGCTGATCAAGGCCAGCCGTGCGCGCAATGAAAACACGATGGAAGAGCGGCTGGCGTCCGAATTGCTGGACGCAGCGAACTCGCGCGGCTCGGCCGTGAAGAAACGCGAAGACACCCACAAAATGGCCGAGGCGAACAAAGCCTTCAGCCATTATCGCTGGTAAAACCTAGAAGGCTCCGGGAAGATGGCACGCGAATATCCTCTTAACCGATACCGTAATTTCGGCATCATGGCGCATATCGATGCGGGCAAGACCACCTGCTCGGAGCGGATCCTCTTTTATACCGGCAAGTCGCACAATATCGGCGAAGTGCATGATGGTGCCGCGACCATGGACTGGATGGAGCAGGAGCAGGAGCGTGGGATCACCATCACCTCGGCTGCCACCACCACGTTCTGGTCGCGTACCGAGGACGGCGTGACCGACCAGACCGCAAAGCACCGGATGAACATCATCGACACGCCGGGACACGTGGATTTCACCATCGAAGTCGAACGTTCGCTGGCGGTTCTTGACGGCGCGATCGCCTTGCTTGACGCCAATGCCGGGGTCGAGCCGCAGACCGAAACCGTCTGGCGCCAGGCCGACCGGTACAAGGTGCCGCGCATCGTGTTCGTCAACAAGATGGACAAGATCGGGGCTGACTTTTTCAACTGCGTCGAGATGATCAAATCGCGGGTCGGCGGCAACCCGATGCCGATTCAGTTGCCGATTGGTGCCGAAACCGAACTTGAAGGCATCATCGACCTGATCACCATGAAAGAATGGGTGTGGGCCGGCGAAGACCTCGGCGCGTCGTGGGAGCTGCGCGATGTGCGCGACGAGTTGCGCGACAAGGCCGAAGAGATGCGTTCCGAGATGATCGAAATGGCCGTCGAAATGGACGACGACGCCATGGAAGCCTATCTGGAGGGCGACGAGCCGGACGTTGATACTCTGCGCCGGCTGATCCGCAAGGGCACCATCGAAATGGCGTTCGTGCCGATCCTTGCGGGCTCGGCCTTCAAGAACAAGGGCGTACAACCGCTGCTGAACGCCGTGATCGACTTTTTGCCGACGCCGCTGGACGTTGTGGACTACATGGGCTTCAAGCCCGGTGACGAAACCGAAACCCGCGATATCGCGCGCCGGGCCGATGACGACATGCCGTTTTCCGGCCTGGCCTTCAAGATCATGAACGACCCGTTTGTCGGCTCGCTGACCTTCACCCGGATCTATTCGGGCAAGCTGTCCAAGGGCGACGGCATGCTGAATTCGACCAAGGGCAAGAAAGAGCGCGTTGGCCGCATGATGATGATGCATTCCAACAACCGCGAGGAAATCACCGAGGCGTTTGCCGGAGACATCATCGCGCTGGCGGGTCTCAAGGAAACCACGACTGGCGATACCCTGTGTGACGTGCAGAAACCCGTGGTTCTGGAAACCATGACCTTCCCCGATCCGGTGATCGAGATCGCAGTCGAACCCCGCACCAAGGCCGATCAGGAAAAAATGTCGACCGGGCTTGCGCGTCTCGCGGCCGAAGACCCCTCGTTCCGGGTCGAGACCGATTTTGAAAGCGGTCAGACGATCATGAAGGGCATGGGCGAATTGCATCTGGATATCCTGGTGGATCGTCTGAAACGCGAATTCAAGGTCGAGGCGAATATCGGGGCACCGCAGGTCGCCTATCGCGAGACGATCAGCCACGAGGCCGAAATCTCGTATACGCACAAGAAACAATCCGGGGGTTCGGGCCAGTTCGCAGAGGTGAAAATGGTCATCTCGCCGGTGGAGCCGGGCGAAGGATACAGCTTTGAATCCCGCGTCGTTGGCGGCTCGATCCCGAAGGAATACATTCCCGGAGTCGAAAAGGGCATCGCAAGCGTGATGGACAGCGGCCCGCTGGCGGGGTTCCCGGTCATCGATTTCAAGGTCGCGCTGATCGACGGCAAATACCACGATGTGGACAGTTCCGTGATGGCGTTTGAAATCGCCGGACGCATGGGCATGCGCGAGGGCCTGAAAAAGGCCGGCGCCAAGATGCTGGAACCGATCATGAAGGTCGAGGTGGTCACGCCCGAGGAATACACCGGCGGCATCATCGGCGACCTGACATCACGTCGCGGCATGGTGCAGGGGCAGGATACGCGCGGCAACGCCATTGCCATCGATGCGCGGGTGCCGCTGGCCAACATGTTCGGCTATATCAACACCCTGCGTTCGATGTCGTCGGGCCGCGCGAACTTCACGATGCAGTTCTCGCATTACGACGGTGTACCGCAGAATATCAGCGAAGAAATCCAGGCGAAATTCGCATGAGGCGAGACGCCACGCGCCCGACGGGCGCAAATTTGTAAGGTGCGTGGGTTGCACGCACCGCCCGAGACCAGAGGAGGCCAAAATGGCAAAACAAAAGTTTGATCGTACGAAGCCGCATGTAAACATTG
>CAZRLO010000043.1:0-22636 GCA_964600965.1 uncultured Rhodobacter sp.
CCTGTTGCGCTAAACAGGAACCAAAGTGCACGAAACCGTGCCGTCCTACTCCGATTTTCACGCGGCGGACGAGGTGTTTCTTTCGGGAAACATGACCAAAATCATGCCGGTAACGGCATTTGACGGGACCGACTATCAACACGGGCCGGTCGCGCGGCGAGCGCGGGAGCTGTATTGGGACTGGGCACATTCCGACAAGGGATAATCGCCGGATGGCACTTCGTGCCGCAGATGACCAACCGGCACTTGCGTCAACTTCGCAGTTGGACAATGCTGTCGGCAACTGGGGAAAGGGGTGAGATGCGAAAGTTTCTGGTGATCATGGACAACACCACGGAATGCCTGAACGCGATGCGGTTTGCTGCATTGCGCGCGGCCCACACGGATGCCGGGGTCACGATCATGGCCGTCATTCCTCCGGACGAGTTCAACCATTGGATCGGAGTCGCCGACATCATGCGAGAAGAGGCGCGCGACCGTATTCAGGCGCATTTCGACGTATTCTCCAAGCGTATGCAGGACAAGGAAGGCGTGACGCCGGAACTGGAGATACGCGAAGGCAAGCCCGAGGACGAAATCATAAATTTCGTTCAGGACACGCCGGAAATCGGTGTGCTAGTACTGGGTGCCGGAGTCGGCAAAGAGGGGCCGGGTCCGCTGGTCACGCACATGCTGCGCCGGTCGGGCACCCTGCCGATCCCGGTAACGATCGTTCCCGGCGCGATGGGCAAAGAGGCCATCATCTCGGTCAGTTAAGGCCGCCCGCCTGAACACGAAGTGATCCGGGAAAGCTGGATAATGTTTCTGCCGACAGCTTTCCTTGCGGACCCTGAACCCGGGCCGGGTGATGCAAAGATCGCCTTTGAATTCATGCATTGCACGCGCAAAGGCGCAGCCAGAGACGCCTTCGGCGACCCGCCATGCCGGTACGGTCGCTTGGTCGGCAGATTAGAACCGACGGACCCAATGACCGACCTCGCTCTGTCGAACGGTTCAGGTTCCTGACGAGCCTCGTCCTTGACGCCCACAGAGCCGCGCTTCGACGGGCCGTGGTGCGGTGAACCGGCGCTGGTTACGGTCCCTTTATCCCGGCAAAAAGAGCGCGACCCCAAATTTGGTTGCGCCCGCCTTGGCCAATCGCCGTGCCGGGGGACGGACCAATGAGGCGCGGCGGGCTGCGCCCTTGATCCCGCGCAATCGGCTGGTCTTGCGCACCGGAGGCGCGACCGATGCCCGCCATGCGATGTGGTTCGGCAATTCGGGCGGGAAGATTAGAACCATTCTAATGAACTTGACAATTTTGCTTGGGAACGACATATCCCTAGTCAGGATCGAAAGGAAATCCAATGTTTATCCAGACCGAATCCACCCCCAATCCCGCGACGCTCAAATTCCTGCCGGGCCAGCGCGTCCTGGAATCGGGAACCGCCGACTTCACCGCGCCCGAAACGGCGGAAAATTCTCCGTTGGCGGCACGGGTGTTCGGGGTTGGCGGCGTGACCGGCGTTTTCCTGGGCCACGACTTTGTGACCGTCACCAAGCAGGAAGATCTCGACTGGAATCACCTGAAACCCGCGATTCTGGGCGCGATCATGGAGCATTACCAATCCGGGCTTCCGGCGGTGGAGGCCGCGCAAGCGCGCTCGGATCACAGCGCGCATGACGGACCGGATGGCGAAATCGTCAACCAGATCAAAGAGTTGCTTGATACGCGCGTGCGACCCGCCGTGGCACAGGATGGCGGCGATATCACCTTTCACGGGTTCGAGCGCGGCATTGTCTATCTGGCGATGAAAGGCGCATGCGCCGGGTGCCCGTCTTCGACCATGACCCTGAAAATGGGAATCGAAAACCTGCTGCGCCACTATATTCCCGAAGTGACCGAGGTTCGCCCGGTTGCCGTCTGACCCGCTGGTATTGGGATTTGATACATCCGCCGCCCACTGCGCTGTGGCGCTGGTCTGCGGCGATCTGATCTTACGGGAAACCGTCGAGGATATGGCCCGTGGGCAGGCCGAACGCCTGATGCCCCTGATCACCGAGGTCCTGGCATCCGCAAGCCGCGAATGGCAAGATCTTGCGGCCATTGGTGTCGGCACCGGCCCGGGCAACTTTACCGGCATCCGGCTGTCGGTTTCCGCGGCGCGTGGTCTGGCGCTGGCGCTGGGAATTCCGGCGATCGGAGTGCCGGTGTTCGAGGCGCTGGCCGAAGGCGTGGAACGCCCGATCGTTGCCAGCATCGACGCGCGGCGCGACGAGCTGTTTCTGTGCCGGCTGAACGAACCGCAACCGGCCACCATGGCGCTGGTCGCCAAATCAGGCGTTTCGCAACCGGATTTCGCCGGACCATCCATGTATGTCGGGTTCGAATGCGACGATCTTGCGGCCCGGTACGGGGGTATTGCGGCGGCGTCGCCGTTCGGCGTTGCAAGCGCCATCGCCCGGATTGCCGCCCGGCGACTTGGGACCCCGCAACCGCGCCCGGCCCCGGTCTATATCCGCGCCCCCCATGCGATGCCATCGCGGACCTGAACCGATGATGACGAACGATTCTCTGGCGGAATTGCATGCCCGCTGCTTTACGTCGCCCCGCCCCTGGAGCGCCGCCGAATTTCGCGACCTGCTGCGTTCGGACCGGGTTTTTCTGCGCGAAGAGCCCGGCGGATTTCTGGTGGGGCGCATCGCCGGGCCCGAGGCCGAATTGCTGACCCTAGCGGTTGCACCTTCGGCGCGCCGACAAGGCGTCGGCACCCGATTGGTCGCCGCATTTGCCGCGCATGCCCGCCAGTGCGGCGCGCGACAAGCCTTTTTGGAGGTCGCACAGGCCAACATTGCGGCCATCGCGCTGTACCAACGCGCGGGATACCACGAAGTCGGGCACCGCAAGGATTACTACGACGGTCCCAAGGGCCTCAGGATTTCGGCGTTGGTATTTACCCGCAGCCTGACCGCGGATTGACCGCGTGCGGCGCGCAACCGGAACGAAAACGGGCATTTCCTGAATAATCGGTAAAAAAACTATTGACCCTGTTTCGCCCCTTCGCTCTTATCTCTGCACGATCAACTGCCAATCTGCAAAAGGCAAAGATTTCGGGCTGCCCGAAATCCGTGATCCAATAAATGACAAAACGGGAGAAAAATATGTCACTTACGAAATTTATCCTCGGGACTGCCAGCGCAATCGCGCTTTGCGCCACCGCGGCTCTTGCCGATCCGGCCATCATCTACGATCTTGGCGGCAAATTCGACAAATCGTTCAATCAGGCCGCATTTGAAGGTGCCGAACGCTGGAAAGCGGAAACCGGCGGTGAATACCGCGATATCGAGCTGTCAAGCGCGGCCCAGCGCGAACAGGCCCTGCGCCGGTTCGCCGATGCCGGGTTCAACCCGATCGTCATGACCGGTTTCGCGTTTGCAAGCGCGCTGGAAGCCGTTGCGCCTGAATATCCGGACACCAAATTCGCGATCATCGACATGGTCGTGGGCAGCGACAACGTTCGCTCGGTCGTGTTCAACGAACACGAAGGCTCGTATCTTGTGGGTGTTGCTGCGGCCAAGGCATCGGCAAACGGCACGGTCGGGTTCATCGGCGGCATGGACATCCCGCTGATCCGCAAATTCGCCTGCGGTTATGTGCAGGGCGTAAAGGCAACCAACGCCAGCGCCACGGTTATCCAGAACATGACCGGCACCACGCCGGCAGCCTGGAATGACCCGGTCAAGGGCGCCGAACTGACCAAGGCGCAGATCGCGCAAGGTGCGGACGTCGTCTATGCGGCCGCTGGCGGCACAGGTGTCGGCGTTCTGCAAACCGCAGCCGACGAGGGCGTTTTCTCGATCGGGGTCGACAGCAACCAGAACTACCTGCATCCGGGTTCGGTTCTGACCTCGATGATGAAGCGGGTTGACGTGGCCGTTTACAACGCATTTTCCGAGGGCGCGGACCTGACCACGGGCTTCAACGTGCTTGGTCTGGCCAACGGCGGCATCGATTACGCGCTGGACGAAAACAATGCCGGCGTCTTTACCGCGGATATCAAGGCGGCCGTCGACGCGGCCAAGGCCAGCATCATCGCCGGCGATATCGTGGTGCATGACTACATGTCCGACAATTCCTGCCCGGTGGAATAGGAAAACCACCGATGGCAGAGGGGGGAAAACAGGGGCGGCGGGAAACTGCCGCCCCGGCCATTGAACTCAAAGGCATATCCAAGGCATTCGGCCCGGTTCAGGCCAACCGGGATATTTCGATATCCGTAAACAAGGGCGCCATTCACGGCATCGTCGGCGAAAACGGCGCGGGGAAATCCACCCTGATGTCGATCCTGTACGGGTTCTACAAGGCCGACGCGGGCGATATATTCGTCAACGGCACCCTTACGGTGATCCCCGACAGTCAGGCGGCCATTGCGGCGGGCATCGGCATGGTTCACCAGCATTTCAAGCTGGTGGAAAACTTCAGCGTGCTGGAAAACGTCATTCTTGGGGCCGAAGACGGCGCGATGCTGAAGCCTTCGCTGGCCAAGGCCCGGTCGCATCTGCTTGATCTGGCGCGTGAATACGAACTCGAAGTGGACCCGGACGAGCTGATCGAGAACCTATCGGTGGGGCATCAGCAACGGGTCGAAATTCTGAAAGCGCTCTACCGGCACGCGGACATCCTGATCCTGGACGAGCCGACGGGCGTTCTGACCCCCAGCGAGGCGGATCACCTGTTCCGCATCCTGCGCAATCTGCGCGATCAGGGGAAAACCATCATCCTGATCACGCACAAGCTACGCGAAATCATGGACGCAACCGACACCGTAAGCGTCATGCGACAGGGTGAAATGACCGCGACCGTCAAAACTGCCGACACCAGCCCGCCGGAACTGGCAGAACTGATGGTCGGGCGGAAGGTGCTGCTCAGGGTTGACAAAAAACCCGCGACCCCCGGCGATGTCCGCTTGCGGGTTCGCGATCTGAAGGTCCGGGACGACGCGGGCGTCGAGCGGATCAAGGGTATCTCGTTCGACGTGAGGGCGGGTGAAATTCTGGGGATTGCCGGGGTGGCTGGCAATGGCCAGTCGGAATTGCTGGAAGTTCTGGGCGGCATCACCCCGGCAAGCGGATTTGTCGAAGTTCACGGCAACGAGATCGATTTGAGCGGCCGATCCTCGGACGGCCAGTCGCGGCGCGCGCGTGGCATCGCCCATGTCCCCGAGGACCGGCAGACGCTGGGCCTCATCATGGATTTCATGGCTTGGGAAAACGCCTGTTTCGGCTATCATCACGACCCGCAATTTCAGCAAAACACGCTATTGATGGATAACGCCGCCATTCTGCGCGACACCGAGGCGAAAATGAAGAATTTCGACATTCGGCCCCCAAATTCCGGTTTGCAGGCGCAGAACTTTTCCGGTGGAAACCAGCAAAAGATCGTTCTGGCGCGCGAGATCGAGCGAAACCCCGATATCCTGCTGGTCGGGCAACCGACGCGCGGCGTCGACATCGGCGCGATCGAGTTCATTCACCAGCAAATCGTCGAACTGCGCGACGCGGGCAAGGCGATCCTGCTGGTCAGCGTCGAACTGGATGAAATCCTATCGCTTTCCGACCGGGTTGCTGTAATGTTTGACGGCCGCTTGATGGGCGAACGGACCACCTCTGAAACCGACGTAAAAGAACTGGGCCTCCTGATGGCAGGTGTTGTCGGGGAGGCTGCTTGATGGACAAGATGCCTCGCTGGGCCGACGTCGTTCTGGTGCCGCTGATCAATCTGACACTGGCGTTCATCGCGGCGGGTCTTGTGGTGCTTGCGATCGGTCAGAACCCGTTTGATATGGTGTTTTTCGTGATCAAGGGCGCGCTCGGATCCACGACGGGCATCGGTTACACGCTTTACTATGCCACCAACTTCATTTTCACCGGGCTGGCCTTTTCGGTCGCCATGCACGCGCGGCACTTCAACATCGGGGCCGAGGGCCAGGCCATTGCCGGCGGCGTCGGGGCGGCCATCGTGTTGCTGGCGGTACCGTGGCCACACTGGACCCTGGCCCTGCCCGCCGCGATCCTGGGCGCGTCGGTTTTCGGTGCGGGCTGGGCGGCGATACCGGCCTATCTGCAAGCCCGGCGCGGCAGCCATGTCGTCATCACCACGATCATGTTCAATTTCATTGCGGCTGCGATCATCGGGTTTCTTCTGAACGGTGTTCTGAAAGACCCGAACACGCAAAACGCCGAGACGCGACACTTTGGCCAAGGCGCGCATCTGCCAACCTTCGAAGAGATATTCGCGCCCTTCGGCGACGGTCTTTTCAAATCGGCACCGGTAAATGTCAGCTTTTTCCTGGCGCTGATCATGGCGTTTCTGGTGTGGGTCCTGATCTGGCGCACGCGTCTTGGCTACCAGATACGCGCGTTTGGCAGCTCGCACACCGCGTCGGCCTATGCGGGCATTTCGGCGTTTCGCGTCACCATTTATTCGATGCTGATTTCGGGCGCGCTGGCAGGCATGTTGTCGCTCAACGTGGTCATGGGCGAACAGGAACGCCTGATCAAGGAATTCGTCGAGGGCGCGGGCTTCATGGGGATCGCCGTGGGCCTGATGGGGCGCAACCATCCGTTCGGGATCGTGCTGGCGGCCATTCTGTTCGGAATCCTCAATCAGGGCGGATTTGAGTTGCTTTGGGAAATGCCGGGTATCAGTCGCGAAATGGTGCTGGTCATTCAGGCGTTGATCATCATCTTCACCGGCGCCTTGGTGCACATGACCCGCGACCCGCTGGAACGGTTCTTCATCCGTATGCGAAAAAAGAGGGCGTGATGGACTTCCTTCAGATCATCCTGACGCTGGACATGTCGATCCGTCTGTCGGTCGTTTTGCTATTTGCCTGTCTTGCGGGTTTGTTTTCCGAACGCTCGGGCGTCGTGGATATTGGCCTTGAAGGCAAAATGCTGATCGCATCCTTTGCCGCCGCCGTGGTTGCTTTTGAAACCGGGTCGGCGTGGCTTGGCCTAGCGGCGGGCATGGCCGCGTCGCTGGTTTTTGCGATGATTCACGCCGTCGCCGTGATCATCTACCGTGGCGATCAGATCATTTCGGGCGTCGCGATCAACTTTCTGGCCTCGGGACTGACCGTGGTGATCGGGCACGCGCTTTACAGCAAGGGCGGGCAGACGCCAACCCTGGTCGGCAACGCCCGGTTCAGCGAGGTTACCCTGCCATTCGCCGATGCGCTTGCCGATGTACCGGTTGTCGGACCGATCTATTCCGAACTGATTTCGGGGCACAAGCCGCTGGTATACATCGCTTTTCTTCTGGTGCCTCTGGTCTGGTGGGTGCTCTACCGCTCCCGATTCGGCCTCAGGCTGCGCGCGGTCGGCGAGAACCCCGCCTCGGTCGATACGGCGGGCATTTCCGTGATTGGCATGCGATTTCGGTCATTGATCATCACCGGGCTGCTTTGCGGCATGGCGGGCGCGTATCTTTCAACCGCGCAAGCAGCGGGCTTTGGTCGCGAAATGTCGGCGGGACGCGGCTATATCGCGCTTGCCGCGCTGATCTTTGCCAACTGGCGACCGGTGCACGCGATGGGTGCCTGTTTTCTGTTCGGACTGCTGGAGGCGATTTCCAACCTTTACCCGAACATCGACGTCGGGCTGTTTGTCATTCCGGTCCAGTTCACGCAGGCCCTGCCCTATATTCTGACGGTGGTTATTCTGGCCGGATTTGTCGGCAAGGCGATTCCGCCGCGAGCCATCGGCCAACCCTATGTCAAAGAGCGATAGTTCAGGTTTTTCGACGCACATGGCGCACGAATTGCAGACCCGCATCGGGAATATCGCGCCAGTCGTCCCAATTTGTCGCAGCGCGGACCTTGAATGAATCGACCCAAAAGAGGTAAGGCAATCGCACTTCAACGTCTGGCGTGACCCATGCAAATCTATCTTCCCATTGCCGAGGTGTCGGTAAACGCCTATCTGCTGTTGGGTCTCGGCGGCTTGGTCGGCATTCTGTCGGGAATGTTCGGCGTTGGTGGCGGATTTCTGATGACGCCGCTGTTGTTCTTCATTGGCATCCCCCCTGCGGTCGCGGTTGCAACCCAGGCCACCCAGATTGTCGCCTCCTCTTTTTCCGGCGTGTTGGCGCATTTCAAACGCAAGACCGTCGATCTGCAAATGGGTTTCGTACTTTTGATTGGCGGTATGGTCGGTTCAGCGATCGGGGTGCAGATTTTCAAGGCGCTCAAGGAAATCGGTCAGGTCGAATTGCTGGTGACGCTGTGCTATGTCGTGTTTCTGGGCATTATCGGCGGTCTGATGTTCCTGGAAAGCCTGCGCGCAATCACCCGGTCGCGAAAACCGAACGCGCGATCCGCGCCGCGATATCAGCACAATTGGGTGCATGGCCTGCCCTTCAAAATCAAATTCCGCGCGTCGGGCCTGTACATCAGTGCGATACCGCCACTGCTGATCGGGGCTGCGGTTGGTATTCTTGCCGCGATCATGGGCGTTGGTGGCGGGTTCATCATGGTACCGGCGATGATCTATCTGCTGGGAATGCCGACCAAGGTGGTGATTGGCACGTCGCTGTTTCAGATCATATTCGTCACCGGTTTCACGACATTGCTTCACGCGACGACCAATTTCACCGTCGACCTGATGCTTGCCGTCCTCTTGATGATTGGCGGTGTGATCGGCGCGCAGATCGGCACGCGGATCGGCTACAGGATGAAAGCCGAGCAGTTGCGCATTCTGTTGGCGGCGATGGTCGTGGTGGTCTCCGGCAAGCTGGGGGTGGATCTGTTGCAGGAACCGCTGGAGCTTTATTCGCTGAGCTCGGGTGGCCCTTGATGATCCGCCTTTTTCTGACCTTCATTGTCACGCTCGCGCCAATTTTCGCGACGGCTGACGAGCAGGTCGTTGCCGGTCTCAGCCAGAACCGGGTCGCGATCACATCGAATTTCGATGGGACCGGCATTCTGATTTTCGGGGCGGTCAAACGGGTGTCGCCGCCACCGGACGACTGGCCGCTGCAAGTGATCATTACGGTTTCCGGTCCGCGGACGCCGGTTGTGGTTCGGCGCAAGGAAAAATGGCTGGGCATCTGGGTCAACACCGACTCCGTCAACGTCGATCTGGCCCCCAGCTTTTATGCCGTCGCCACGACCGCGCCGCTGAATCAGGTGTTGAGCGAGGTCGAGAATCTGCGCCACAAGATCAGCGTGGACCATCTGATCCGATCGGTCGGCGTCGTGGAATCGGTGCCCGACGCGGGTAAGTTTTCCGAGGCAATCGTGCGCATTCGTCAGCAAAATGGCCTTTACACCGAATCTGCGGGCATCGTCGATCTGACCGACGAAACCTTGTTCCGAACGCAGATTTCGTTGCCGGCAAATCTGGTCGAGGGCAATTACCTGACCCGGATTTTCCTGACGCGCGACCGTAGGATTGTCGATGCATTCACGACGAATATTTTTGTGCGCAAGGTCGGGCTGGAACGCTGGATCTTCAACCTCGCCCACCAGCAACCATTGATCTATGGCATTCTGTCGCTGGCGATCGCCATCCTGGCCGGCTGGGCGGCCTCGGCGATTTTCCGGTTGTTGCGCCTGAACTGACCGCGCCGCTAAAACGCCTGAAACGTCATCGTGGTCAATGACCGGCTGATCCCGGAAATGTCCAGAATCCTGTCGTTGACGAACTTGCCGATATCTTCTTCCGAGGGAATGTACAATTTGGCCAGCAGGTCGAAATCACCGCTGGTGGAATAGAGCTCCGACACGATTTCACGGCCGTAAATGGCGTCGGCAACCTCGTAAGTTCGGCCGGGTTTGCACCGGATCTGCACAAAGACACATTTCATATCCCGTTTTCCCCCACGGTTGCCAGCTTGGATGGTCGCGATACTAGGCCTGCGGGTTATCGGCTTCAAGCGCGGGAAGGGCCGGATCGTCCCTTGCGAGGTCTCCGACGCCCAGCGCGGATTCCGGTTTTCCCAGCCGATACCGCGTCACCCAGATCAATCGGTGTTGCGCCCGGGTGATCGCCACATAGGCCAGACGTTTCCAGAGCGCGATGCCGGCCTCTTCGCGCCCGGATTGCGCGGCGGCGTATAAATCCGGCGCAAAGACCTGAACGCTGGGCCATTGCGATCCCTGTGCCTTGTGGATGGTGACCGCCGCACCGTGAACAAACGCAGCACCCATGCGCGCGGCGGTGGGAATAATCGGTTCTTCCTGATCCGGCGCTTCGATCTTGATGATGCTGGCGACGCTGACCTGTGGCTGTTCCGCGCCAAAAACGTGCAGGCGCGAAAATCCCGGCTTGCGCCCTGCACCCAGATAGATGACCTGCGCCCCCTTGATCAGACCGCGCGCCTCCAGATCGACGCGCTTTTTGCGATGCCTGAGCGGAAGCTCGATGCCGTCGCACATTAGCGGTTCGCCGGGCAACAGCCCGGTTTGGGGCGCGCCATGGGCCGCGCGGAACGCGTTTATCAGGCGAACGCGCGTTGCATTGCGCCAGACCAGAACCGGCGAGCGCGCCATCATGTCCGCGTCAACCCGAGGCGCGATGACGACCCGGTCGTCCCTGGCGGCCGCCGCGGTCACCATTCGTTCGAAGGCCGGGAAATCCAAATTTTCATCGCTCAGCGCATGGGCGAGATCGAGGATCGGATTGTCGTCGGCCTGCCGGTGAATCCGGCTGAGCCGGGTCACATCGGCAGGGCTGATCGCGTCGAATGCCATCGCGCCGGACTGGCCGACCGGGGCAAGCTGTGCCGGATCACCAAACAGCACGAGGGTCGAGAATATCGATTGCAGGTCGTCGAACTGCCGGTCATCCAGCATGGAACTTTCGTCGACAAATCCGATATCCAGCGGGTCTTCGCGCCGGGCCCAGCCGATGATGAAATCCGAGCCGCGCAATCCGGCGGCGGCAAGCGCGCCGGGAATGGACTTGAAGTTCCCGTAAAACGCCTGCGCCCGGTCCAGCGCGATGTCGGTCAGGCCATCGATCTCGGGGCGCGTCTCTTTGCCGACCAGCCACGCCGCGATATTTTCGTAATCCGGATCATAAAGCGGCGTGTAAAGAATGCGGTGGATCGTGGTTGCCGGAACGCCGTGGGCGCGCAGAACACTGGAAGCCTTGTTGGTGGGTGCCAGAACCGCAAGGCTGCGATCGTCGGGTTCGCGCTGGCCTTCGTAATCGCCCGATATCAGCCCGATGCCGGCATCGGTCAACTGCGTGACCAGATGCGCCAGCAACATGGTTTTCCCGGAACCCGCCTTGCCCAGAACGCCGATCATCGCCGGCGAGGTCGCATTTTTCGGCAGGACCTGCTGGTTCAGAAGGTCGATGCCGGATTTTTGCAATTCGGCGGTGATGCGATCAAAGGCTTCGGCCTGATCCTCGGAAAATTGCATGAATTCGCGCCCTGATGTTTCAGCAAATCTAACTTGCGCGCATGCCGGTTGCCAGCGTGATCGGGTCTGATGTTACATCGCGGCCCCGGCACAAAACGATTGGTTGAACCACCTCTCGGGCGTCTGTGCGGACACCTGCGCGTTGCGGCACAGATCGGCAATCGGCGCTGCGGCAAAATCCCAGAGCCCGACGCTGATCGCTGCGCCCTCGCGGCATTTCGTGCCCACGATTTCGGGCGGCCAGCCAAGCCGGCGGTAAACCCGCACCATGCGCGCATCAAAAACGCCAACCGCGTGGGCCAGATGAAACCGCCGCCCCAGCGCCGCCCCCGCCAGCATCAACGACGCCGATATCCGCGCCGGACCCTCGCCATCGTGCGACAGACAGAACCGGGTGCTTTCCCAAATCAGCGGACTGGTGATTTCAACGCCATCGATCAGGTCGAGAAAATGCTCGTTCACCATCACCCGCCCCGTGGTCGGCAGGAATCGCATCGATCCGCCATGCGTCCCGTCCGGGTTCTGGTGGATCACGTAAAGTGGGTTCAGCCCGTCATATTCATCGGTTTCAAACCCGTCGGCGCTGACCTGCACGTCCCAGTGCAGACGGCTCGAAAACTGCTGTGCCCGGTCGCGAAACATGCTGTCGCGCAAACTGGGATAGGCCACCAACTGGTCGCCATAAAGGTAACGGATCAAATGAATTCCCTCGTACTGAAATGCCGAGGGGCATAGTCGATCGGGGGTTAAGAAGTCGCGAAGGCGCGGCGGGATAAATTGTTGGCAACACGCAAGCGCTCAAACAATGATCTGACCGCGTGCCATCGCCAGTGCCACCGCATGGGTGGTGTTGGCGGCACCAAGTTTGAACCGCGCGCTTTCGATATAGACGCGCAATGTATGTTCCGAGATCGACAGGTTGTCGGCGGCGTGCGCGCGGCTGTTGCCCATCCCGATCAGGGTCAACGCGTCCAGTTCGCGCGGCGACAGCGGTCGCCCCGGCATCCTGTCGGTGCCGTGCTCGATCTCCAGCGCTTTCTGGTTCAGGTAATGCGCAATCAGAAGCAGGTCGCTGACATTCGCCGAGGTGAATTTGACCCAATCCTCGTCGGAACAATGGTGATTGACCGTGAACAGTGCAAACTGACCGTTCGGCCCCCGGATCGGGATGGAGAATCCCTGATTGCCGACACCGGCATCCGACGCCTCCAGCATGAAGGATCGGACAGCCTTGCCGGACCAGTCGAGCTGTTTCCAGTCCACCGGATGAAACCGTTGAAAACACCCCAGCACCACCGGATCGATGCGCCCGTAATCCTGACCCAGATAGTGATCGACCCAGTCCGCCGAGTAGGTCAGCGCCGCATAGGGCTGCCCGGCGCTGTTGATCGAGTGATAGACGAAATGTTCGACATGATAGATGGATTGCAGACCTTCGACGAGGTGCTGAAAATCATCGAATGTTATCACTTGCTCCAGGCGCTCCAGGAACGCCACGATTTTGTTTTGCATACTCACGGGCCGGGAGGGGTGCCGGATCCAGTTGCTTCAGTTCCGCCGCAGCGATCAGAATTGAATCGTCCAGTTGCTCCGCCAGGCCCATCAGGCCATTCTGCTGAGCAAATTTCCTTAGATCGGTCAGAACATCAATCATCCATTCCTGCGACATGGCAAACCTCATTGCGATTGGTTAACAAAACGTTAATTCAATCTTAGCACGAGTCATTGTTGTAAAAAATTCGCAGATTCATATTCCCCATAAATGGCGAGGGCACAGCTCGTAACCCGCTAATATATAACCCCGCAACGCCCTTAGGTTGCAGATCAGCGCAAGATTTGCGCCCCGAATCGGCATTGTTTCGAAAATGGAAACAAATTGTTTCCGGCGCTCGTCACCGCGACTGGCTCGCCTCCAGCGTGTCTTCGAATGTTCGCAGTCCAAGTTCGGGCGCACTGACCAAAACCGCCATGTTGCCCGGTTTGTGCTCGTTTCGGCGCATTTTCACGTGGGCATCGGGTATCTGGTCCCACGGGAAGACCTCGGACATGCAGGGATCGAGCCGGCGCTCCAGCATCAACTGGTTTGCCGACGCCGCTTGTTTGAGGTTGGCAAAATGGCTGCCCTGAATGCGTTTCTGGTGCATCCAGACATATCGCGCGTCCATGGTAAGGTTGTATCCGGTCGTGCCGGCGCAGATCACCACCATGCCGCCCTTTTTGCACACGAAGGTCGAAACCGGGAACGTGGCCTGCCCCGGATGTTCGAACACCATGTCCACATTGTTGCCCTTGCCGGTGACGTCCCAGATCGCCTTGCCGAATTTCCGGACCTCTGCGAACCATGCCTTGTATTGGGGCGTGTTCACTTCGGGCAAGACGCCCCAGCAATCGAAATCCTTGCGGTTGATCACACCCTTGGCACCCAGCGAAAGCACGAAATCGCGCTTTTCCTCGTCCGAGATCACGCCGATGGCGTTGGCACCCGCGGTATTGATCAACTGGATCGCAAAGGATCCCAGACCGCCGGATGCGCCCCAGACCAGCACGTTCTGGCCGGGTTTCAGCGTGTGCGGACGATGCCCGAACAGCATGCGATAGGCGGTTGCCAGTGTCAGGGTGTAACAGGCGCTTTCCTCCCAGCTCAGGTGCCGGGGGCGGCGCATCAATTGCTGGGCCTGAACCCGGGTAAATTGCGCAAAAGATCCGTCCGGCGTTTCGTATCCCCAAATCCGCTGGCTGTCCGAAAACATCGGGTCGCCACCGTTGCATTCCTCGTCATCGCCATCGTCCTGATTGCAGTGCACCACCACTTCTTCGCCGACCTTCCAGCGTTTGACCTTGTCGCCAACCGCCCAGATAATGCCCGAGGCGTCCGAACCGGCAACGTGATAGTCGGCCTTGTGAACATCAAAAGGGCTGATCGGAATGCCAAGACCGGCCCAGACGCCGTTGTAATTCACACCCGCCGCCATCACGAAGATCAGCACCTCGTGACTGTCCAGACGCGGCGTTTGCACCACTTCGACCTGAAAGGACTTGTCCGGCTCGCCGTGGCGATCGCGCCGGATGGCCCACGCATACATGGTCTTTGGCACGTATCCCATTGGCGGAATTTCCCCGATCTCGTAGATATCCTTTTCGGGTGCATCATAGGGCGCGATTTCGGTCATCTCGTCCAGGGGGGCCATTTCGCAATCTCCGTGCTTCGATTCTGCAGTGCAGAATGCTGCGGTGCAGAATCATCGTCAAGTTTTGTTTCGCGGCTGTGTGTCATTTATCCGGGATTGGGGCAATAGCAACATCGCGGCGAAAACGCGCAGTTTTGCGAAACATTCATGTTGAACGAAGGCCGGACCTGAAATTAAATTGCGTTGGCCGCAATCATCATTGCCGCAAATGCGCGACCGATGCAGCGTAGTACCGAACCAGATCCCGGTCATGGTCGACGACCTGCAGGCCATTTTCCGTCTCAATCAGGATGTGCCGCGATTCCAGAATGCGCAGGCCAACTTCGACCGCGTAATCCTGATCGTCGTGCGGCAGATGAACATGGGCACCGCTTGCGTTGAATTCGGCCAGCAGCGCATGGCACCGCGCCTTGATTTCCAGCCGCGTTGCCGGCGCGTCATTCTCTGCCAGCGCGCACGCCACCAGAGGCACCGGCAAGACCGGGATCACCTTCGCCACGCGGCCCATCAGATGATCGCCCAGATTTTCGGTCAGTTTCTGTTGCGAACGCACCCGCGATTTCGCCGAGAATTCACGCAGGGAAACCGGTTGCCCGAAACTGACGCAGGCATAGCCATGGCGATAATATTGCCGTGTAATCCTGAGCCATATTTGCCGCCAGACAAAACCCAAAAACACACCCACCCTGAATTCGAAATGCCGGGTTCCGTCGGGATCGACCTTGGTCAACACCCGGTCTTCCAGCACGCGATCGTAGTTGAGCCCGACCGGCACAAACACCACATCGGGTCCGGCCTTGGCGTCAAATCCGTCCACGATGTAGGAAAGCAGCCCCAGCTTGGCCTTGCCGGGTCGTCCGTCCAGGCTGAGGCCGCCTTCGGGGAAGATCGCCTGCGTCACGCCACCCTCGGTCGCCATCTGCACATAGCGCGCCAAAACCTTGCGGTATAACGGATTGCGTGATTTGCGGCGGATGAAATACGCCCCCATCGAGCGGAGCAACTGCTGCAATGGCCAAACCCGCGCCCATTCGCCGACCGCATAGGATAGCGCCGAGCGTTCGGCGGCCAGATAGGTGACCAGCACATAATCCATGTTGCTGCGGTGGTTCATCACGAAAACCACGGTCGCTTTCGGGTCCACCGCCTTCAGCGCCGCATCGTCGATGAAACCGACCCGAACCCGATAAAGCGCCTGCGAGATCAGTCGGGACAACCGGATCGCCAGACCGTAATAGGCAAATACCGAAAACCACGGCACGATTTCGCGCGCGTAGCCTTGGACCTTTTGTGCCGCCACGTCGGGCGGCATATTCTCGGCAACGGAATATTCGCGGATGGCCTCGGCGACCTTGGGGTCGTGCGTCAGCCGGTCGATCATCACCCGCCTTCGCGTCAGCTTGAACGGCTGAATCTGCAATTGCAGGTGATCGTTCAACTGGCGGATCGCCCGGTTGAACCGGCGGCGCAGAAACCAGCGCACCGACGGAACCAGCAGGCGATCCAACAGGGCGATCGCAGCGAACCCCGCGAGCAGAACCACCAGCCATACGGGTATTTGGACCATCCCGAACATGCCGCCAGACTATAGCAATGCCGATGATCGTAAAGTCGGCATTGCGCAAGGGTACTTGCCCTTCATGCTGCACTGCGGCAATATGCAACGCGACATGAAATTGCGCTTTTCCTGCAAGCTATGTAATTTTGTTGCTGATCCGATGTACACACCCATAGACCGGGGCCCGACATGACCGACGACAAGACCCGCCCCTGGCTGTTCCGTACCTATGCCGGGCATTCCACCGCGCGCGACAGCAACGCGCTCTACCGCACCAATCTGGCCAAGGGGCAGACCGGCCTTTCGGTGGCGTTCGACCTGCCGACCCAGACCGGATACGACAGCGATCACGTGCTGGCGCGGGGCGAAGTCGGCAAAGTGGGCGTTCCGGTGGCGCATCTGGGCGACATGCGGGCGCTGTTTGACGGCATCCCGCTGGAACAAATGAACACTTCGATGACAATCAACGCAACCGCACCGTGGCTGCTGGCGCTGTATATCGCGGCGGCCGCCGAGCAGGGTGCGGACATCACCAAACTGCAAGGCACGGTTCAGAACGACATCATCAAGGAATACCTTTCGCGCGGCACCTATGTCTGCCCGCCGAAACCCAGCCTGCGCCTGATCACGGACGTCGCCGCCTATACCTACGAGAATGTGCCGAAGTGGAACCCGATGAACGTGTGTTCCTATCATCTGCAAGAGGCGGGTGCGACGCCAGAGCAGGAACTCGCCTTTGCCCTGGCCACGGCAACAGCGGTTCTGGATGATGTGAAGGACAAGGTTTCAGCGGCGGATTTTCCGCAGGTGGTCGGGCGTATCTCGTTCTTTGTCAACGCGGGCATCCGTTTCGTGACCGAAATGTGCAAGATGCGGGCCTTTGTCGATCTTTGGGACGAGATTTGCGAAACCCGATACGGCGTGACCGACCCCAGGATGCGGCGATTTCGGTACGGGGTTCAGGTCAACTCGCTTGGCCTGACCGAGCAGCAGCCGGAAAACAACGTCTATCGCATTCTGCTGGAAATGCTGGCGGTCACGCTTTCCAAGAATGCGCGCGCCCGCGCGGTGCAACTGCCCGCCTGGAACGAAGCGCTGGGCCTGCCGCGCCCGTGGGATCAGCAATGGAGCCTGCGGATGCAGCAGATCCTGGCCTACGAAACCGATCTGCTGGAATTTGATGACCTTTTTGACGAAAACCCGGCGGTGGACCGCAAAGTCCGGGCGCTGAAGGCCGGTGCCCGCGAGGAACTGGCGACGATCGATGCGATGGGCGGTGCGGTCGCGGCGATCGAATACATGAAGGGACGGCTGGTCGATAGCAACGCGGCGCGTCTTGGGCGGATCGAAACCGGCGAAACCACGGTAATCGGGGTGAACCGGTTCACCGATGGTGCCAACAGCCCGCTGACCGGCGGCGACGGCAGCATCATGATGGTCGATCCGGCCGCAGAGACCGATCAGATCGAACGCCTGACCGACTGGCGCGACGCACGCAATGCGCAAGCGGTGCGCGCGGCACTGTCCGCCCTCAGCGCGGCTGCGACGAGCGGCGCGAACATCATGCCACCTTCGATCGACGCGGCAAAAGCCGGCGTAACCACCGGCGAGTGGGGCGAGGTGATGCGCAAGGCTTTCGGCGAATATCGCGCACCGACCGGTGTTTCCCGGGCGATGAGCAACCGCACCGACGGCCTGGACGACCTGCGCGAAGCCGTCGATGCGGTTTCGGCCAGGCTGGGCCGCCGATTGAAATTTCTGGTCGGTAAGCCGGGTCTGGACGGCCATTCAAACGGGGCCGAACAAATCGCGGTACGGGCGCGCGATTGCGGGATGGACATCTCTTACGACGGCATTCGCCTGACCCCGCAACAGATCGTCGATGCGGCGCTGGAAGGCGCGGCGCATGTGGTGGGCCTGTCGGTGCTGTCGGGCTCGCATATACCGCTGGTCAAAGAGGTTCTGGAGCGAATGCAGGCTGCAGGTCTTGGCCACGTGCCGGTCGTCGTCGGCGGCATCATCCCGGACGAAGACGCGGTGACCCTGAAAGGGCTCGGCGTGGCCGAGGTCTACACGCCGAAGGATTTCGAGGTGAACCGGATCATGACGGACATCGTGGCGCTGGCCGACCGCGAAGCGCAGGCGGCGCAATAGGCACCGGATTTCCGGTGCTTCGCACGCAGAGGTTTTCGCCAAAAAGAGGCCCCCGCCGCTTTCAGTGCCACATATCCGGCAGTCCCGCCTTTTTGCGGGCCATGAATTCGATCAGCGCTTCGTCGATCGCCGGGTCAAGCGGCGGGGCCTCGTATTGGCGCAGATCGCGCTTCCACTTTTCGTTGGCGCGTTGCATTGCGTCCTTGCTGCCGCGGTCGCTCCAGTTTTCGAACGACTGATTGTCCGACAGCGCGCTTTCGTAAAATGCCGTCCGAAAGTTGCGAAGCGTATGATTTGCCCCGAAGAAATGGTTGCCCGGCCCGGTTTCGGCGAAGGCCTCCATCGCGAAACCGTTTTCGTCAAGATCAAGCCCCCGCAGCAGCACGTGCATCGCGCCGAGATAATCGGCGTCCATCACCAGTTTTTCGTAGCTCATCGTCAGCGCGGATTCGAGCCATCCCGCTGCCTGCAACACGAAATTCGCGCCGCTCAGAATGGCCGCGTTAAGCGAGGTCACCGTCTCCATCATCGCCTGACCGTCTGGCAGTTTGGACGCACTGAACCCGCCGCTGCAACGAAATGGCAGGCCGACCCTGCGCGCAAGCTGCCCGGCAAGATACGAGGCCAGCACCGGTTCGGGCGTTCCGAAGGTGGGCGAGCCCGATCTCAGATCGACCGAGGTGACGAAATTTCCGAAAATCGCGGGCGAGCCGGGCCGGGCGAGCTGGCCCAGCGCGACGCCGACCAGAACTTCGGCATAGGCTTGCGTGACGGCGGCGGGCATGGTCACGGGCGCGGTGGCCCCTCCCAGAACGAAGGGCACGACGACCGGGCATTGATTGGCGGCGGCATAGGTGCGGATCGCGCCTGACATCGCCCCGTCAAATACCAAGGGTGAATTCATGTTGATATTGCCCATGATCACGCAATTCGCGTCCGTAAACGACTCGCCAAATGCGATCCGGGCCATGTCGATGCTGTCGGCGGCGCGTTCGGGTGCTGTCACCGACCCCATGAACGGCTTGTCGCTGTGTTTCAGATGCGCATAAACCATGTCGAGATGGCGCTTGTTGACCGCAAGATCCACGGGTTCGCAGACGGTGCCGCCGGAATGGTGCAGCCAGGGCGACATGTAGGCCAGTTTGACGATATTGGCGAAATCCTTGATCGTGCCATAGCGGCGGCCCGTGTCCAGATCGTGGACGAATGGCATGCCGTATGCCGGCGCGAAAACCACTTTGTTGCCGCCCAGATCAATGGTGCGGGCCGGATTTCGGGCGTGCTGACGAAAATATCGCGGTGCCGACGCATCGATGATACCCCGCACCAGCCCCGGTTCAAATCGAACGCGCCGGCCGTTAACATCGGCACCCGCGTCTTTCCACAGCGCCAACGCCGCATCGTCGCCGCGAAACTCCACCCCGATCTGGTCAAGCAACTGTTCGGCCTTGTGCTCGACCAGTTCCAGGCCTTCGGGACCAACCAGATCATAGGGTGGAATTTCCCGTTTCGCCCCAGTCACGATCTGCGGGGACGAAACCGGGATGACGCCGGAGCGGCGCGTACGCCTGCGCGTCGTGCGCAGATCGGAGGTTTCGAATTTCGTCACGCCCCGCCTTCGTTTTCTGTTGCAAAACCGTCCCGATACTCGCGCGAACCGCGCCGGGTTGCTTGGCAATTCGCGACACCAAGCCTCGGTATTCCACCTTCTTGTGCGCGGCGGTCAGAGGTCAATGTCGACGACCACCGGGGCATGGTCGCTCAACCCATTGCCGCACCAATCCTCAAATCTGCCGATGCGGCAGTCCCGGATCGCGCCGACCCGGTCCCGCGGCACAAAAACATAGTCGATGTGATATGTCGGCCCGTCCTTTTTACGATCGCGCCAATAAAGGGTCGGCATTTTTTCCCTGCCCTGCTCTTCGCCGGTCATCGCGTGGTACGCGCTGATCTGACCAAGATTACCCAGTTGGTTCAGCGTCGTCATCCAGTTGATCCGCCATCCCGGCCGGTCCCAGATCACATTGTTGTTAAAATCTCCGGCAAGGATCAGCGGCGCGGCCCCCAGGAATTCGCGGTACTTGCCCAGCGACCTTCGCAACGGCCCCAACTGGTGTTTCCGCGTAATCCCGGCGCTGGCATTTTGCGCCCAGACGGCCAGCAGGTTGAAATTGCAGCGACCGGCCACATGGACCGGCAGAATGAATTTGAGCGTGGGACAACAGGGTGTATGCCTTGCCAGCCGAAAACCATTGAACGCGAAAACGCCAAGGCCCTTGTTGGGGTTCGATCCCATCCAGATGCAGTTATGCGTGTTCAGCCCACCAAGCCCACGCGTTTCAAGCACCTGTGGTTCCGCGCATTCCGATATGACCGCAATATCCGGGTCGAGCCGCAGCAGCGCGTCCATCTTGCGATGAAGCGCCATGTTGCAGTTCCACGCGACGATCCGCACCGGCAATTCCCTTCGCTGTCTCTGGCAAACGAATGACGTAGCAGCACATATTCTTTCACCAGCGCGCTGCGGTCAAAGCCCCTTGACCATTTTGCGCCGAACCGGTCCTGTGGCAACCGGGAATTCCCGCAAAACCCGCCTTGAACAGGAGCAGTACATTGACCATTCATATCGGTGCCAAGCCCGGCGATATCGCCGAAACCGTGCTTTTGCCCGGCGATCCCTACCGCGCCAAATGGGCGGCCGAGAACTTTCTGCAAAGCGCCGTCTGTGTCAACGAAGTGCGGGGAATGCTGGGTTTCACTGGTACCTGGAACGGCCACACCGTCACCATTCAGGGATCGGGTATGGGCATGCCCAGCCTGTCAATCTATGTGAACGAGCTGATCCGGGACTTTGGCGCAAAGACCCTGATCCGCATCGGTTCGGCCGGGGGTATGGCCGACCATGTCGGGTTGCGCGACATCATATTGGCGATGACCTCCACGACCGTCAGCACGCCCAGCTCGACGATTTTGCGCGAGCTGAACTATGCACCCTGTGCCGACTGGTCGCTGTTGAAAGCGGCCGCCGACGCGTCCACAGGAAAAGGCGTTCCGACCCATATCGGTGGCATCTATTCGTCGGACACGTTCTATGACGAGCGCGCGGATCTGAACGAACAGATGGTGCGGCACGGCATTCTGGCGGTCGAAATGGAGGCTGCCGAGCTTTACACGCTGGCCGCGCGGCATGGCGTGCGGGCGCTGGCGGTTCTGACCGTCAGCGACCATCTGACCACCGGCGCGGCACTGCCGTCTGAAGAACGCGAAAAGAGCTTTGGTGACATGGTCGAGATCGCGCTTGAAGCCGCGTTTGCGACCCCCGCCTAGAAAGGAGCAACCATGCGCAGGTGCCTGTTGATTTTGACGGCGATGCTGGCGGGCGGGGCCCTGGCGCCGGCATCCGCCGCCTCGCGGGATGTGACGGCGATCTTTCAGGTAACGGCCGATGGCTGGCGACTTGGCGAACTTGCCGCGACCTATGCCGAAACCGGGGATAACTACGAAGTGACGCTGAAAGGTGGTGCCCGCGGCCTGTGGGGATTTCTTTTGCAGGCATCCTATGACGGTCGCGCGCTTGGCACACGGGACGCGACCGGCCAACCCGTTTCGAAACTGTTTGAAGCGAAATCCCACCGCATTTTCAAATCCCGGCACCAGAAGGTCGATTTTGCGGCGGGCAAACCGGTTGCGGTCCTGATCGATCCCCCCAAAGACCGGACCGAAATGTCGGACCCGACATTGGTGGGCGACCAGCGAACCGATCCTCTGAGCTATCTCGGGGTTTTTCTTCAGAACCGCCTGTCCGGTTGCCCGGAACCCGGTAACCTTTACGACGGGCGACGGGTGACCCGCGTCTCGTTCAATCTCGTGACCTCGACCAGCGGTCGCATCGCCTGCGCGGGTGTTTACGAGATCGTCAAAGGCCCGGATCACAGTATCCGCAAGGGTTACCGTTCGTTCGGGGTTCGGCTGGAATATCGCCCGGCACAAGAGCCCGAGCAGGGCGCACGCCTTGAAAGAGTGGACTTTTCGTCGGGCAGTAGTGTGTTGGTCCTGCAACGCCTGAAATGACCAATTCTGAAATTCGGACAATTCTTATCGCCTCAAGCCTCTGATTGTGTTGGGGATTTTTCACTGCCGCGAATCCCGAACCAAGATTTATCGTAACTGTGGAGGTATCGAGTGTGGGAAATTCAAACGAAATCTAGGGGACCAAGGGTCCCGACAACATTCTGGGTACCGCCGGGGCTGACACGATCAAGGGCCGAGACGGCAACGACACGATTGACGGCCTTGCAGGTAACGATACGCTGATCGGTGGCGAT
>CAZRLO010000044.1:0-22465 GCA_964600965.1 uncultured Rhodobacter sp.
AGTCCGACAAGGGCGGGCTGGTGTTTGGCGGCGATATCGACGGCTACAACACCTATGCCCAGCGCGGCAACCTGCCGGTGGTCGAGGATGTCTGCGAAGGCGGCATGGCGATCATGCCCATGATCGGGCGGGTGCGCCTGTTGCGGTCATGGGGCGGCCTCATGGACATGTCGATGGACGGCTCGCCCTTCATCGACAAGACCCATATCGACGGCCTCTATTTCAACGGCGGCTGGTGCTATGGCGGGTTCAAGGCGACGCCCGCGTCCGGCTGGTGTTTTGCACATCTTCTGGCACGCGACGAGCCACACCCGACCGCGACCGAAATGCGTCTGGACAGGTTCCGGCGCGGCCGCATGATTGATGAAAAGGGCCAGGGCGCCCAACCCAACCTGCATTGAGGGGCCAGCGATGCGAATTTCTACCCGCTCTGCCGCAATTTTCTTCGAAGAAAATTGCCAAGGATTTTCGAAAATCCTTGCTTCCGGAGGTATCCGACGATGATCATCAATCACCCATTGCTCGGCCCACGCGATGCGGCCGAGTTTGTTTATAAAGGCGACGCCAGCCTGATCGACCGCCCCGACTGGCAGGCCGACGACTCGGCGGAACAATTCCACGAATACATGTACCTGCGCGACAATCCGGCGGGCGAGCATCAGGAATTGTGGTATCACGAACAAGGCGACCGATCGTGGCTGGTGGTCACGCGCAACACGCTGACGCACGAGATTTCCAAGGTAGAGCTGGCCCGCGACGTGGCCCGCACACGGGGGCGCAGCACATGAGCCAGAGCAATCGCATCAACGGCGGCCTGGTCGACCGCAGTCAGATTCTGGATTTCAAATTCAACGGCAGATCGATGCAGGGGCATCCGGGCGATACACTGGCCAGTGCACTGCTCGCGAACGGTCAGCGGTTGGTCGGGCGCTCGTTCAAATACCACCGCCCGCGCGGCATTTTTACCGCCGGTTCCGAGGAACCCAACGCGCTGATGCATCTGCGCGAGGGTGCCGCGACCGAACCCAACACGCGGGCGACGGTGGCCGAATTGTTCGACGGCCTGACCGCCACCAGCCAGAACCACCGTGGTTCGCTGGAAAACGACCTGATGGCGGTGACGGATCTGCTGTCGCCGTTCCTCAGCGCCGGGTTCTACTACAAGACCTTCATGTGGCCGAAGGCGTTCTGGGAAAAACTTTACGAGCCGATGATCCGCATGTCGGCAGGTCTGGGCAAGCTGTCGATGCAGCCGGATCCTGACAACTACGACAAGGGCTTCCTGCACTGCGATGTCCTGATCATCGGTGCCGGTCCGGCCGGCCTGTCGGCGGCACTGGCCGCCGGGCGCAGCGGCGCGCGGGTCATTCTGGCGGACGAGGATTTTGCGCTTGGCGGACGGCTCAACGCCGAAACGCTGGAAGTCGGCGGCATGGCCGGGTCCGAATGGGCAACGCAGGCGCTGGCGGAACTGGCGGCAATGGATAACGTGCGGATCATGTCACGCACGACGGTCTATGGCGCCTATGATCACGGCATTTACGGCGCGCTGGAACGGGTAACCGACCATCTGGCCGATGGCGGCGGCAAGCCCCGGCAAATTCTGTGGCGGCTCTATACCAAGCGCGCCATCCTGTGCGCCGGCGCGACCGAGCGGTCGGTGGCATTCGGCAACAACGACCGCCCGGGCATCATGCTGGCGGGTGCCGTGCGCACCTATGTCAATCGCTATGGCGTAGCACCCGGCAAGAAGGTTGCGGTCTTCACCAACAACGACGATGGCTGGCGTACCGCGCACGATCTTCGGGCGAAGGGCGTTGAAATTTCGGCGGTAATCGACAGCCGCAAGATCGAACATGCGTCGATCTCCGGGGCGATGGTCGCGACAGGTTCCGCCGTGATGGATACGGCAGGACGGCGGGGTCTGACCTCGGTCACCCTGACCAACGGCCAGAAGATCGAGGCGGATTGTCTGGCGGTTTCCGGTGGTTGGAATCCCAATGTTCATCTGACCTGCCACCAGCGCGGCCGACCCGATTGGCGCCAGGATATCGGTGCCTTTGTTCCGGGCCGCGACCTGCCGGTGGGCATGTCGGTTGCCGGGGCTGCCAATGGCACGCTGACGCTGGGTGCGGCACTGGGCGAGGGGCGCAGCGTTGCAAACGACGCGGTCAAAGACCTCGGTTTCAAAGCGTCCCGCAAGGCCGCCCCCAAAGCCGAGGACGAAGATTTCTCGATCACGCCGTTCTGGCAGGTAAAACAAAGCCGGAATCGCGGCTGGATCGACCTGCAGAATGACGTCACCTCGAAAGACATCAAGCAAAGCCAGCGCGAAGGCTATCGCTCGGTCGAACTGCTCAAACGTTATACCACGCTTGGCATGGCGACCGATCAGGGCAAGACCGCGAACGTGCTGGGTCTTGCGGTGCTGGCCGATGCGGCGGGCAAATCGATCCCCGAAACCGGCACCACGATCTTTCGCCCACCCTATACGCCCCTTCCGATCGGGGCGCTTGCGGGTCGCGCGCGCGGCAAGGATTTTCGCCCGTTTCGCCTGACCCCCAGCCACAAATGGGCCGCCGAACAGGGCGCGACATTCGTCGAGGTTGGGATGTGGCTGCGGGCGCAATGGTTTGCGCGTCCGGGCGAAAAGGGCTGGCGCGACAGCGTGGACCGCGAGGTTGAAATGACGCGCGGCTCTGTCGGGATCTGCGACGTGACCACACTGGGCAAGATCGACATTCAGGGCCGCGATGCCGCGACTTTCCTGAACAAGATTTATTCCAACGGTTTCGCCAAACTGGCGGTCGGCAAGGTGCGGTACGGCCTGATGCTGCGCGAGGACGGCATCGCCTACGACGACGGCACCACCGCGCGGATGAGCGAAAATCATTTCGTGATGACCACCACCACAGCCAACGCGGTCACGGTGTTTCGCAACATGGAATTCGCCCGGCAATGCCTGTGGCCCGATCTTGACGTTCACCTGATCTCGACCACGGACGGGTGGGCGCAGTTTGCCGTGGCCGGCCCGAATTCGCGGGCATTGCTCAGGAAAATCATCGACAAGGATCACGATATTTCGAACGAGGCCTTCCCCTTCATGGCCTGCGGAGAAGTCAACGTTTGCGGCGGCACGCCCGCGCGGCTGTTCCGCATTTCGTTTTCGGGTGAACTAGCCTTTGAAATCGCGGTTCCGGCGCGCTACGGCGACGACATGATCCGCGCCCTGATCGATGCGGGCGAGGAGTTCGATGCGGTTCCCTACGGGACCGAGGCGCTGGGCGTCATGCGGATCGAAAAGGGTCACGCGGCCGGCAACGAGCTGAACGGGCAGACATCCGCCCGCGATCTGGGCCTTGGCAAGATGGTTTCGAAAGCCAAGGACAGCATGGGCAGCACCCTGAGCGAGCGCGAGGGCATGAATCAGCAAGACGGTCTGCGCCTGATGGGTTTCCGCCCCGTGGATCGCGCCAATCTGCTGCTGGCCGGATCGCATTTCATCACCAAGGGCGATACGGCCAACATGGCCAACGATCAGGGCTGGATGACCTCGGTCGCGTATTCGCCGTCGCTCGGCCATTCGGTCGGCCTTGGTTTCATCAAACGTGGCGAACAACGGCTGGGCGAGATCGTTCGTGCGGTCGACAAGGTTCGCAACAGGGAATTCGATGTCGAGATCGTATCGCCCCATTTCCTTGATCCGGAAGGAGAACGTCTGCGTGCCTGACATGATTTTGAAAGCCCGCCCCGCGCTAGACGGATATTCCGAAAGCTTCGACGGCGTGGAACTGCACGAGGCGGTGGGACTGGCCATCGTCTCGATGGCCTTGCCGCTGGGGAACGAGGATGCCGCAAAGAAGGCGATCAAGGCCGCCTATGCGGCCGATCTTCCAGCCGTCGGCAAGTCGGTTCTTTCCAAAGACAAAATGGTTCGGCTGGCAATGCTGGGTCAGGATCAGGCTTTTGCGATTTTCAAACACGACGGCCCCGACGCGCGTTCGCTGGTTGCGGGCAAGATCAGGGATGCGGCCTATACCACCGATCAGACGGATGTGTGGGTCGGGTTGGTGATCTCGGGGCCGCGCGCCCGCGCGGCACTCGAACGCATTTGCCCGCTGGACCTCGACCCCGGGATATTTGCCACAAACGATGTCGCCCGAACCAATATGGAGCATCTGGGCACGTTAATCGTCCGCGTGTGCGAAGATACGTTCCTCATGATGTCGGCAAGTTCGTCCGCCGGGTCGTTCCTGCACGCGGTAGAGACGTCGATCAGGAATGTGAGCTGATCGCGGGCGGCAGACCCCCCTTGCAGGGCTGATCGTCAGAAACGAAGGGGGTCGCGCGACGTGACCGTCAGTGCCCTTCGTGGCTTTCGCCGTATGCGCCGACCAGAAATCCCACCGGTACGGGACCCTCGTTTTCAAAAATCAGGGTCACCGGCAATTCCTCGCCCGGCTCAAACGGTCCTTTCGGGTCGAAAAACATGACATGCAGGCCGCCCGGCTCCAAAACTACCGTGTCGTCCGCCGGAATTTCCAGCACGCCGACAGGCACCATCCGGGCAATGCCGTCCTGCATTTCCGATTTGTGCACCTCGGCGGCATCGGCAAACGATGGCTCGATCGCGAGCAGATATTCCGCGCTGTCACCATTGTTGGAGATCGCCATATATCCCGCCGCCGCCTTGGCGCCGGGCCGGGGGGCGGGGATCGTCGGGTGAATGATCTGCAGCGGCCCGTGGGTGATTTCGTGTGCCATCGCGGGCAATGCCAGCAATATTGCCAGAATTGGTTGCAGGAAAAATGATCTCATGGCTGACCCGCCGGTTGGTTCGTGTTCGCAAATGCGCCGCATGTTGGCATCAGACGATTCTGTTGCATGACCGCACGCGCGGCGAACCTAACGTTTCCGGGCGGCCACGCAATTGCAATTTTCCGTGTTCCCGCCTTTATCGTTCTGAATGCTTCCGGCCGTCGGCATCGCACCGCGTTGCCCTCAGACCGTCGGACCGATTGTTGCATGGGTCCTGACCGGCAACCGGACCGGGCTGGTATTGCCGCTGTCTGGCAGCCATTCGGGTTCGCCGGCATATTCAAACCCCGAAAATCGCGCGACCAGCGCGCGCAGCGCCGCCGCCATGTCGGTGCGGGCCACCAATTGACCAAGGCAATGATGCGCGCCCCCGCCAAAGCCGAAATGAACCTTGCGGCGTGTCGATACGTCAAACGACGGATCTTCGCAGACCAGCGGGTCCATCGCCGAGGCGTGGACCAGCATGTGCAACGTCTCGCCCTTGCGGATATTCACCCCGCCGAAGGTGAAATCTTCGACCGCCTCTCGCGAGCTCCAGGTCGTCGTCGGATGGGTGCGGATGATTTCCTCGATTGCGTTGGGGATCAGATCGGCCCGTCGAAGCAGGATGCGCCACTGATCGGGGTGGCGGATGAACAGATCAATGGCGAAACCAAGTTGCGCACGCGTCGTATCCACCCCGCCGAAGATCGAAATGACGATCATGTCGCGCAGGATCTGCGGATCGTCAAAGCCAAGTTCGTCGTATCGCGCGACAAGTCGGGCGACATAGCTGACGTTGTCCCTGCCCGACCGGACCCGGTCCATCAGGTCATCTGCCATCGTCATCAACCGGTCGCACGCCGCATTGAATATCGGCTGCTTTTGCAGGCATTCCACACCCATCGCATATCCCAGCGCATAGGCGTCCTCGGCCACTTCGCGCCATTTGGTCTGCGGCAGACCCAGCAGTGCGCATATCGCCCGACCGGCGAAAGGCGTGTTGAAATCGGCCATGAATTCGCATTCATCCGGCGATGCGATACCCTGCGCCAGATCCGCGGCAATCGCGTCGAACGCCGGCACAAGCGATGCCACGAATTCCGGTGCCAGCGCCGGAACCGCCAGCGCGCGCAACCTTCGATGCTTCTCGCCCTCGTGGCTGATGATGCTGCGCTGCCAGAATTCGGCGAAACTGCCGGTCAACCCATTCATGTCCGGCCAGGCATGGCTGCCTTGGCGCAGACGTTTGTCGCGCAGCAATTGCCCGACTTCGCGGTGGCGCAAAACCGCCAGACCATAGGGCGTTCGCGCGCACCAATGCCCATCGCGCGCCTCGTATACCACAGCCGAACGGGTCGAAAATCCGGGCGAAGCCATGTTCAGAAATGGCAGATCCGGTTTAACAGTCAAGCGTGTGGTCCCGTTCCCAACTGGTCAGATGATGGGTGTAGCGGGTCCACTCCTCGGTCTTGAGCTTTACAAAGGCGGTGGAAAACTCGGCCCCCAATGCGGCGGCCAGTGTTTTGTCCCGTTCAAACGCCCGGATCGCGTCCAGCAGGTTGAACGGCAGCTTTTTCGCGCCGCGTGCCTTGTGCGGCTCGGCATACATGTCGATATCCAGCCGTTTGCCGGGATCGGTCTCTTTTTCGATCCCGTCAAGCCCTGCCGCCAGGATCGCCGAAACCAGCAAATAGGGATTGGCCGCACCATCGGCCAGCCGAAATTCGATGCGGCCCTTGTCGGGAATACGCACCATGTGGGTGCGGTTGTTGCCGCCATAGGTGACCGAACTGGGCGACCAGGTCGCCCCGCTTTGGGTTCGGGGCGCGTTGATGCGTTTATAGGAATTGACCGTTGGATTGCTGATCGCGCAAATCCCCTGCCCGTGCGCCATCAGTCCGCCAAGGAAGTGATAGCACGCGGGCGAAAGCCCCATCGCGTCGGGACCGGCAAACAGATTCTGTGTTCGATCCAGGTTCCATAGCGAAATATGCGCGTGGCACCCGTTACCGGTGAGGTTCGCGAACGGTTTGGGCATAAACGTCGCCCGCAGCCCGTGGTTTTCGGCAATGGCCTTGACCATGAACTTGAAGAAGGCATGGCGGTCGGCGGTGGTCAGGGCGTCGGAATAGTCCCAGTTGATCTCGAACTGTCCGTTCGCGTCCTCGTGATCGTTCTGATATGGTCCCCAGCCCAGACTCTCCATTGTCTGGCAAATATCGGAAATCACGTCATACCGCCGCATCAGCGCGGATTGGTCATAACAGGGCTTTTCCTGAATATCGCGGGCATCGGAAATGTCGGTACCGTCGGCATCGATCAGGTGAAATTCCGGTTCGACCCCGGTCATCAACACCATGTTGCTTTGCGCGGCGCGCGCCATCAGCGACTTCAACACGTTGCGCGGTGCCTGTGCGACCGGCGCGCCCTCCATCCACGGATCGCCCGCGACCCAGGCGACTTCGGGCTTCCACGGTAGCTGGATCACGCTGGCAGCATCGGGCATCACGAACATGTCGGGATGCGCGGGCGTCATGTCCAGCCACGCGGCAAAGCCTGCGAAACCGGCACCCGATTTCTGCATGTCACCGGCGGCGCTGGCGGGCACCAGTTTCGCCCGCTGCATGCCAAACAGATCGGTGAAATTGAACAGGAAAAATCGGATGCCATTGTCATTGGCATAGGCGGAAAGGTCGGTCGTCATTCTGTGCCTCCGGACGGATTTGCCGTTACCGGACCATAATTGGCGGATCGGATGTTGCAAACAAAAAGGGCCGCCATCGCGGGCGGCCCTTTCCAGTTCCGGTTTTCAGAGCGGCTTACTTGCTGTTCTCATACAGCGAATGCTCTTTGCGATTACCCGCCCACAATGCGTAGACGCACAATGCCGCAGAGATCAGCGTATAGATCGCGGGCATTGCCCCACCATCGCCCATATACATGGCCCCGGTGATGACGTCCCATGATGCTTCTGCTCCTGGAAATCCCATTTTGTGTTCCTTTCGGTTTGAACGTTACTCTGCCGGGGCAGCGGATGCGGGAATGCCTTCCGGGTACGCCGCGGATGCGACCTTGACCGGATCGAGACCTTGAATCTCTACCGCTTCGGGAACCCGAAGCAGACCAAGCGGTTTCAGTATCGCGGCAACGATATAGCCCGGAACGAACCCGACCAGCGCAAACACGATTGCCCCGATAATCTGGCCGATCAGGCTGATTGTCGGTGCATCGCCCGCCGCACCTTGCAGCGACGGAAATCCGCTGGCAAAGACGCCAAGCGCAATCACGCCGTAAACGCCGATGGTCCCGTGAACCGTGACCGCGCCAACCGCGTCGTCAATGCCCGCGCGCTCTACCACCGCCGCAGCAGGTTTCAGCAACGCACCAGCGCCAAAGGCCACGATGAACGCCAGACCGGGCCAGTAGATGTCGAGCCCGGACGCCACCGAAATGATCCCGGCCAGCATGCCCGACATCATCCAGAACGGATCGCGCGTGGTCATCCACGCGGCAATGGTGCCGCCCGCCATCCCCATCAGGATGTTGAACGACATGCCTGACAACGTCATCGGTGTGCCGTAGATCGACGAGAACTTGTCGGGGAACCACGACCAGGCTTCGCCCGGGACGATCAGACAGGCCATCAGGAAGCCCCAGAAACCGGCGATGATCAGCATCAGGCCCACGGCGGTCAGCGGCAGATTGTGCCCGGCGATATCGTTGGCCGAACCATCGGCGTTGAACTTGCCGACCCTCGGGCCGAGATTGATCAACACACCCAGCGCAAAGAACCCGGCAACAGCGTGGACCAGCCCCGCAGCGCCAAAGTCATGTACCCCGAATTTCTGCACCATCCAGCCATCGGCGTGCCAGCCCCATGCGGCCGCAACCACCCAGGCGAACGAGCCAAGAACGATGGCAAGGATCACGAAGCCAACCGTCTGAATGCGCTCGATGACCGCACCCGACATGATGGATGCCGTCGTTGCGGCGAACATCGTGAACGCGCCCCAGAAAACGCCCGAGGCGTTATCGGCGATGTTCGGACCCATATACTGGGCCGATTCACCCCAACCCAGCGCAATGGCGTTGGCATATTCCAGACCGGAAATGCCGTTCGGGCCGGCGGCGCCGGGAATACCTGTGGGGAATGCCCAATAGACCCACCAGCCAAAGTAGTAAAATGTCGGCACCATGAACGCGAATGCCAGAATGTTTTTCACGCCCGAAGAAAGGACGTTTTTCATCCGGCTGGCGCCCATTTCATACGCCAGGAATCCCGCGTGAATCAGGATCATCAGCGGAATCGACAGGTAATAGTAGGTTTCAGCGAATACCGTATTGGTGGTCCCGCCGCTGGCTTGTAACGCCGCGACCTGTTCCGCCAATTGTGCGAGTTGCTCTTCCATGAACTCCCCCCTTTTTGGAGTTTTGTGACCGATGTTTTACGGTCGGTTTGCCTTGCGCGGCAAACATACATTAAACCGAAATAAAACCAAAGCCAAAAACCACTGTACCAAAATCGGACCAAATCTTCGCCAACATCGTTTTCCCTTGGGCGAAACCGCGCGGGACTTCGTCGTGCGACGGGAGAGATGACAAATTGCGACCCGCCACATATGGCGGGCCGCACGGGCAGTCCGGGCAAATTGCAAAAGAGATCTGCGCCCCGACGCGAGAGCGCCTCAAATGCCGAGATTCTTCTTCATTCGGGAAATTTTGGACCCGAATTTGTCGCCGCTGGAAATGTTTTCGATTTTCAGGCGCTGCCAACCGTCCGTTTCAAAATGCCGCCAGACTTCGCCGGATTTTGTACGGACGTGTTTGAAACAGGATTTTTTCTCCTGCTGCGTCAATCCACCGTCTTCCCAATACCACGTCGCCAAATAGCACATGGTACCCTTGGTGTTGACCGACCATTTGCCGATTCCGACCGAAGCTTGCCACAGGGCTTTGAACTGCCCGTTCGGTGAAAAATGTGCTCCGCCCTTCGACCACTTCCAGCTCTTTCCGGAATAAATGGCAATCACTTCCTTGCCACTGACCGGCGAAGCGCCAGCCGGTTTGCTGTCGGCAAGTGCCGGCGTTGACAGGCCGCCCACCATGGCGAGAACCGCAATCGCACACGCTCCAAAAAGACCAAGTCTGGTGTTCCTGATCATGATATTCTCCTCTCGTTGTTCAGTTTCATTCTTGCGGTCAACCGCCGAACCTTCAGTGCGCGAGCGAAAGTGATTGAACCGATTGACCGACCGGTTTCTTCGTTTTCGCCGGCGGCAATTCCCACGCAACTGCCGTCGGCCGGGCAAGTCGTAAAATCGACCCAGCGACCGCGCATCACCCAGATGGGTGAAACGATGTGCGAAAGTGTGGTATGAATTGGCGACGATCACGGACTTCGGGAACACATGCACCAAAGCCTGAAACTTCTGACCGATTCAATGGAGGACGTTTTCGCCACGCTTCCCGGCGAGGATGTGATCCGCGAAAGCCGGGCGGTCGTGCGGGAATATCTGCAAACCGGGACCCATGAATTCGGGACACTGCGTTGGGCTGAATTTGAGCCGGACGGCGGTTTCATTCGCGCGGGAATTTCCGAGATTGAACTGATGTCCACCGAAATCATCTCTGATTCCGGCGAAGACAAGATCATTGCGGAAATTGCTGAACTGGTTCTGGAAGGCGACGTGAAACCCGGCGACCTGCTTGCTTCGGAACGGCACAAGGGACACTTTTGGTGCGTTCCCTATCGCCAGCCCGGATGGGTACGCCGGCCAAAAGACCGGATGCGGGCGATTTTCCTGACCGAAGCGATTTCCAACCAGATCCTGAACTTTTTTGACGCCGAGGCGGGGCTTACACCTTCCGAACAGCGGATAATTTATCAGATCATTACCGGAAAAAATCCCGGTCTTGCGGCGTTGGAGGACGGCGTTTCGGTCGAGACAAAGCGCTCGCAGTTGAAATCGGCGGCGGCGAAACTGAATTGCCGTGGTCAGACCGAACTGGTGCGGCTGCTGGTCAGCCAGATGATCCATCTTCTTTACCTCTGCGAATCCGAAACGCCGGACATCGCGCTGATTGAAAAATTCGCAGCACGGCATTTTTCGGCAAATTCCCGGCTTTCGCTGCAACGCGTCGCCAGCGGGCGCGTGGTCCGATACCTCGAATTCGGCCCCGCTGACGGATCCCCCGTGCTGGCAATGCACGGATATCTGTTTCCGTTTCTCGTTTTGGATGCGGATGCCGAACTGCGAAAACATGGCCTGCGATTGATCATGCCGATCCGGTGCGGGTTTCTGGACAACCAATCCACGTCCCGTGCGGCAGGGGCGCAGAGGCTTGTCGACAATAATCTCGAAGATTTACAACTGTTTGCCGAGGGCCTCAGCCAAAAAAAGATACCGGTTCTGGGGCACAATATGGGGGGAATCTATGCGCTGGCGCTGGCGGCGCGGCGGCCTGAACTGTTTAGCCGCGCGATCGTCGCCTCTGGCAATTTCGTGCGCGACCGAACAGAAAACGATACCTTCGCCGCCAGATTTGCCGGCGGATTGCACCGGCTGAAATCGCATTCCGGAATTTATCAATACTCCATCAAACAGTTTCAGCGTAAAATTCTGTCCAATCGGCATATTGCCAAATTTGTGCTCCGTCGGCTTTACAACAGCAACCCGGGCGATCTGGACGCGGTCAACCGGCAATTTGGCAAGGGTCCCGCCTTTGAATGGTTTCACGAACTGGCGGTCAATTCCATTGCCGGCGTGACCGCGGACCTGCTTGTCTTGTCCGGCGCCATGGAAGATTTGATCCGGGATTGCGCCGTGCCGCTGGTGTTTCTTCAGGGGCCCGACGACCCGTATACCGGGGCGCGGGCACTGGCGGAATACTGCGACCTCAATCCGAAAGCGTCGTTTCAGGTGCTGAAAGGTGGCGGCCACTTTACGAGCGCGTCACATCCGCGGGATTTTTGGGAGGCGGTAAAAAGACACGTCTCTTCCGATATCTGATACCGGCACTCACTCGTGCTATCGCAGCGTCATCAACGGCGCGATCAATTCGGAAAATCGTTGAACCACCCGGTTGGCAACTTGCGGGTCGCGATCAAACAGGTTTTGCACATGAAGGCCGTGCATAAGCGCGCGGCACATGGTCCAGAGCGTCGCAAGCTCGTCAATGGCTGCGTGGTCCGCGCTGAACAGCGCGCCAATCGACCGGTTGATCTCGGAATTGTACCGCTCCAGTTGCGGGCGCACCCTGTTTTTCAGCGCCTTGTCGGTCCGGGTTGCCACCAGAATTTCGAACAAGGCCCTGCCCTCGCGCGTGTTGACGACCTTGGCCCACAAATGGGCGAAATCGGCCGGCCCATCCCGACGGCCGGCAATTCGGGCGATGTGCGGGTGAAGACCGGCATCACCGGCGTCTGGATCCGGATCCAGCAACCGATCCACGACGGCGACGATCATGTCTTCCTTGGTTGGAAAGTGATAGGTCAGCGCACCGCGCGACACGCCGGCCCTGCCCTGCACAAGATTGATCGACGTGTCGCAATAGCCGACCGCATCCAGACATTCGATGACCGCAAGGCAGATCCTTGCGCGGGTCTGGGCGACCCGCTGCTCGTTTCGCTGCCGCTGCGGACGCGGCGCGTCGCCGGGTTGCGGTTCGACGGTCTTTACCGGTTGCAATTTTGTGCTCATCCTCTATTTATAAACCGAACGTTCGTTCTTTTTCAAGGTGCGTTTCAGGCCAATGACGGAAATTCAGGATATGATCAGGGTCGCGGGCGCCAGTGGTTTCTGGGGCGATGCCCCGCACGCCACCGCGCAGCTTTTGACGGATGGATCGCCCGATTACATCGTCTATGACTATCTGGCCGAAATCACGATGGCGATTCTGGCCCGCGCCCGTTCCCGCGATGCACGATTGGGATATGCAACAGATTTCGTGACCGCCGCCATGACACCCAACCTGCCCGAGATCGCGCGGCAAGGCGTCCGGATCATATCAAACGCGGGCGGCGTGAACCCCGCGGCTTGCGCCGATAAACTACGGTCCGAAATCAGCGCATTGGGGCTGGACCTGAAGGTTGCAACCGTGACCGGCGACAATCTGATGCCGCAAATCGAGGGGCTGAGCAACGAAGGTATAAGGGAAATGTTTCTGGGGACGCCGTTTCCCGAAATCGCATCCGTCGCCAGCGCCAACGCCTATCTCGGGGCATTTCCGATCGCCCAAGCGCTTGGTCGCGGCGCCGATATCGTGATTACCGGTCGATGCGTTGACAGCGCCGTCACCCTGGCCGCCACGATCCATGCGTTTGGATGGCAGCGCGACGACCTCGACCTGCTGGCCGCCGGGTCGCTTGCAGGGCACATCATCGAATGCGGCACCCACGCGACGGGGGGCAATTTCACCGATTGGCACGAGGTGGCAGCCGACCTTGCCTCGATCGGCTATCCGATGGTCGAGATCGGGCGAAACGGTGACTTTACGGTCACCAAACCCCCGGCAACCGGCGGGCAGGTCAGTTTCGCCACCGTGGCCGAGCAGTTGGTCTATGAAATCGGAGACCCGCAGGCCTATATCCTTGCCGACGTCATCTGCGATTTTTCGGCGGTTTCGTTGCAGGAGACCGGCAAAAACCGTGTTTTCGTGACCGGTGCCAGGGGCCGTGCACCCACGGACAGCTACAAGGCCTGCGCGACCTGGCAGAACGGGTATCGCGGCGGGCATCTGTTTGGGTTCTACGGGATCGACGCCGAGAAAAAGGCGACCGTCTTCGCGAAAACCGCATTGGCGCGGGCAAGTGCTGCGTTAAAGACCGCGAACGCGTCGGATTTCAGCGAAACAAGCGTCGAAATTCTGGGATCCGAAAGCCAGTTCGGCGCGGCCAGGCAGGTTGGCCCGGCGCGCGAGGTCAATGCCAAGATCGCGGTCCGGCATCCGGAAGCCGGCGGCGTCGCGCTGTTCCTGAAAGAAGCGACCGGGCTGGGTCTGTCCGCGCCGCCCGGTCTCAGCGGTTTTGCCGGCGCGCGGCCAAAGCCGTCGCCGGTAATGGCGCTGTTTTCCTTTCTGATGCCCAAGGACCGGGTCAGGGTCACGATCACGGATAACGATGGCAATGTGGAGACCGGCGCGCAAAGTGAATTCACCGCACGCCCCGCGCCCGCCAGACCAACGGCCCCGATTATTCCGGTTTCCGAGGGCGGGAAATGCCGGGTTCCGGTGATCCGGCTGGCCTTTGCACGAAGCGGCGACAAGGGGGACAATGCCAATATCGGCGTCATTCCGCGCCGGCCGGAATGCCTGCCGTGGCTGTGGCATGGGTTGGATGAACCCGCAATTCGCACCATATTCGGCCACTTCCTTGCGGGCGACATTGAACGATATCTGTTGCCCGGACTGCCCGCGATGAACATCGTGCTGACGCAGGTTCTGGGCGGCGGCGGCACGTCCAGCCTGCGGGCGGACCCGCAAGGCAAGGGCTTTGCGCAACTGGTGCTGGCACATGAAATCACGGTGCCGAAATCGTTGATCGGGGTGTCACCGTGAACGGATTCACAGCGCAAACATCACCGGATTCGCCTGAATTTCTGGCCAATCGCACGGACATGCTGGCATTGGTCCAAAAGCTGCGGGACCTTGAAACCCGCGCGCTGGCGCATTCCGAAAAACGCCGCGACCGCTTTCATGAACGCGGCCAGCTTTCGCCGCGCGAACGCCTGGCCGCCCTGCTCGACCCAGGAATGCCGTTTCTGGAGCTCTACAATCTGGCCTCGTATCTGGTGGATGATCCTGACCCCGAAACCTCGGTCCCCGGCGCGTCGGTGATCATTGGGATCGGTTTCGTTTCCGGTGTGCGGTCGTTGGTATATGTGGATGACAGCGGCATCAACGCCGGTGCCTCGACGGCCAAGACGGTCGAAAAGGTGCTGGGGGCGCTGGCAGTCGCCGAGCGTCAGAAACTGCCGTTCATCCATCTGGTCGAAAGCGCTGGCGCCAACCTCATGGCCTATACGGTCGAGCTGTGGGCGCATGGCGGCGGGCTGTTTGCTGGCCTTGCGCGGCTGAGCGCGGCGGGCATTCCGGTGATCACGGTTCTGCATGGCCCCTCGACGGCGGGCGGCGCGTATCAACCGGGCCTCAGCGACTATGTGATCGGGGTCAGGGGCAACGGCATGGCCATGCTTGGCGGTGCGGCGCTGGTGCGCGCGGCCACCGGCGAGATTGCAGACGATCAGGTCCTGGGAGGTGCCGAAATGCACGCAACTACCACCGGACTGGTCGAATATCTGGCCGAGGATGATGCGCACGGGATCGAAATCGCACGCAAGGTGGTCGCGCATCTCGGCTGGAATTCGGAGGACTCGGTCACCGAGGCGGAATCGTATTTGGAACCGTCGCGACACCCCGACCAACTGGCCGGGATCGTACCGGTCGATTTTCGCAAACCCTACGACGTGCGCGCGGTGGTCGCGTGTCTTGTTGATGGCGGTGAGTTTCTGGAATTCAAACCTGGATACGGTGGCGCAACGCTGTGCCTGCAAGCGACGGTTTTTGGCCATTCCTGCGGTCTGATCGGCAATAACGGCCCGATCGATCCGGACGGGGCCACAAAGGCCACGCATTTCCTGCAGGCCTGTGATCAGGCGGGACATCCGGTCATTTTCCTGAACAATACCACCGGGTATCTGGTCGGCACCGAGACCGAACATGCCGGCATGATCAAACACGGCGCCAAGATGATCCAGGCGGTGACAAATCTGCGCGTGCCGAAAATCTCGCTGTATATCGGGGCCAGTTTTGGTGCCGGGAATTACGGGATGTGCGGGTATGCGTACCGGCCCGATTTCCTGTTCACCTGGCCCAATGCGGTGACCGGGGTCATGGGTGGCGAACAGGCGGCCCTGACCATGCAACAGGTTATGACCAATGCCGCCAAGCGACGCGGTACAACCGTCGACAACGAAAAACTCGCCGCCCAGTCCGGCGCAATCACCCGCCATTTCGATCAGCAATCCGACGCCTTTTTCACCTCGGGTCGGATGCTGGATCACGGGATGATCGACCCGCGCGATACCCGGAAAATTCTGGGATTTTGCCTTGATACCTGCCGCGAAGCACGGGTGCGCAGGTTGCGCCCCAATGCCTTTGGCGTGGCGCGCATGTGATGGGCGGGCGCAGCGCGAAAACCCCTTTCTCGTCCGTTCTGGTGGCCAACCGGGGCGAAATCGCATTGCGGATCATGCGCACCGCCCGTTCCATGGGCCTGCGAACGATCGCGGTGTTTACCGATGCGGACAGCGACGCGGAATATGTCGCTTTCGCGGACGCAAGCGTTCGCATCGGCGACGGTCCGCCGGCTTCATCCTATCTGGCGGTCGACCGTATCCTTGACGCGGCGCGCCAGACCGGGGCGGCGGCGATCCATCCGGGTTACGGGTTCCTTTCGGAAAACGCCGATTTCGCGCGTGCCGTCACCGATGCCGGTCTGATCTTCGTCGGCCCTCCGCCTGATGCCATCGCGGCGATGGGCAACAAGGCCGAAGCCAAGCGCCGGATGATCGCGGCGGGCGTTTCATGCGTTCCCGGGTATCAGGGTCGCGGGCAATCGGACAAGGCATTGCGGGACGCCGCCAACAAGATCGGCTATCCGGTGATGGTCAAGGCGGCATCGGGCGGCGGTGGCCGGGGGATGCGGCTGGTATCCCGGGCGGGCGCGTTGAAATCGAACCTTGCCGACGCCCGCGCCGAGGCATCCAGCGCCTTCGGTTCGGACGAACTGATCCTGGAACGCGCGTTCCTCGGCCCGCGCCATGTCGAGATCCAGGTCATTTCCGACAAATATGGCCATACCATCCATCTGGGCGAGCGGGATTGCTCGTTGCAGCGTCGCCACCAGAAAGTCGTTGAAGAGGCGCCCTCGCCCGCTGTCTCGTCCCGACTGCGCGCGCGCATGGGCCGCGCGGCGGTCGATGCGGCGAACGCCATCGGTTATGTCGGTGCCGGTACCGTCGAATTTTTGCTTACACCGGATGGCGATTTCTATTTTCTGGAGATGAACACCCGCCTTCAGGTCGAACATCCGGTCACCGAGATGGTCACCGGCACCGATCTGGTCGCCCTGCAATTCGACATGGCGGCGGGCCAGAAACTGCCCTGCGAACAGGACCAGATCACGCTTGACGGCCACGCGATCGAGGCCCGCCTTTACGCCGAAGACCCCGAAAACGATTTTCTGCCCGGCGCGGGCCGGATCAAGCTCTATCAACACCCAACGGGGACCGGCATCCGCGCGGATAACGGCATTCGGTCCGGGCAGGTCGTGTCGGCGGAATACGATCCGATGCTGGCCAAGATCATCGCCCATGGCGCAACCCGCGAACAGGCAAGGTTGCGCCTGATCGAGGCCCTGCAATCCACCGCCGTTTTCGGTCTCCGGACCAATCGTGATTTTCTGATCGAATTGCTGAGCACTGACGCGTTTGCACGGAACGACGTGTCCACCGCCTTTATCGGCGACCACCTGAGCGCGCGCAAAGTCATGCCCGCCGCCATCCGTTTTGATCTGGTGGCGATCGCCGCCGCGCTGGCCTTGCGCGAAATGCAGACACGGTCGTTCCGGCGGTCGCTGATGACGGACCGGGCGACCCTGGGATGGGGCAGCCCGGGGTTTCTGGAATCCCGGATGAAACTGGCAACCGGGGATCGTCAATTCGACATCGGTCTGCGTCTGGATCGTTCGGGTGAACTGGTAATCCGCAACGGGGATCAAACGGCACTGGCGCTTTTTCGCGATGACGATCTGTGGCTCGACGGCCGGAAATGCCACATCGCGGCGTTCCGGATGACCGAGCGGCATCTTCATCTGGCGACCGGTTCCACAACCGTGGTTTTTTACCGTGTGACCCATGCCCGTTCCGGCGAAACCGCGGCCGGCGAAGGTCGCGTTCTGGCACCGATGCACGGAAATCTGGTGGAAATACTTGTGTCGCCGGGCGAAATTGTTACCCGAGGTCAACGCATGGCGGTGCTGGAGGCCATGAAAATGCGCCATGATCTGCCTGCAACCGCCAGCGGCGTCGTCGCAACGGTCAATGCGGTGGCGGGCCAGCAGGTCCGCGCCGGTGATCCGCTGTTTGATATCGAGATGGACGAGGGAACCGATTGATGGAGCAGGCCGAAGATTTCCGCGCCGAATGCAGGGCGCTTGCCGAAATCCTGATGCCGCTTGACGACGCGGATTTCGCCACGATCACCCAATTCAAAGCGTGGTCGGTTGACGACGTGATCGGCCATTTGCACATGTTCAACGTCGCTGCCGAACTGACGCTGAGGGACGGCGCGGCGTTCCGGCGGTTCTTTGCGCCGCTTGCTGCGGGTCTGGCGCAAGGCAATTCTCTTTTGCAGATGCAGGCCGGGTTTCTGGACGGATTGGCGGGCGCACGATTGCGCGAAACATGGTTGCAGGTCGCCGAACGAACGGCCGACCAATATGCCGCCAGCGATCCGAAACTCAGGCTCAAATGGGCCGGTCCGGATATGAGCGCACGTTCCGCAATTACCGCCCGGCAGATGGAGACCTGGGCCCACGGTCAGGAAATTTTCGACGTTTTCGGGATCAAGCGAACAGAGACCGACCGGATCCGCAATATCGCACATCTGGGCGTGCAGACCTTTGGTTGGTCGTTTGCCAACCGCAATCTTCCGGTCCCCGAACCCCCACCGTTCGTAGAACTGACAGCACCTTCGGGCGCGATTTGGCGGTGGGGTGAACCGCAAACCAACAACCTCGTATCCGGCAGCGCGGTTGAATTCGCGCAAGTGGTCACGCAAGCCCGGAATATCGACGACACGACATTGACGGTGCGGGGAAAGGTCGCCAGCGACTGGATGCGGATCGCGCAATGCTTTGCCGGGCCGCCGGAAACCCCGCCGAAACCGGGCACCAGATTTCGTCAGGGCTGAGCACCATTTGCCCCAATCCGCGTGACCGTCCCGCCGCTGATCCGGTGGACCGCAATTTCTGCGCCGATGTGCAAGATATGCGGTCAAGTCAGCGGCACAATTCCGCGAAAGTTCCGATCGTCGGGCAAGTCGCCGATCAAGGCAAACAGCCAAACTGCTTCAATACCGCCGACAAATCGAAAGGATGGTGGTGGAGCCAAGGGGAGTCGAACCCCTGACCTCTTGCATGCCATGCAAGCGCTCTCCCAACTGAGCTATGGCCCCATTCCGGGTGCCGCAAATCGCGGCACCGGTGGTTGTGTAGGGAACCCGGCTTCCCGGATCAAGATCAAAATGCGCCGCTCAGCTTTCGTTCTGATCGCTTGGCATGTCGGCGATTTCTTCCAGGTTCACGGTGTCGTCGTCGTCTTCCTCTAGCAGATCGTCCCCCAGATCTTCGGCGTTCGAATCGTCTTCGTCGTCCAGAACATCGGCATCGGTTTCCTCGGTGTCGGCGGGTGCCGGCGTCAGTTCCTTGACCTCTTTAACGGGTGCGGCAGATCTCGATTTCTGTTGCGTCAGGCTCGCAACGTCGAAAGTGGCGCCGCAGGACGGGCAGGTCATCGGGTCTTGTTGCAGGTCATAAAAGCGGACGGTGCATTTCGGGCACGCGCGTTTCACGCCCCATTCTTCTTTGGGCATCTTGTTACCTCTTCAGGTTCAATTCTCGACGTTGCGCGCCACCTGACACATCCCGACCACCCTTGTCAAAGCCTTTGAGCGGCGGTGGGCCGACCGCAAAAATCCCGGCCAATACCGGAATTCGGTTTACGACAATTCCGGTGCAGATTAGCCTCTGCGCATGCAGGAAACATTCGCCATCGGGCAACCTCCGATCCTTGTAAATATCCGGAAATCAATGCGTGCCAAAAGAATATCGTTGCGGGTTTCCAACAGCGGAGATGGTGTCAGCCTTACGATTCCGGGCACCATACCGATCACGCAGGCCATTGATTTCGCCCGACAAAAAGAACCATGGCTGCGCAAGGCGCTGGCGCGGACCGTGCCGCCGGTGATCCCGGAAATCGGCGGAACGCTGCGGTTTGAGGGCCGCGATCTGGTAATCGCGCGCAACTCCGGCGGCAAGGTTCGGGTGACCGGCGACCGGATCGAGGTTCCCGGCAGGCCCGCGGAACTTGGCGTTCGACTGCGCAAGTTTTTCGAATTCAGCGCCCGCGCGCGGTTTGGCCAGGCCTCGGTGCAGTATGCGGAAATTCTGGGGCGGACAATCGGGCGCATCTCGATCCGCGATCCCAAAAGCCGGTGGGGGTCATGCGCGGCCACGGGCAACCTGATGTATTCGTGGCGTCTGATCCTGGCCCCGCCGGTCGTGCTGGACTATGTGGCCGCCCACGAGGTTGCGCATCTGGCCGAGCTTAATCATTCGCCGGAATATTGGGCGATAGTGGCCGGGCTGATGCCGGATTTCCAAACCCATCGCCGCTGGCTGCGAACCAACGGCGCCTCGTTGCATGCGTTGCGGATCTGACCTTGAGGCTTGACGAAGCGAAAATTGTGATCACAGTTCACCCATGTCCGATTCCCGGAAATCCAACGAGGCCGGTTCGGCCCATGAAAGGGTCTACAGGACATTGCGCCAGCAAATCATGCAAGGCGACCTGCCGCCGGGGCAGGCGCTGACGCTGCGCGGTATCGGCAGCCGTTTCGATGTTTCCATGACGCCCGTGCGGGGGGCGGTCCAGCGTCTGGTGGCCGAGGGTGCGCTGACGCTTTCGGCCTCGGGGCGGATCACGACGCCGGTTCTGGGGAACGAGCGGCTGGAAGAGCTGGCCTCGATCCGGGCGTTGCTGGAACCAGAGCTGGCCAGTCGTGCGTTGCCGCGTGCCTATCCGGCGCTGATCGACCGGTTGCGAACGATCAACGGGATCATTGGCGAAAGGATCGCCAAGGCGGATTCCACGGGTTACATCCGCAGCAATCTGGATTTTCACCGCACGCTGTATCTCAGGGCGCAGGCACCGGCAATGCTGGCGATGGCGGAAACGCTGTGGCTGCAAATGGGGCCGACAATGCACCAGCTTTACAGCCGGATGCGCCACGCCGAGCGGCCCGATCATCACCGGACAATCATCAGCGCGCTGCGAAACGGAGACGATTCCGCCCTGCGAATGGCGGTGCAGACTGACGTGACGCAGGGCCTCAGAATGTTGACTGCCTGATGACAAGCCCTTGATTTTTCAGGCGTGAATCGCCCCGTCGCCACATGCGAGCGCGGCTTCTCGCATGGCTTCGGAAAAGGTGGGATGCGCGTGGCATGTGCGGGCCAGATCCTCGGCGGAGGCACCGAATTCCATGGCGACGCAAACTTCGTGGATCAACTCTCCGGCCGCCGGGCCCATGACGTGACAGCCCAGGATCCGATCCGTTTCGGCGTCGGCCAGAATTTTTACGAACCCCTCGCCCTGAAAAACCGTCTTGGCGCGGGCGTTGCCCATGAAATTGAACTTGCCGGATTTGTAGGCGCGGCCCTGTTGCTTTAGCGCTTCCTCGGTCAGACCGACGCTGGCAACCTCGGGCGTTGTGTAAATCACGCCGGGAATTATGTCATAGTTTACATGGCCTTGCTGGCCCGCAATCGATTCCGCGACCGCGATGCCTTCGTCTTCGGCCTTATGGGCAAGCATCGGCCCGGTGGTCACGTCGCCAATGGCCCAGATGCCGGAAACGCTGGTTTTACCATGATCCGAAACGATCTGTCCCTGCGGGGTTTTGGCGACACCGATCTCGTCGAGACCAAGGCGGTCGGTAAAGGGTTTTCGCCCGGTTGCGACCAGCACCACCTCGGCTTCGAGCATGGCTTCGCTGTCGTCCTTGCGCAGTTTGTAATGGACTTTGGTCTTGGTCTTCAGCTTTTCGACCGACTGCACCGCCGCCCCCAATATGAACTTAAGCCCTTGTTTTTTCAGACTTCTTTGGAAGGTCTTGCAAATCTCGCCATCCATGCCGGGGGTGATGGCGTCCAGAAATTCAACGACCGTCACATCGGTACCCAGACGCGCAAAGACCGAGCCCATTTCCAACCCGATCACCCCAGCGCCGATCACGACCATGCTTTTGGGGATTTTCGGCAGCGAAAGCGCACCGGTGGAGGTGACGACCTGCGTTTCATCCACCGAAACACCCGCCAGATGCGAGGGTTCCGAGCCGGTGGCGATGACGATGTTCCGGGCGGTATGGGCGTCGTCGCCGACCGTGATTTCACCCTTGCCGGTGATTTTCGCCCAGCCCTGAATATAGTCTACCTTGTTCTTTTTGAACAGAAATTCGATGCCGGCGGTGTTCTGGTTGATGATACTGTCCTTATAGGCAAGCATGGCCGGAAAATCGATTTTCGGCGCATTTCCAACCAACCCCATCCTGGCGAAATCGTGGGTTGCCTCGTGATAGGCGTGGCTTGCATGCAGCAGTGCCTTTGACGGAATGCAACCGACATTCAGGCAGGTCCCACCAAGCGCGCCGCGCCCTTCGACGCAGGCGGTTTTGAGGCCAAGTTGGGCCGCACGGATCGCGCAGACATAGCCGCCGGGGCCGCCGCCGATGATGATTACGTCATAGTCTGCCATGATGGTCTCCAGCCAGTTTTTTGTACGTATCGGTCAAAACGTACGCTTGTTGTGTACGGTTCATTTTCGCA
>CAZRLO010000045.1:0-21975 GCA_964600965.1 uncultured Rhodobacter sp.
CGACCTCCAGCCGCGCCTCGGTGATATGGGCGATGATCCGGTCCGCCGCAATGGTTCCCGTGCGGCCCGAAGCATAGTCAAAATCAAGCACCGAATCGACGACCGCGCATTTTTGACTGTTGGGGTCTGAAACGACAAATGACACCGTATTGGTCGGTGAATCGAAAAAGGCTGTGACATTCGGCGACATGGCGCGGCTCCGGGTCTGGACGAAACGACCTTAGCCCAATGGCGTTCACAATTGCAATTTCCGCGATCGTCGCGCGCGCCGCTGCATTAGGCCTGATGCCGACGCAATCCGGTGGGCGGCGGCGCGCGCTCGCTTGCGGATATTCCGGCGATGGGGGGGCTTGACTTGTCGGTGCCAGAGGGGAACCCTGTGCGGCAAGGCAGATTTTACCGGAGTGGGAAGTGGCCGATCTCGAAACCCGCAAGACGCAGTTGGCAGCCCGACTTGCCGAGCTTGAGGCGCGGTTGCACGGGATCGAAGGGTCGCTGGATGAAAAGCCCAGCACCGATGTCGAAGACCGGGCCTCTGAACGAGAAGAAGATGAAGTGCTTGAAAGCCTTGGCAATTCTGGCCTGAAAGAAATCCAGATGATCGAAGCGGCCCTGAACCGGCTGGCCGAGGGAACCTATGGCGAATGTATGAAATGCGGCGAAGATATTTCCGAGGCGCGGCTGGACCTGCTGCCCTACACGCCGCTATGCGCCACCTGTGCGCAGTAATCCCGGGGGAAAAAGATGTCGTTTGAAAGCCTGAAAGCCGGCATCGCGCTATTGCTGGAAACCATAAGCGATAACCCACAGGACGCGCACGAGATTCAGGAAAGCCTGCGCGAAAAGCTTGAAGAGATGAAAGGCCTTGGCCTGCCGCTGCCACAGGATTTGGTGGAACTGGAACGGCGGCTCGAAACCGATCTGGCCCGGAAGCCGCAAACCTGAACCGCGCGTACGGCCGGTTTCAGGTATTTTCGCCGGACGACGCGCCGAACGAAATCATGACCTTGCCGTCAGGCACCGCCAGGGCGCCCGGCAGGTCGGCGATCACGTCGTCGAGCGTCAGGTTGGCGCTGACATCGGTGCGCCAATCCCCGCTGGCAAAACGGGCCTGAACCGCGGCAATGGCGCGCACCTTTTCCGGAGCGGGCGTTTCGCGCATCCAATTGACCAGCCAAAAACCCTCGATCCGGTGATTGAGAAAGATCATCTTGCCCGGTTCCAGGATTTCCGGCAGGTCGCCCGACAATTTGCCGTAGATCACCCAGCGACTGCCCGCGCCCATCGCGTTGAAGACCTGCGATGTGGCCGGACCGGCGACCGCATCCAAGAGGATCGTCGGCTTTTCGGCGCGAACAGCGGCGGCCAGATCGCCGGCAAAGCTGTCTGAAGTTTCGTTCAGCGCTTGCGCCGCGCCCAGTTCCCGCAGCGCATCCAGCGGCGCGTCGCGGCGTGCAATTGCGATCAGCCGCCGCCCGCTGGCCGCTGCCAGCCCGGCCATCAGCTTGCCCAACTGGCTGGCCGCCGCCGTCGCGATGAACGCGCCGCCTTCGGGCACCAGTTCCACCATCGCCGCCGCTGTCAAGGGGTTGACGATCAGGGCGGCGGCGTCCTCGTCGCGCAGATCGGGCCGCAGCGGGATCACCGTCGCCGCGTCCGCCAGCGCATATTCCGCCCAGGTGCCGGTGCCGGTAAGACCGGGCGCGAAGGAAACCCGTGTTCCGATCAACGCGTCATCGCCGCCATCGCCCACCGCGACGATATCGCCGACACCCTCAAAACCTGCCGCCGCGCCCTTGACCCGCGGCTGACCGTAACTGCCCTGCACGAACATGACATCCGATGGGTTGACACAGGCCATGCGCATCCGGATCAACACCTGGTCGGCAGCGGGTTTCGGGATCGGCGTCTGCGTCAGAGTCAGGTAATCATCAATATTTTCAAGAAGATAACTGGATGACGCGGCGTTGGAAAATCCGTCATGTTTCAACAGCAACGCCTGCATTTGGGATGGATCGGCCATCATACCTTCTCCTGTGTGTATTTTTTCAGTTCGGCCCTTGCGACCTGCATCCGGTGTACCGCATCGGGCCCGTCGGCCAGCCTGAGCGTGCGCAGATGCGCCCATTGCCGTGCCAGCGCCGTATCCTGTGAAATACCCTGCGCGCCGAACATCTGAACCGCCTCGTCGGTCACTTTCAGCGCCATCAGGGGTGCCACGACCTTGATCGCGCTGATCCAGGGCGCGGCGGCACGGGCATCATTCTGATCCATCATCCATGCCGCCTTGAGACACAAAAGCCGGGCCTGCTCGATCTCCATCCGGCAATTGGCGATGATATCGAAATTGCCGCCCAGTTTTACGACCGGCTTGCCAAAGGCCTGCCGTTCCAGCCCGCGCCTGCACATCAGCTCCAGCGCCTTTTCCGCCTGTCCGATTGCGCGCATGCAGTGATGGATGCGTCCCGGCCCCAGACGGCCCTGCGCGATTTCAAAACCGCGACCCTCGCCCACCAGCAAGTTGCCCGCAGGTACCCGCACATCCGTGAACCGCAGATGCAGGTGCCCGTGCGGCGCATCGTCGTCGCCATAAACCTGCATGGCCCGCAATTTTTCGACCCCCGGTGTGTCCGAGGGCACCAGTATCATCGAATGCTGCGCGTGTTTCGGGCGGTTCGCGTCGGGGGTATTCACCATGACGACATAAATCGCGCAACGCGGATCGCCCGCGCCGCTGGACCACCATTTTTCGCCGCTGAGCACGTATTCGTCGCCTTCGCGCACGCAGGACATCGCGATATTGGTCGCGTCGGACGAGGCGACACCCGGTTCGGTCATCAGATATGCCGAGCGGATTTCGCCCTCCAGCAACGGCGCCAGCCACCGGGCCTTGTGGTCGTCGGTGCCATAGCGCTCCAGGACTTCCATGTTACCCGTATCGGGAGCCGAGCAATTGAAGGTTTCGGCCCCAAGATGCGCCCGGCCCATTTCTTCGGCCAGCCAGGCATATTCGACCGTGGACAGCCCGAAACCGCGTTTGCTGTCGGTCAGCCAGAAATTCCACAACCCCTTGGATTTCGCCCGCGCTTTCAGTTCGGCAAGGATCGCGGTTTGCCGATCGGTAAACTGCCAGCGGTCGCCTTTGTTCACCTCGGCCAGGAATTCATCATCCTGCGGTGCGATTTCATCACGAACCATCGCGGCGACCTGTTCCAGCAGCGGCTCGAGCCGCGCGGTCTTGCCCAAATTCATCCAGATATTCCCGTGTTTTTTTCGTCGCCCGTTTTCCGCCCCGTCAGCACAATGCCGGCGGGTTTGTGGTCGGAAATTGCGCTTTACAACTGATGCGGAACAGAAACAGACTGGTACGCAGATTGTCAATCGCCCGGTTGGCGGCTTGCCGCCGGGTCAGGCAAGGGGGGGGCGATGATCACGATCAGGGAATTCGCCGAACTTCAGGGCCAACCGCTGGGGGTGTCGCCCTGGATGCAGATCGATCAGGACCGAATCGATCGGTTCGCCGATGTCACCGGGGATCACCAGTTCATCCACGTCGATCCTGCCCGCGCCCGCGCCGAGACCGATCTTGACGGCACCATCGCCCACGGCTTTCTGACGCTGGCGCTGCTCAGCCGCCTGAATGCCGCCGTCCTGCCCGATATCGCGCGGCGCAGGATGACCTTCAATTACGGGTTGAACCGTGTGCGATTTCTGGCCCCGGTACCGGTCGCGTCCCGCATCCGTTCGCACGTGAAACTGCTGTCGGTCCAGCGCACGGACCCCGGTCGGTATCTGTGCTGTCACGAAGCCCGGATCGAGACAGAGCACGCCGAAAAACCGGCCCTGATTGCCGAGCAACTGTTGTTGCATATTCTGGATGATTGAGACAGGCACATCATGAAAGACGACGATATAATCGAGGAGTTTCAATCTATTGGTCCATATCTGGAAAGCCGGATCGATGGATTTGAAACCCTGCGATCGGTGCGGAAATTTGATACGGGACAGTCCAACCCGACCTATCTGCTGGGTGCCGATTCAGGCGAATATGTCCTGCGCGCCAAACCGCTGGGGCAGTTGTTGAAATCGGCGCATCAGGTAGATCGCGAATTTCGGGTGATGCACGCGCTTGCGGACAGCGCGGTCCCGGTCCCGCGCATGTATCATCTGGCGCAGGACGACAATCCGCTGGGCCGGATGTTCTTTGTCATGGCGTACCTGGAGGGCCGGATTTTCTGGGATCCGACCTTGCCGGGGATCGACCGGACCGAGCGACAAGCGATCTACGATTCGATGAACGCGACTTTGGCCGACCTGCACAGTGTTGATCCGCAGGCTGTCGGCCTTGGAGATTTTGGCCCGCCGGGCAATTATTTCGCCCGCCAGACCGCGCGCTGGGTCAAGCAATACCGCGCATCGGCGAGCGCGCCGAGCCCGGCGATGGAACGCCTGATCGACTGGTTGCTGGCCAATCTGCCCGAAGACGATACCGCAACCCTGGTGCACGGCGATTTCCGGCTCGACAACATGATCATCGCACCCGACGGGCCGCGGGTGATTGCGGTGCTCGACTGGGAACTGGCGACGCTGGGTCATCCGCTGGCCGATCTGGCGTATCAATGCATGCAATGGCGTTTGCCGCATCAGGGCGGCATGCGCGGGTTGGGCGGAATCGACCGCGCAGCGCTGGGCCTGCCGACCGAGTCGGAATATGTCGCCGCCTATTGTGCGCGGCGCGGAATAGGCAAGATCGGCAACTGGAACTTCTGCCTTGCGTTCAGCTTTTTCCGCCTTGCCGCCATTTTGCAGGGCGTGGTGCGGCGCGCCGAGGATGGCAATGCCTCGAACCCGGAACGCGCGCGCCAGATGGCGCAGGCGATTCCGGTTCTGGCCGCGATGGCGAACGATTTGACAAGCGGGGCGGGTGACGCATGACTGATGTGGCGGGCGAACCGGTCCTTGGCGAACGTGCGGGACGCATTTGGCTGATCACCATAAACAACCCGCCCGTGAACGCGTTGGGGCAGGCGGTGCGGGCGGGCATTTCGCGCGAAATCCGGCACGCCGGGGCCGATCCTGCCGTGGCCGCCGCGGTGATCATCGGTGGCGCGCGAACTTTTCCCGCGGGGGCCGACATCAAGGAATTCGGCAAGCCGCCGCTGGAACCCGGACTGCCCGAACTGTGCCAGCAGATCGAGAATTGCGCCAAACCCGTAATCGCGGCACTGCATGGCACAGCGCTTGGCGGCGGACTGGAGATCGCGCTGGCCGCGCATTACCGCATCGCCGACGACAACGCGCGCCTCGGCCTGCCCGAGGTCAGTCTGGGCCTGCTGCCGGGGGCCGGTGGCACCCAAAGGATGCCGCGCATCACCGGTGCGAAACTGGCGCTGGACGTGATGCTGTCGGGCAAGCCCATTCATGCAAGGAAGGCGCTGGAAAGCGGTTTGCTGGACGAGATCGCCACGGCGGAACTGAGGCCGGCGGCCACCGAATATGCCGAGCGGTTGGTCAGGACCGGCGCCGGACCACGCCCGACCAGCGAACGCCGCGAAGGTTTTGCCGATATGGCCGGGTTTGACGCCGAAATTGCCGCGCGGCGCGAAACGCTTCTGACCCGGGCCAAGGGGCAGAAATCGCCGTTCCTGATCGTGGACTGCGTCGCGGCATCCGCGAACCTGCCGTTTGACGACGGCATAAAAATGGAACGGGCCGCGTTCATCGACTGTCTGGGTTCCGAACAGTCCAAGGGCATGATCCACGCCTTTTTTGCCGAGCGCCAGACCGCGAAAGTGCCCGAGGCCGCCCGTGCGGCCCCGCGAACGGTCGCAACCGGCGCGGTGATCGGCGGCGGTACCATGGGGGCGGGCATCGCCGTTGCGCTTCTGTCGGCGGGTCTGCCGGTGATCATGATCGAACGCGACGATGAAAGCGTGGCGCGGGGCCGGGAAAATGTCACCAGGGTATTTGAGCAATATCTGGCCAGGGGCCGGATCAGCGCTGAAAATATGGCAGAGACATTGGGACGGTTCGGTGCCTCCACCAATTACGCGGCCCTTGGCGACGTTGATCTGGTGATCGAGGCAGTGTTCGAGGACATGGCGGTCAAGAAAACCGTGTTTCAGGCGCTGGACCGCGCGATGAAATCCGGCGCTGTCCTGGCTACCAACACTTCGTATCTGGATGTGAATGCCCTTGCCGGCTCGATTTCGCGGCCTAAGGATGTGATCGGGCTTCACTTTTTTTCGCCCGCCAATATCATGAAATTACTGGAAATTGTTGTTCCCGACAAGGTTTCGGACGACGTGGTCGCCACGGCTTTCGCGCTGGCGAGGCGACTGGGCAAGACCCCGGTCCGTTCGCGCGTTTGCGATGGTTTCATCGGCAACCGGCTGATGGCAACCTATCGACGGGCGGCCGACTATATGATGGAAGACGGTGCCAGCCCTTATGAAATCGACGCGGCAATCCGTGATTTCGGCTTTGCAATGGGGCCCTATCAGGTCAGCGATCTGGCGGGCGGCGACATTGGCTGGGCCACCCGGAAACGCCGCGCGCCGGGTCGCGACAAACGCGAGCGCTATGTCGAAATCGGCGACCGGATCTGCGAGAACGGCTGGTTCGGCCAGAAAACCGGGCGGGGATATTATCGTTATGACGACGGTTCCCGCATCGGGCGGGAAGACCCCGAGGTTCTGGCGATCATTCAGGCAGAGCGCGCCCGCGCCGGCATCACTCCACGCCGGATCCCGAGCGGTGAAATCCAGCGACGCTATCTCGCGGCCATGGTCAACGAAGCCTGCAACGTTCTGGCCGAAGGGATCGCGCTGCGTCCCCTTGATATCGATGTCACGCTGCTGGCCGGGTACGGCTTTCCGCGCTGGCGCGGCGGGCCGATGAAATGGGCCGATAGTGTCGGTCTGGGGGCGGTTCTGGCCAACATCCGCGAATATGCAATCGACGACGCCTTTTTCTGGCGGGCGGCGCCGATGTTGCAGGAACTGGTGCTGGAAGGACGCGAATTCGAGGATCTGAACCAATCGGGCCGGGCCCACCGACCAAAGGAATAGGCAATGACCAAATCCGTGCGAATCGAACATGATGGCCCGGCCCTGCGGATCATCAACGACAATCCCGCCTCGCGCAATGCGCTGAGCGCCGAGTATGTCGAGGCCCTGACCGAAGCTGTGGAAAACGCCGGTGCCGACCGATCCGTGGCCGCCGTGATCCTGTCGGGGGCCGGGAGGTTCTTCTGCTCGGGAGGTGATCTCAACATTCTGATCCGGCGGCGCGAGATGGATCTTGCCTGGCGCATCGATTCCATCGCCATTCTGCACCGGGCGATCCTGGCGATTCGGGCCTGCCCCAAGCCGGTCATCGCTGCCGTCGAAGGCGGTGCCGCCGGGGCCGGAGCGTCGATTGCGCTGGCGTGCGATCTGATCGTCGCGGCGCGTGATGCCTATTTCGCGGTATCCTATTTGCGCGTCGGGTTGACGCCCGACGGCGGGGCCACGGCGTTTTTGTCCGAGGCGCTGCCCCGCCAACTGGTCAACGAAATCCTGATGTTCGGCGACAAGATACCCGTGTCGCGCCTTCACGCGCTGGGGGCGATCAATCGAATTTGCGACGCCGGCGCTGCGGAAAGCGAAGCACAGGCGCTGGCCGCGCGGCTATGGCGGGTCGGACCGTCAGCGCTGGGCAACGCCAAGGCGCTGGCGGTTTCGGCACGGGAAAATGCGCTGGAGGCTCAGCTTGACCTCGAAGCCCAAAACATGGCCGAGGCACAAGGTGGCGATGAAGCCGCCGAAGGAATCGCTGCGTTTCTGGACAAGCGCAAACCCGACTTTACCCGGTTTCGCGGGTAATTCGGGCGCTACAACACCGAAATCAGCACGCCGCGCACAGCCAGGCTTTTCGGAAATAGCGCCTTATTGAAGTCGGTTGGATGATTGCCAAAATGGCTGGCAACACATTGATAAACAACGTTGAATGTTCTGGCAATCGATTCCGATAATCCGGAAAACTAGTTTATCGGTAGACCGGTTTTCCGGTGGACCGGATTACTGGTGGACCGGATTACTGGCAGGCCGGATTACTGGCAAATCGGATCACTGGTAGTCCGGTTTACCGCCAAGCCGCCAAACCGCCGAAACGCAACCTTCCAAACCGTGGGTTGCGTTCAAGATATGCGCCGAAGCAGCGCGTTTTGGGCGGGTGCTGGCCGGATGGGCGCGAACAACGCGCGCGGCCGACGATTGAACCGAATCGTCGGCACCCGCGGCACCCGTTGCCGTCCATGCGCGGCACGGGCAGTCGACGCTTTGAACTGCCTGAGAATTCGCTTGCAAGATACCGGCAGCGAGCCGAGCGTAGGCGGGTGATTCTCGTCGAGGAAACGGAGGCTTCACCGTGCGGCCAGTGGCATTTTCAAATCCCGGTCGATTCTTCCGGGGCAATCTTCACACACATTCCACGCGATCCGACGGCAGGCTGGAACCTGCCGAGGTTTGCCGCCGCTACCGGGCGCGGGGCTATGATTTTCTGGCGCTGACGGATCATTTCGTCGGCCCGTTCGCCTATCCGATCGTGGACACACGCGAATTCAGGGAACCCGATTTCACCACGCTGATCGGTGCCGAGCTGCATTCCGGCGCGATGGAAAACGGCGAGTTGTGGCATATCCTTGCGGTTGGACTTCCGTTTGATTTCGCGCCCAGCAACACGCCGGATTTTCGCCCGATTGCGGATCAGGAAACCGGCCCGCAGCTTGCCGCGCGGGCGGTGGATGCCGGGGCTTTCGTCGCCATTGCGCATCCGGAATGGTCGGGCCTGACCGATGCGGACATGCGCTCGATCGATGCGGCCCACGCGGTCGAGGTCTACAACCACGGCTGCGCCGTCGAATGCGACCGGGGGCGCGGGCTGCATTCGGCCGACTTGCTGGCCACCGGCGGCAGGCGCATGTCGTTCGTCGCGACGGATGACGCGCATTTCGCCCATGACGAGCTGGACGCGTTTGGCGGCTGGACCATGGTCAAGGCGACCGAGAACACGCCCGAGGCGCTGCTGGCGGCGCTGAAGGCCGGGGCGCACTATGCCACGACCGGGCCCGATTTCGTGGACATCGAGTTTGACGGCCAAGAGGTCCACGTACATTCCAGCCCGGTTTCCGCCGTGATCCTGCAAGGCGCCGGACCCGCCACGGGGGGTGAATTCTCGCCCGGGCTGACACAGGTCAGCCTGCCGCTGGGCCGGCTCGAGGGCAGCCCGTTTCTGCGCGTGACACTGATTGATGCGGCGGGAAACAGGGCCTGGTCCAACCCGATCTGGTGCACCTGAACGACAGGGCTTGAATCCGGACGTGATCCACGGCAATTGGCGGCGGGATCTTGCATCGGGGGTTTGAAATGCTGACGGGAAAATCTGCGCTGATCACCGGATCGACCAGCGGTATCGGGCGCGGGATCGCTCAGGCGCTGGCGGATCAGGGCGCAAACGTGATGATCAACGGCTTTGGCGATGCCGCGGAAATCGAGGATCTGCGCCAATCGCTTTCACGCCGGTCCGGGACCACGGTGCTTTACGCGCCCGCCGACATGACCAGACCCGCCGAAATTGCCGCGATGGTCGCGCAGGCCGAGGCGGCATTTGGTGGCGTCGATATTCTGGTCAACAACGCGGGCATCCAGTTCGTGTCGCCGATCGAAGATTTTCCTGGCGACAAATGGGATGCCATCCTCGCGATCAACCTTTCCTCGGCCTTTCACACCACCAAACACGCCCTTGGCGGCATGAAGTCGCGCGGCTGGGGGCGGATCGTCAACCTGGCCAGTGCGCATTCACTGGTCGCCTCGCCCTACAAGGCCGCCTATGTCGCGGCCAAGCACGGGCTTGCCGGGTTGACCAAGACGGTGGCGCTGGAATGCGCCGAGGAAGGCGTGACGGTGAACGCCGTGTCGCCCGGCTATGTTTTGACGCCGCTGGTCGAGGCACAGATACCCGACACGGCCGCAGCCCGCGGCATCAGCGAAGAGGCGGTCAAGCGCGACGTGATTCTGGCGGCGCAACCGACGAAAAAATTCGTTGGAATTGAAGAGGTCGCCGCGACGGTGGCATTTCTGTGCAGCGACGCGGCGGCGGGGATCACCGGCAGCAATATCTCGATTGATGGTGGCTGGACGGCGAAGTGATGCCCGCCGCCTTCGGTGTTTTTCGGGCGGTAGTTTAACGTTAAACAATCACGCCGCCAGTTCCACCCAGATCGGCACATGGTCCGACGGGCGTTCGCGGCCGCGCATGTGCCGGTCGATGGCGCAATCGGTCAACAGGTCGGCACATTGCGGCGTCAGCAGGAAATGATCGATGCGGATGCCGTCGTTCTTGTCCCATGCGCCGCGTTGAAAATCCCAGAACGTATAATTCATCGGCGCCGGGTCCCGCGCGCGAAACGCGTCGGTGAAACCCAGATTGACGATCCGCTGATAGGCGGCCCGGCTTTCGGGGAGAAACAGCGCATCCTCGCGCCATTTTTCGGGGCTGTGCGCGTCTTCGGCCTGCGGTATGACGTTGAAATCGCCCGCCATCAGCGCCGGTTCTTCGGCGGCAATCAAATCAGCGGCGCGCGCGCGAAGACGCTCCATCCACGCCAGCTTGTAATCATATTTCGCTCCCGGAACCGGGTTGCCGTTGGGCAGATACAGGCCGCAGACCCGCACCGGTCTGTCGCCCATCACCGTTGCCTCGATCCAACGCGCCTGTACGTCGTCATCGTCGCCGGGCAGGCCGTGGGCAACATCTTCCAGCGGCAGCTTTGACAGGATCGCCACACCGTTGAAGCTTTTCTGCCCATGGGTTTCGACCTGAAAGCCCAGATCCTCGAACGGCGCGCGCGGGAAATTCCCGTCGACCGACTTGATTTCCTGCAAAAGGGCAACGTCGACGCCGCTTTCGGGCAACCATTCGAGCACACGCTCAATGCGCGCCTTGATGCCGTTGATGTTGAAAGAGGCGATTTTCATGCGGTTCACCGGAAATAATGTCGTCCCAGTATCGGTGGATTACCCGATTCCGCAAGCCGCACCTGCGCCATTTTCCGCGTTCAGAAAATCCCGTTGGCGCGCTGGAGTTCGCGAATATAGGTCACGATGGATTTGACATCGCCATCCGTCAGCCCCTTTTGCGGCGGCATATCGCCAAAACGCCAGTGGTGCGACGGAACGCCGTTCCTTACCGCCGCCATGAAGGCAAAATCGCCGTGATGCGACGGGACATAATATTTGTGGATCAGCGGCGGGCCGATGCCATTGCGCCCGGCGGCATGGATGCCGTGGCAAGCCGCGCAAACCGCATTGAATGCGGTCTCGCCAATCCTTGCAGGATCGGAAAGAGTCGCCGTCTTGACGGCGACGATGGGGGCACCGGTGGCCTCGGGCTTCGCGTCGGCGGCGACGGCGGGCTGGGGTTGGCGGGCGTAAAACACGACGGCGACCGCCAACAAAACGCCGGTCGCAAGCGAAAGGATGGTAATTCTGGACATGGGAACCTTGCAGTCAAATTGGTTTCCCCCGGTTTGCGGGTTCCGGCAGGGGGAAGGTCAAGCGGTTTTTGGCCCGGTCAGGCTCAGATCGAAAAACTTGTGCCGCACCCGCAGGAGCTTGTCGCATTCGGGTTGTCGATCACGAACCGCGCCCCGATCAGTTCCTCGGAAAAATCGATGGTCGCCCCGCCCAGAAACGGCAGCGATACGCGGTCGACCAGGACCCTCTGGCCGTTCTTCTCCAGGACCAGATCGTCGTCCGCCGGTTCGTCCAGCTTGATCTCATATTGAAACCCCGAACAGCCGCCGCCCTGAACCGCCACGCGCAGGGCTTGCGTATGGTCGGCGTCCGCATTGATGCTGGCCAATTGACTGAATGCGCGATCCGTCACTTTGGGGGGCAGGGCAAGGTCCATGTGGTGATGTGCATTTTTGTGGTTTAGACTGTCCTTCAACATAGGCGCTTTGGCGTCAGGCGACAAGGACAAGGCGAAATCCATGCTGGCAGAATTTGCCTGCGACCCGGCGAAATCGCGGGGCCGGCTGCACGCGGAAACCGAAAGCGCGCACCGAACCGCGTTTCAACGCGACCGCGACCGGATCATTCATTCCAGCGCTTTTCGGCGGCTCAAGCACAAGACGCAGGTGTTCGTCGAAAACGAGGGGGACTATTTCCGTACCCGCCTTACCCATTCGATCGAGGTCGGGCAGGTGGCGCGGACGATCTCGTCGGTGCTGGGCCTGAATTCCGAATTGACCGAGGCGGTGGCATTGGCGCACGATCTGGGCCACACGCCTTTCGGCCATACCGGCGAGGATGCGCTGAACGCCTGCATGCAACCTTATGGCGGCTTTGATCACAACGCTCAGGCCATCAAGATCGTGACCATGCTGGAACGGCATTACGCGCAATTCAACGGGCTGAACCTGAGCTGGGAAACGCTGGAGGGTCTGGCAAAGCATAACGGCCCGGTGACCAAGGATGTACCGCAGGCTTTGGCGGAATACGTCGCCACGCATGACCTGGAACTGGGGACCTATGCCAGCGCCGAGGCACAGGTCGCCGCGATTTCCGACGATGTCGCCTATAACAATCACGATCTGGATGACGGCTTGCGCGCCGGGCTGTTCAACGAGGAACAGATACGGGAACTTCCCATCATTTCAGCCTGTTACGACCGGGTGGACGCGCTTTATCCCGATCTTGACTTTATCCGGCGGCGGCACGAGGCGCTGCGACGCGTGTTTGGTGTGATGGTCGAGGACGTGATCGACGAAAGCCGCCGTCGGATTGGCGATGCCGCCCCGGTCAGCGCCGACGCGGTGCGCGGCGCGGGTCGGCAACTGATTGGGTTTTCCCCGGCGATGGAGGCCGATCTGGAACGGATCCGCGCCTTTTTCTTCAAACACATGTACCGCCACTGGAAAGTACGGCGTATGCGCCGCAAGGCCGGGTTGATCGTGAAGGAAATGTTCGCGATATTTTTGGACGATCCGGCGATGCTGCCGGACGGCTGGCAGGATTGGGCAACCAGCGGTGACAAGGCGAAATGCGCAGTGGTGATTGCCGATTACATTGCGGGCATGACCGACCGGTTCGCGCTGGACGAGCACCGAAAACTGGTCGATCCCATGGCGATGGGCTGAAATGCGGATGCCTGCGGCGCGAGTATTAAAGGGAACAATGAAAACGTTGATTGCCTCCTGATGCGCCGGGACGCCTGAACACACATTGACCCCGGTCGCGACCGTGGTAAACCACGCCGAACTTCGCCAAGAGATGCCAATGAACCTTTTCGCTGATATGAGAACGCTGGTGATCGAGAGCCTGGCGGCCCTCGTGGCGGATGGTCTGCTGCCGGGCGGACTTGATACTGCAAATGTCGCGATCGAGCCGCCACGCGATCCGCTGCATGGCGATATGGCAACCAATGCGGCGATGGTGCTGGCCCGCGCGGCGGGCATGAAACCGCGCGATATTGCGGCCCGGTTGGCCGAAAAACTGCTGAAAGATGAGCGGGTTACGTCGGCCGATGTGGCGGGGCCCGGGTTTTTGAACTTGTCGCTGGCCACGTCGGCATGGACCGGAATTATTCCCATCGCGCTTGCACGGGGTGCGGATTTCGGCCGTTCGGACATCGGCGCGGGGCGCCGGGTCAACGTCGAATATGTGTCGGCCAATCCGACCGGCCCGCTGCATGTCGGCCATACGCGCGGTGCGGTGTTCGGGGACACGCTTGCCAGTCTGCTCGATTTCGCGGGCCACGAGGTCACGCGCGAATATTACATCAACGATGGTGGCGCGCAGGTCGATGTTCTGGCGCGCTCGGTCTATCTGCGGTATCTGGAGGCTTGCGGACAAGAGGTGGCGTTCGAGGATGGCACCTATCCCGGCGATTACCTGATCCCGGTCGGGCAGGCGGTGCGCGACAAATACGGCGACGATCTTGTCGGCAAACCCGAAGCCGTCTGGCTGGCCGACCTGCGGGCATTTTCGACCGATGCGATGATGGATCTGATCCGGGGTGATCTGGCCAGTCTGGGCGTGCGGATGGACCGGTTCTATTCCGAAAAATCGCTCTACGGGACCGGGCGGATCGAGGCGGCGCTGGCGGATCTGGACCAAAAGGGCCTGATCTACGAGGGATATCTGGAACCACCTAAAGGCAAAAAACCCGAAGACTGGGAGCCGCGCGAGCAGACGCTGTTCAAATCCACCGAACATGGCGACGATGTGGACCGCCCGGTGCGGAAATCCGACGGCAACTGGACCTATTTCGCCCCGGATATCGCCTATCATTTCGACAAAATCGAGCGGGGCTATGACGAGCTGATCGACGTCTTCGGAGCGGATCACGGCGGCTATGTCAAACGGATGAAGGCCGCAGTGTCGGCATTGAGCAGCGGCGCCGTGCCGCTGGACATCAAGCTGACGCAGTTGGTGAGGCTGTTCAAGGACGGCGAGCCGTTCAAGATGAGCAAACGCGCGGGCACCTATGTGCTGTTGCGCGATGTGGTGGAACGCGCCGGGCGTGACGTGACCCGGTTCATCATGCTGACCCGCAAGAACGACGCGCCGCTGGATTTCGATTTCGCGAAAGTGTTGGAACAATCGCGCGAGAACCCGGTCTTTTACGTGCAATACGCCCATGCGCGGATATGCTCGGTGACGGCGAAGGCGGCAGAATCCGGGATCGACGTCGACATGGCTGCCCTGGCGGCGGCGGATCTAAGCGAAATCGCCGATCCGGCAGAGCTGGCGCTGGTGCGCAAACTTGCCGAATGGCCGCGATTGCTGGAACTTGCGGCCTTGCATCACGAACCGCACCGGGTGGCGTTTTATCTTTATGATCTGGCTTCGGATTTCCACAGCCTGTGGAACCGGGGCAACGATTTGCCGGACCTGCGTTTCCTGCAAGAGTCAAATCCGCAACGCTCGCAGGGTAAAATTGCCTTGATTTCAGCCGTTTGTGTTGTGATTTCGGCGGGCCTTGGTATTCTTGGCGTGACCCCGATGCGCGAGATGCGGTAGCAAACCGCACGATATGGCAGCATTGGTGGTTAGAGCAGGACGTCCCACAACACGTTGTGGGCGAATATTGGGGCAAACAAATGTCGGAACAGGCATATCTATCCTATCGCGATCTCGAACCCAAGGGCGCATATACCGGCGTGTTCGCGGCGCTGACCAATTGGTTGGGGGCGATCGTATCGGTTTTTCTGGTCATCGGTCTGGTATCCTGGGGCTACAGGTTGACAATGCGCGACGTGACCGACGTGCCCGTCGTGCGCGCGATGGAGGGGCCGCTCAGGGTTCAGCCGCTTGATCCGGGCGGTGAAATCGCGGCGCATCAGGGGTTGGCGGTGAATACCGTGCAATCTGACGGCTCGGCCGAGGCACCTGCCGAAAGGGTGGTGCTGGCCCCGGAACCCGTCGATCTGCTGGACGAAGATCTTGCCCTTGCCGATCTTGACCCGGCACCGAAAAACCTGACCGATGTCAGCGCCGGCATTCAGGCCACCGAACCGGTGCCAAGCCTGAACGAGTTGATCACATCCACCATTCAGGGGGACCAAAACGCCCGGACCGCGGCCTTGGCCAAACTGCCGGGCGTCAAACGCAGCCCGCGCCCAAGGGCCCGCGCGATCGTCGCGGCGCTGAATGCCCCCGACGCGACCCCGGCACAGAGATCGGCAACGGCCATCGATGTTGATCCGGCGGCGGTGCTGACCGGCACGCGGTTGGTTCAGCTTGGCGCATTCGACGACCGCGGTGCCGCGATTTTGGAATGGGACCATATCGTCGAGCGCCACGGCGATCTGATCGGCAGCCGGCAACGCCTGATTCAAAAGGCCGAAAGCGGCGGGCGCAGCTTTTACCGGCTTCGCATGGTCGGCTTTGAAAACCTGAGCGATTCCAGGCGCTTGTGTTCGGCCTTATTGGCGCGGGGCACGCCCTGTATCCCGGTCACGGCGCGATAGTGGCCGCACAGGGCGCCGCGATTTTCGGCCTGCAGGGTACGCGGATATCGCGGCATGAACGCGATTTCTTTCGGGACGCGGACCCTTGGGGTTTCATCCTGTTTGCGCGCAACATCGAAACGCCGGATCAGGTGCGCGCCCTTTGTGCGGAACTGCGCGCCACAGTCGGTCGAAACGCACCGATCCTGATCGATCAGGAGGGCGGACGCGTCGCGCGCCTGGGCGCCCCGCATTGGCGCGAATGGCTTCCGGCGCTGGATCAGATGCGTGCGGTCGGGCGCGATCACGGGCCGCGCGCCATGTGGCTCAGGTATCGGCTGATTGCGGCGGAACTGGCCGATATCGGCATCGACACAAATTGCGCGCCGCTGGGCGATATCGCGACGCCCGCCGTGCATCCCGTGCTGCGCGACCGCTGTTACGGGTTCGATGTCGAAACCGTCACCACGGCGGCCCGCGCGGTTGCCGACGGCCTGCTGGCGGGTGGCGTGCTGCCGGTCGTGAAACACATTCCCGGCCACGGGCGCCCCTCGGCGGACAGCCATACCGATCTGCCGGGTACTGATGCCGGCAGGGCCGATCTTGTGCGCAGCGATTTCGCGGCTTTCCGTGCGTTGTCCGACCTGCCGCTGGCGATGACGGCCCATGTCGTTTACCACGCCATCGACCCGGCAAACTGCGCCACCCATTCCGCCGAGGTCATCGCGATGGTTCGCGCGGAAATCGGATTTGACGGTCTGTTGATGACCGACGATCTGTCGATGGCGGCACTTAAGGGGACCATGGCAGAACGCGCGTGCGCGGCCCGTCGGGCGGGCTGCGATCTGGTCCTGCACTGCAACGCCTCGATGGGCGAAATGATCGCGGCGGCCGATGGTGCGGGCCGACTGGACGACGACGGCGTGCGGCGGGCCGGGGCGGCACTTGCGGCGCGAAAACCACCGGATGCGATGAACGCCGAACACCTCTTGGCGGAGCTTGCCGACCTGCTATGCTGAGCCGCGATGGTCCGAGCGCACGAACCCGATTCTGAAGCCCCGCCCGCCGCTGGCGATGTCGAGGCCCGGCTGAACGCCGAGGCCCTGATCGTCGACGTCGAAGGCTACGAAGGTCCGCTTGATCTGTTGCTGACGCTTTCGCGCACGCAAAAGGTGGATCTGCGCAAAATCTCGGTCCTGCAACTTGCCGAGCAGTATCTGAACTTCATCGCCTCGGCCAAGTCGCTGCGCATCGAACTGGCGGCGGACTATCTGGTGATGGCGGCGTGGATGGCCTATCTGAAGTCGCGGCTGCTGTTGCCGGATGATCCGGATGACGAGGGTCCGTCGGGCGCCGAACTTGCCGCGCATCTGGCGTTTCAGCTTGAACGGCTGGAGGCGATGCGCCGCGCGGCGTCCCGGCTGATGGCGCGCGACCGGCTGGGGCGGGATATCTTTGCCCGCGGCGCGCCTGAAACCGTAATTGCCACCCGCAAGGTGGACCGGACCGCGAATATTCTGGACCTGATGCAGGCCTATGCCCGCATCCGCACCCGCGACGATTTTGAACCGCTCAGCCTCAAGCGCGATTCGGTGTTCACGATGGAACAGGCGCTGGAACGGATGAAAGGCCTGATCGGCAAGGCGATGGACTGGGGCGATATGCTGGCCTATCTGCCCGATGGTTGGGACGGCAGCGAACAGCGGCGGCGCTCGGCGATGGCATCGACCTTTGCGGCCTCGCTGGAACTGGCAAAACTCGGGCAGGCGGAAATCAGGCAGGCAGCGGTGTTCGCACCGATCTACGTGCGGCGAAAAGAGGTCTGATATGGCTGCCATTGCCGAATCCCACCCCGAAAGCCTGTTCCAGGCGCCGGATATGGCCGAACAGGTACGCATGGTCGAAGCGATCCTGTTCGCATCCGTCGAACCGCTGAGCCTGCGCGAGATCGGCGAGCGTCTGCCCCAGGGCAGCGATGCCGCCGAAGCGATTTTGCTTTTGCGCGACAGCTATGCCGGTCGCGGCGTAGAGGTGCGGAAACTTGGCGACCGCTGGGCGTTTCGCACTGCGGCCGATCTGGGATTTCTCATGCAAAAACAGCGAGTTGAGACGCGTAAACTTTCCCGCGCCGCCATCGAGACGCTGGCGATCGTCGCCTATCACCAGCCGGTCACCCGCGCCGAAATCGAAGAAATTCGTGGTGTGTCGGTGTCGCGGGGCACGATCGACCTGCTGATGGAGCTGGACTGGATCAGGATCGGTCGACGGCGGATGACGCCGGGGCGTCCTGTGACCTTTACCTCGACCCCTGCCTTTCTGGATCATTTCGGGCTGGAAAGCGCGCGCGATCTGCCGGGGATCCGGGAACTGCGCGACGCGGGTTTGCTGGACAACCGCCCCCTGCCGGGCGCAACGCCCGAGGCCGACGATCCGGATCACGAAGCGGATGCCGATTGGGGCATGGAAAATGACGCTGACGATCAGGAAACATTGTTTGAGTGAGCGGAAGAATTTGTCCGAATATTCTGCGTGCGCGATTTTCATGGCATGCCGGGTTTAACCCAGCGGACCCAAAGTCTGACCTCTCTCTGTCAAACGCTAAAGGCATCCCGGCGGACCCTGAACTTGACGTTTACAGAGCCGCGTAGTCACGGGCCGCCCCCTTGCACGGCGATTGGCCAAGGAAGGCGCAACCTATTCGGTACGCAAAAGTTTTGCCGAGACAAAGTGGCCGAAAATTGCGCTGTTGATCCCGCGCAGTCGGCAGGTCTTGCGCGCCGGATGCGCGACCGATACCCGCCGCGCGATGTGGTTCGGTTGTTCGGCCGTTGGGATCACACTTCTTTGAAATGCTTGGATAATTTCAAACCCTGCCCCTGATAGTTTGAGCCAAGATCGGCACCGTACAGCATTTCCGGCACGCTCGTCATTTTCTCGTAGACCAGGCGACCGACGATCTGACCGTGTTCCAACACGAACGGTGCCTCGTGGCATCGGACTTCCAGCACGCCGCGCGACCCGTGCCCGCCCGCGGCCACGTGGCCGAAACCGGGGTCGAAAAAGCCGGCGTAATGCACGCGAAATTCGCCGACCATCGCCAGATAGGGGGCCATTTCGGCGGCATATTCAGGCGGAATATGCACCGCTTCGCGGCTGACCAGAATGTAAAACGCGTCCGGGTCCAGAATGATGCGCCCGGATTTGGTGCGCACCTCTTCCCAGAAATCCGCCGGCAGATAGGCACCGATCCGGTCCAGATCGATCACACCGGCATGCGGTTTTGCGCGAAATCCGACCAGATCGCCTTGTTCCGGTTTCAGATCAACCGAAAATCCCAGCCCGTGGTCGATCAGTGCCGAACCGGATACCAGCGTATCGGTGGCGTGAAGCCCGGCCAGTTCCGCGTCGCTGAGGATCGATTGCCCGATCCGGAACCGGATCTGGTTCAGCCGCATCCCCGGACGGACCAGCACCGAAAACGAACGCGGGCAAATTTCGGCATAAAGGGGTCCGTGATACCCGGCTTCGATCCGGTCGAATTCCACGCCGTTGTCCGTGATCAGCCGCGTCAACACATCCAGCCGCCCGGTGGAGCTTTTGGCATTGGCCGCTGCGCTCGTGCGTGGTGTCAGCGCAAGGCTTTCCATCAGCGGCACCACATAGACGCAGCCCTTTTCCAGAACCGCGCCGTCGCCAAGTTCGACGCGGTGCATCTCGAATTCGGTCAGGCGGTCCGCGACTTTCCGGCCGCGTCCCGACAAAAAGGACGCGCGCACCCGAAAGGCCGTTTGCCCAAGGCGCAGATCCAGACTGGCGGGTTGAATTTGCTGCGCGGGGATCGCGGTTTCGGCCCTGATCTGGCCGGTTTGGATCATCCCGGTGATTTGCTGCGAGGGTAGCACACCGGCGGTCCTGGACGTCATCGGTCTGCCCCCTGCTGATCCCACGCGACCGGGCTGCCGGACCGGCCGGTTTCCGGTCAATTGGTCGGGCTAGCAGGATTCGAACCTGCGACCTCTCGTCCCCCAGACGAACGCGCTACCAAACTGCGCTATAGCCCGAACTGCGGCTGTTATACGAGTTTTGCAAGCCGGAGCAAGCGTGAAACAGGTCGTGCAAGGGCGGCGATGTCGCGGAACTCAGGCGCTGCTTTGCACCCGGTCGCGCAACCGGCGCAGACGGTGATAAAGTGCCGCTATCCGCTCGGCGCGGGCATCCGGGCCAATCTCGGACACGCTCGGAATTTCGGGGTGGTCGTTGACGATCGCCCGCAGCGATGCCGCCGGCAAAGGTTCGGCGGGGCCCGGTTGACCGCCCGGTTCCGGCACCGGAGCGGGTTCGGGTTCCGGAGTCTCACTTGCCGTAGGCCCAGACCTGATTTCCGCGACCGGGGCCGCAGCCTGGTCGTTTTCAGCGACGGTTCCGGGTTGCGCCACAGCTTCCAACGACAGCGACGAGACGTATTTCACGCCCTTTTCGCGCAGGATCTTCTGCACACCCTTGATGGTGATGCCGTCGTCGTGCAGCAGGCGCCGGATGCCGCCCAGCAACACCATGTCGGCGGGGCGATAATACCGCCGCCCGCCCGCGCGTTTGACCGGTTTGATCTGGCTGAAACGGCTTTCCCAGAAACGCAGGACATGGGCCGGGATATCCAGCCATTCCGAGACTTCGCTGATGGTCCTGAATGCGTCGCGGGATTTGGCCATAGCCGGCAGACCTGTCTAGTGTTTGTTTCCGGCGGCCACGCGTTCCTTCATCAAATGAGACGGGCGAAACGTCAGCACACGTCGTGGATGAATTGGAACCTCTTCGCCGGTTTTCGGATTGCGTCCGATCCGTGCAGATTTGTCGCGAACGCCGAAAGTTCCAAACGACGAAATCTTCACGTTGTCACCAGTGGCCAGCGCGTCGGACATGTGTTGCAAAACTGATTCGACAAGGTCCGAAGATTCGTTTCGCGACAGGCCAACCTCGCGGAAAACCGCTTCGCTGAGGTCCATCCTGGTCAATGTTTTATCACTCATTTCACGTCCCCCCAGAGCATGTGCCCGAAGATAGAGAGAAAGCGAATTCAGAGTCAATATCAACGGCTTGGAAACAGGCGATAATCTGCCACTTTAAGGCTTACCAGCGCAGAACGACCGCACCCCAGGCCAATCCGCCGCCGATCGCCTCTGCTACCAGAAGGTCGCCGGTCTTGATCTGGCCGGCCGCGCAGGCCACCGACATTGCCAGCGGAATCGACGCCGCCGAAGTGTTGCCGTGATCCTGTACGGTGACCACGACACGGTCCATCGGCACGCCCATTTTCGCCGCGGTCGACCTGATTATTCTGAGGTTGGCCTGATGCGGCACCACCCAGTCGACATCGGTGCCCGTCAGGCCGGCCTTGGCCAGCGCGGCCTCGGCGGTCTGGGCCAGTTTCTGAACCGCGTGCCGGAAAATCTCGCGGCCCTCCATCTTCAGGACGCCAGTGGTCTGGGTCGACGATACCCCGCCATCGACGAACAGCAGGTCGTTGAAGCGACCGTCTGAATGCAGGTCGGTCGCAAGAATTCCGCGCCCGTCCGCTCGCCCGTCGCTTGGCGCCGCTTCCAGCACCAGCGCACCGGCGCCATCGCCGAACAGCACACAGGTCGATCGATCCTGCCAGTCAAGGATGCGCGAAAACGTCTCGGCCCCGATCACCATGACGCGGCTGGCCTGCCCGGACACGATCAGCGCGTTGGCGTTGGCCAGCGCAAAGACAAACCCGGCGCACACCGCCTGAACGTCAACGGCGAAACCACCCGTCATGCCCAGGGCCGCCTGAACCTTGGTCGCGGTGGACGGAAAGGTCTGGTCCGGGGTCGAGGTCGCCACGACAATGGCGTCGATCTGGTCCGCCGCCACGTCCGCATTTGCCAATGCCATTTCAGCCGCGCGGATCGCCAGATCCGAGGTCAGTTGCCCCTCGGCGGCGAAATGGCGGCGTT
>CAZRLO010000046.1:0-21624 GCA_964600965.1 uncultured Rhodobacter sp.
CCGAGGTTGAACGGCAACGGACCTCACAGGACTGGATTGCCGGTCTCGCGGCGTTCAAGGCGGTGCTGCTTGAGGGGCTCGAAGTCATCTTCATCGTCATCGCCGTAGGGGCGGGGCGCGGGCTTTTGTGGCCGGCCAGCCTGGGGGCGCTTGCGGCCTGTGTGCTGGTGCTGGGCATCGGCGCGATTGCGCATCGACCGCTGGCGCGAGTGCCGGAAAATACCCTCAAATTCGGAGTCGGCGTGATGCTTTCCGCCTTCGGTGTGTTCTGGACCGGCGAGGGGCTGGGGGTCGACTGGCCGGGGCACGATCTGGCGCTGTTTGCCTTTGCCGCAATATTTCTCGGGGCCGGATTTCTGGCGGCCGGAATGGCGCGGCGGATCACCCGCGAGGTCGCAAGATGAGCGTCCTTCGCGATGTTCTTTCCGAATTGTTCGGAATGTTTGTGGCGGATGCCCGTCTGACCGCCGCGATTTTGGTAACCGTTGCCATAGCGGCCGTCCTGATGCGTGTATTGTCCTTGCCAGGCATCTATGGCGGCGCATTTCTGCTGCTTGGCTGCGTGGTGGTTCTGCTGCAAAGCGTGCGGCGCAAGGCTGCTGCGAAAAAATAGGCGCTGGCCGGAAATTGCAAAAATGACGGATATTTGTCGCGATTCAGACAGGGATTTTCTGTCTTTCCGCCCAATCTGCCACAAACAGTTCAAACCGTCCGACCCATGCGCCTGATCCTGTCCTTTGCCGCCCTGTTTCTTTCCGCAATCCTGTTGCAGTTAAGTTCGGGCGGCGTGGCGCCGCTGGACGCATTGTCGGGCCTTCAGCAGGGTTTCAGCACCACGCAAGTCGGGGTGTTGGGGTCCTCGCATTTTGTCGGGTTCTTCATCGGTTGCTGGTGGGCGCCCCGGCTGATGGGCTCCATCGGGCATTCGCGCGCATTCGCCGTTTTCACCGCCATGGGGGCCATCGGCATCCTGTCGCATATGATGCTGGTCAATCCGAATGCATGGGCCGTGATGCGGGTGATGACCGGACTTTGCGTTTCCGGTTGCTATACCGTGATCGAAAGCTGGATGCAGGCCAAGCTTACGAACGAGAACCGCGGCAAGGCGATGGGGGCCTACCGGGTTGTCGACATGGGCGGGTCCCTGGCGGCGCAAATGATGATTTCGGTGCTGACGCCCGCCGCCTATGTCTCGTATAACCTGCTGGCAATCCTGTGCTGCGCCTCGTTGTTGCCGCTGGCGCTGACGAAAGCCAGCCCGCCCCAGACCACCAAAGCGCCACGATTGCGCCCGATGATGGCCATCCGGCTTTCGCCACTGGCGGCGGCAGGGATCATCACCGCGGGCCTGACATCGGCGGCGTTCCGGATGGTTGGTCCGGTTTACGGGCTGGAGGTCGGCCTGAACGCCCGCCAGATCGCCTTGTTTCTGGCCAGTTTCGTTCTGGGTGGTGCGCTGGCGCAATACCCGGTTGGCTGGCTGGCCGACAAATTTGACCGGCGCTGGGTGATGATCTGGCTGTCCGTCGGGGCCATCATGATTTCACTGGTAACGATCACGCTGGGCGCTGAGAGGATTGACCTGGTGTTTGCCGGTGCCATCCTGTTCGGGCTGGCGACGTTTCCGATCTTTTCCGTTGCAACCGCGCATGGCAACGATTTCGCCCGGACCGACCAGATGGTCGAACTGAACGCCAGCTTCATGTTCCTGTTCGCCGTTGGCGCGATTGCCAGCCCGGCGGTTTCATCGGCGCTGATCGGCGCGTTCGGGCCGCCGGCGCTTTTCCTGTTCATCGCGCTTGCTCATGTCTGTCTGGTCGTCTTCGGCCTGATCCGAATGCGCGCCCGACCCACGGCGACCGAGCGTACGAGTTACACCTATACCCCACGCACCACGTTCGTGCTCGGGCGGTTGCTGCGGCGTCCGGCGATCAACAAACCTGACCGTTCAGGACATTCGCGCGGGACGCCCCAGCACGATGTGTGACCCGGGTGGAATCGGAGCAGCGCGTGTTTATCGGCATCAATCCCTACGCAACCGGAATACTGTCCTCCAGGGCCATCAGGTCGGTGAATGAATCATACACTGGAATATCGCTGAGCATCCGGTCGATCAGTACCGGCGGCGCATCGTCGTCATTTCGTTGAAACAACCGGTCGCCGAGCCGGTGGGATGCCAGATCGTCAGGCGCATTCTGGTCCGGTGCATAAGTGTTGGCGCCATTGCGTGATTGCCAGAACGCCCAAATCCGGTCGACGTTGCAATGGTGCAGAAAAAAGATCGGGTCGTTGGGGGAATGACCAAGGCTCATGTCGCCGCTTATCCATCTGTGGACGCGATTGTGTGTGCCCGAACCAGGTGGGCCGCGCCATCCTTCCAATTCGTTGCGAAAAGATCGAGCCGAGTTTCTGTCCCACCCCGGCCTGTCGTAAGCGGTGCGGGAAAGCGCTGATTTGACCCCGGTTCCGCCCGGCAGCCGCCGGATATCGCCACCCGCGATGTTGCGATTCAACCCTCGGCGGGTCAAAACGATGCTCGTCCGGGATCGCATCTCGATGCGGACAACCCAGTTGGTAGAGGCATCGGGCGTGTTGAGATCAAAGCGAAAAGGTCCGGTGCGCACCGGATAACCGGTGCCTCCCATCTTGTCGTCATCCCAAATCGGCGCATTTGGCTGATCTTGCTGTCGCATGGCGCCGTCTGTCAGCCAATTCCAATAAGGCAACCTGAATTGCGGTTTTCCCAGAACGGCCGCAATCTCTGCTTCGATCCGCGACAGATAATAACGATGCCACGGCAAAAATACCGGACCGCTATGGGCCGCGTTGCGGTTGGCGCTGTTGCCTGGCGGCGTGGAAGCCATCATCGCAGATGCGTGCCACAGCACAAACCAGTCGTAGCGCGAATAACGATCATCAGATGCAGGCAATCGTTTCAGGGCCCAAACACCATCGATGTAATCCCCCAGCGCTTGTGGATCGGATATCGCATCTCTACGCATTGGATTTTCCTTTGGGGCGATCAGGAAAATCCGACGCGTAGCCGTCGATCAGATCGCGGACCAGATCCACGATTGAGGCATAGGCCTTGTAGGGCAGCGCATGTGTGACCGCCCGGCCATCTTCGCCAATCGTCGCATGTAGCGGATGCTCGACACCGTCCACTTCCAGTGAATATTTCGTTCTGATGATGACCGAATGGCCGGAATGCTGGAAATGCCGGCTGGAAGAAGGTGCCGACATGCCGTGTTGGTCGCCGTGGTCCATTTCTGGCAATAGGTTTTGGGATTCCTCTTGTTGCATCATCCGTCCTGTCCAAAAAATAACTGTGTATGGCGAAAAGGTACACTTTTAACGGGAAAATCTCAAGGCGAAGGCGCCGTTGGCGCGCGTGCCGGCATCGGCGGGTTGGCGCTTTTGCAATCGCGTGTGCGGCCTGAACCTCATTCTGCGACCGTGAGGCAAGGCGGCCATTACCGGTGCTGGGGCGCCTTCCGGATATGCAGCCGCCCGCCCGGTTTGCATTGCCGGCGGGTGTTGCAGGATTTTTCGCCAACGCTCTGGTCCCGTCCCGGCCCATCCGCTAAAGGATTGCCGATCCATCTTGCAAGGCAGATCATGGCACGCATTCTCGTCACTTCGGCAATCCCGTATATCAACGGGATCAAGCATCTGGGAAACCTCGTGGGTTCGCAGCTTCCGGCGGATCTTTATGCGCGGTACATGCGCCAGCGCGGCCACGAAGTGATGTTCATCTGCGCAACGGACGAACATGGAACCCCGGCAGAACTGGCCGCGGCCAAGGCGGGACAGCCGGTCGCCGAATATTGCGCGGCGATGTGGCAGGTCCAAAGTGATCTGGCCAGGGGTTTTCGACTGTCGTTCGATCACTACGGACGCTCGTCAAGCATGCGAAACCGCGCGCTGACCCAGCATTTTGCCGGGCGACTTGCCGACGCGGGGCTGATCCGCGAAGTGACGGAAAAGCAGGTCTACTCCAAAACCGACGGGCGTTTTCTGCCGGACCGTTATATCGAAGGCACCTGCCCGAATTGCGGATACGACCGCGCCCGCGGCGATCAGTGCGAGAATTGTACCAAGCAGCTTGATCCGACCGATCTGCTGAACGCGCGTTCGGCGATATCGGGATCGACCGATCTGGAAATTCGCGAAACCAAACATCTGTACCTGCGCCAGTCCGCGATGCGCGACAAGCTGGATGCCTGGATCGACGCCAAGACCGACTGGCCGATCCTGACCACGTCGATTGCCAGGAAATGGTTGCACGACGGCGAGGGCTTGCGGGACCGGGGCATCACCCGCGATCTGGATTGGGGCGTGCCGGTGAAACGCGGCGATCAGGCCTGGCCGGGGATGGAAGGCAAGGTCTTTTACGTCTGGTTTGACGCGCCGATCGAATACATCTCCGCCACCGCCGAATGGGCCGATGCGAACCGGCTGGACGAAGCGGCCTGGCGGCGCTGGTGGCGCACGGACGAGGGTGCGGACGACGTGCGGTACGTGCAATTCATGGGCAAGGACAACGTGCCGTTTCATACCCTGAGCTTCCCGGCCACGATCATGGGTTCCGGCGAGCCTTGGAAGCTGGTCGATTACATCAAGTCCTTCAACTACCTGAATTATGACGGCGGGCAGTTTTCAACGTCGCAGGGGCGTGGTGTTTTCATGGATCAGGCGTTGGAAATCCTGCCATCGGATTACTGGCGCTGGTGGCTGCTGAGCCATGTGCCCGAAAATTCGGACAGTGAATTCACGTGGGAAAATTTTCAGACTTCCGTGAACAAGGATCTGGCCGATGTGCTGGGAAATTTCGTCAGTCGGGTGACCAAATTCTGCCGGGCCAAGTGGGGCGAGGCGGTGCCGGATGGCGGCGCAAATGGCGATGCCGAAATCGCGCTGATCGCGACGCTGGAAACACGTCTGCGCGCCTATGAGGGTCACATGGAGGCCATCGAAATCCGCAAGGCTGCCAATGAATTGCGGGCAATTTGGGTCCTGGGCAACGAATACCTGCAAGCCGCCGAACCCTGGGCGAAATTCAAGACCGATCCCGATGCGGCTGCGGCAGTGGTGCGACTGTCGCTCAATCTGATCGCGCTATACGCCGTGCTGTCACGCCCCTTCGTTCCCGACGCCGCGGAGACGCTGCTGGCGGCCATGAACGCGCCGGGCGACTGGCCAGACGGCGTCGCGGATGCGCTGGCACGCTTGCCGGTCGGCCACGCGTTTGGCGTACCAGACGTTCTGTTCGCCAAAATCACCGACGACAACCGCGAAGCGATGCAGGCGAGGTTCGCAGGCAAGACATAGCCGCAACTTCAACGGTTGCAGCGCGCGCCGCCGGGGCACGGATCGGACCCGGCGACATGGACTTTGCTCAAACGGTCGTGCCACGGGCAAACGAGCGCGGCGCACATCCGCCGGAACACGCCGCCCTGATCAAGGGGAAGGGCGACAAATTCAAAAAGCAGGCTATTCGCTCGCAGTCTCGCCCTCTCCTTCCGCCTCGGGTTCTGACGAGAAGGTCGCCAGATAAGCCGCGACATTGGCGCGATCCTCTTCCTTTTTCACCTTTATCGTCATCTTGGTCTTGGCTTTCTTGTCGTCCAGATACGCCTGAAGGTACTTTTTCGGGTTCTCGACAAAGGCCGCGATTGTCTCTTCGTCCCAGACTAGGCCCATTTCGCCCGCTGCGATCATCGAGGGACCGTATTTGAACTCCGCGGCCGTACCCGCAGTGCGGCCGATGACATTATTTAACGACGGGCCGATCTTGTGTTTGGCGCCTTCGCCCACGGAATGGCAGGCTTTGCATTTCTTGAAGACTTTGGCGCCCTTCTCCGGGTCGCCGCCGACGTGGTCCTCGGCCAGTGCACCGGTCGCGATAAACACCAGCGATACCGCACCAAGGGCGCGTTGCAATCCTGATTTCATAAGACATCCTCTCTTTGCACAATCGTTCCGCATTTCGGTCTTTCCTGACTTGCAACTTGATCAAAGAAACGCTTCCCTGACAAGGGTCCGGTTGTGCGCGGTGCCTTTGATGGCGGCTCTGTGCCCCGAAAGCCCAGAAAAGCATTGCTTTTTGCGCCCGACACTGGCTTTTTCCGCCGCATGCGGGCGTGATGGAATGGTAGACATACCAGACTTAAAATCTGTTGGGCCTTGTGCCCGTGTGGGTTCGACTCCCACCGCCCGCACCAACGTCCCGCATGGTTGCCCGACAGCCGGGGCCAGCGCCTGCACAGGGCGGCACAACACCCTTGACGCGATTGGGCCAGTCCCATAAATCCGGCGTCGGTCCGGCGGAGTAGCTCAGCAGGTTAGAGCAGCGGAATCATAATCCGCGTGTCGGGGGTTCAAGTCCCTCCTCCGCTACCAAAATCATCGGGAATTCGTGCGGCCATGGCGACCTCGTGGTTTGGCAACGGCCAGCGCCGCAAAATGGGCTGTGCAAGGTTCGCGCGCGACCGTTACCCCTGCCCGGCGCCGGTATAAATCACCGGAAACCAGTCTTCGCGCAGTTTTTGGCCGGCTTTCATCCCGTGACCGGGAAATGGCGGCGAGGTCGGGCCGGGTCTTTCGACATAGCGGGCATCGTCGCCGACCAGACGCAGGGAAAAGGCCCGGCGCCGGACCGGGCTGGTATTGCCACGCGCGCCATGCAGAATGCCATAGTTGAAGGCGACCGCGTCGCCGGGCGCCATTTCCCATTCGGTGACCGCCATGCCTTCGGCATCGGGGTCCGGAACCGGCATATAGGTGTCCTTGTCGGGATAGAAATCCTCTTGTGACAGCCAGCGCGTGGGCAAAACCGGTTTTTCCCATTTGTGCGACCCGGCAACGCATCGCAATGATGCCTGCCTAACCGGGTCCATCGGTGACCAGAACGACACATTTTGCATGCCATCGACAAAATAATAGGGGGCGTCCTGATGCCAGGGTGTCGGCCTGGACGTGCCGGGTTCCTTGACCAGCACGTGATCGTGAAACACCTGAACCGAGCGTGAACCCATCAGATCGGCTGCGACTTCGCCCGCCGGAGACCGGCGGATGGCATTTTCAAATTCGGGAATGCGTGTCCAGTTGCAGTAATCATCAAAGAACCGCCCCTGTTCGCCCGCCTTCAGGTTTTCGGCGGCATATTCCCCGGGTTCGCGCATGTTGGTGTCGATTCCGGCGCGGATTTCGTCGACGTGATCCGCAAACAACCCCCGGATCAGCACGACACCGTCGCGCTGATAGGTGTCGATCTGGTCCTGGGTGACAAGTTTGTGCATTTCAGGCCGCCCTTTTGTGCAGGAGGGAGTGTCAGGCTGGGTACCGCAACCGAGTACCAGTTGCCATCGATTTCGGTATCCGGGTCCCAATATCCGAGGCGGGTGCAGACCGTGGTCGCGGGCGCGGTCAATCGTTGGGTGATCGCCCGCATTCCGATACCGTCAGACGCCGCAGGCCGGATCGTTCCTGTGGGCCCGATCGATCCGTTTGGAGGTTGCTTGAAGATCGGATACTTCCTGATGTTTTGGATCACGGACTGATCGCGCAGTAATGGGAGGAAAGCGGAAGTTTGCCGCTGGCACCACAGATCTCTACGCGGGTCTGCTGGTCGAGATCGTGGCCGACCAGATGCGACTGCAGCAGAAAATGGGCAATAGGGGTGCGGCAGAAGAAAGGGCGCGTCACCTCCTGTCACTGTCGGCGCGCACCCACGCGGATGCTCACCTTGAAACTGCGATGGCAGCAGTCAATCTCGGCTCGTGAATTGAGGAATCTGTTGCGCGTCAAGCCTTCAATCTGCGCCTCTGGTTGAACGGTGGCTTTGTCCCCCGTTGCAGTCAGTCGGGTTTTGAAAATGTTGCGCAATCCGACATAAACGGGCACCGATCCGTTTCAGTCAAACTCGCGAATGCTGCGCGTCAACAGATCAAGGAACGCCACTTGCTTGCCGGGGGTGAGCACCTGCAAGGCCACATGGTCTGAAACAAACCGGCTTTGTTCGATCTCGCCGTCCGCGAGCGCCATTATCGGTTCGTACGACGTGGTCATGACGACATCGGGGTTTTCGGGCGCGCCGGCGCGGATGCCGGCCTGGCCGTCTTTTGCCGTCATCTCGAAGGCCTCGCCGTCGATCAGCAACTTGGCCACGAATTCATGTTTGTTTGTCGCCGCCCGTTTGGCCGCCGTTCCAAGCGACACGGCAATGGTTCTGAGATTGCCCGGCTTTCGGATCTTTTCAGGCCGCGGCATCCGACTGCCGAACCGCGCCAGTTCGAAAATCAGTTCTCTGGTTCGTTCACCCAATTCGGTCAATGAATAGAGCGAGACACCAAATTCCCCTTCGATTTTTCGGATGATCCCGCTGTTTTCGAGTGCGTGCAGTCGATGGGACAAAAGGTTCGACGCAATCCCTGTAAGTCCGGTCTGAAGGTCTTTGAATCGCGCCGGACCCGCGTGGAGGTCACGTAGAATCAGGAGTGTCCAGCGGTCGCCAACGTGATCCAGCGCGCGGGAAATCGGGCACAGCAGGTGATAGCTTCGAGTGATTTGTTTCATTGGATCACGAATTTGTTACTTCATTTTCTAAAGTCTTCGCTTTAGTACCTCAAGTTACCGTATACGGAATAACCCAACTGTCCGCAAGACCCGGGACCCACAAGAAAGGAACGACCAATGCCTGCCTATATGATTTCCCATGTGACCGTGACCAACCAAGAGAACTTCCAAAACTATCTTGCAGAAACCCGCGCCGTGGGCGCCAAATACGGTGCGAAACCGGTCGCTATGGGCAATCAGCCCAAGATGCTCAACGGCGAAAGCGACGGCCATCAGATTGTTGTTGTCGCCGAATTTGAATCCATGGAACAGCTCAACACGTGGCATAACTCGGATGAATACAAAGCGCTGAAGCCCTTGCGAGATTCAGGATCAATTCAACGCATGGCCGCCTACGAAGCGATGCCGTTGCCCCAGTAATACATGCGAGGATGGCCGGGGAAGGTGCAACCTGTTGGGGTCGCACGCCTTTTTCCGGTAACAGTCGCCGTCGACTGCGGCGGTCCACTGCACCGTGGCCTGTCGATACTCGGCTTCAGTCGCGTCCACCAGGGTATGCAGCGCCCTCATCCTGCGAGGCAGCGGCCGAGGACGCGTGCCGGTGAACCCATCTCCAACCCGCAGGCGTCAGTATCAGCGACACTGTCCACCGAAGCGGTACCAAGACGCTTTCGCCGTCAATCTCCAGGTGGATATTCAGCGCGATGGCAACGGTTCCAGATTCACCGTGAATGGCGATATCTTTCCACCCCCATTCAAATCTCGTGGCACTTGCATCTCTGAAATTGCGATCAAAGACGGCCGCAATTTCTTTTCTGCCCGAGCAGAGTTCGTCGGAGCCAGTGCCGATCAGCGAGATCGCGTCACTATCTGCAAAAATGCCCATGAGCCGCTTGGTGTCCTTGGCACAGTAAGCCTCGGCATATTCTTCCAGCGTCGCCAGTACGAGGTCTCTATCGGTCAAACCAGTCTCCGCTCTCATCTCACATGAATCCTAAAGGTAATCTTGACATTCAATAATTGTCATCAAAAATTCAAGCTGGATGTCTGGTCAGCCTGGACTCCTAACCGCCGTTAGCTGCAATGACGGAACAAGAGCGCAACAATGGGCGGAAACCAGCAAAACCTCGGCTGACAATCCGGTCAAGAACGTCCGCCGCAAGACCCGGCAATCCAACAAGCCAGCGACCGGTTTGTTTCGTGCGTCTGACCCATAATCCAGCCATGCCCGTTCTTTCGATGTCGGATGTGCGTTCATCATAACACCGTATTCCTGCAGCTCCTTATCCGTCAGTTTGCCATCCGATTTGCCGCTCGTGCCACTGTGAAAAAATGTGTGTCGGACTTCATGAACCCCTTACAACCAGCCAATGCGTCGCGTTCAGTTCCCCAATATCCCCGGCAGACGCAGGCCGTGGTCGTTCGCGCAGTCGATTGCCTCTTGATACCCGGCATCCGCGTGCCGCCAGACGCCGCTGGCGGGGTCGTTCCACAGAACCCGCTCGATCCGTTTGGCAGCCGCGTCGGTGCCGTCGGCGCAGATCACCAGGCCGGCATGCTGCGAAAACCCCATGCCGACGCCGCCGCCGTGGTGCAACGACACCCATGTCGCGCCGGATGCGGTGTTGATCAGGGCGTTCAAAAGCGGCCAGTCGGATACCGCGTCCGAGCCATCCTTCATGGCCTCGGTTTCGCGGTTGGGTGAAGCAACCGAGCCGCTGTCGAGGTGGTCGCGACCGATCACGACAGGGGCTGACAATTCACCGTTTGCCACCATCTCGTTGAACGCCAGCCCGGCTTTGTGACGATCGCCCAGTCCGATCCAGCATATCCGTGCCGGCAGACCCTGAAACGCAATCCGGTCGCGGGCCATATCAAGCCACTGGTGAAGGTGGGTGTTTTCGGGGAACAATTCCTTCATCTTGGCGTCGGTCTTGTAGATGTCTTCCGGATCACCGCTTAACGCGACCCAGCGAAACGGGCCGATCCCCTTGCAGAAAAGCGGGCGGATATAGGCGGGCACAAAGCCCGGAAAGGCAAAGGCGTTTTCAAGCCCTTCATCCAGCGCGACCTGCCGGATGTTGTTGCCGTAATCCAGCACCGGCACGCCGTCATTCCAGAAATCGACCATTGCGCGCACGTGGTTTTTCATCGACGCGCGGGCGGCTTTTTCAACCGCTTTGGGGTCACTTTCGCGCTTGTCGCGCCACTGCGCCATCGTCCAGCCCTGCGGCAGATATCCGTTGATCGGGTCATGCGCGCTTGTCTGGTCGGTCACGATATCGGGGCGGATGCCGCGTGCATGGATTTCGGCAAAGACATCGGCCGCGTTGCCCAGAAGGCCGACCGATTTCGCCTGACCGGCCTTGGTCCAGCGGTCGATCAATTCAAGCGCCTGATCCAGCGTTTCGGCTTTTTCATCGACGTATTTCGTGCGCAGCCGGAAATCGATGCTGTCGGGGTTGCACTCGACCGCCAGACAGCACGCACCGGCGAACACGGCTGCCAGCGGCTGTGCCCCGCCCATGCCGCCCAGTCCGCCGGTCAGGATCCATTTGCCGGTCAGATCACCGCCGTAATGCTGGCGGCCCGCCTCGGCGAACGTCTCGTACGTGCCCTGCACGATGCCTTGCGTGCCGATGTAGATCCACGACCCCGCGGTCATCTGGCCGTACATCATCAGGCCCTTCTTATCGAGCTCGTTGAAATGGTCCCAGTTGGCCCAGTGCGGCACAAGGTTGGAATTGGCGATCAGAACGCGCGGGGCATCGGTGTGGGTGCGCACGATTGCCACCGGTTTGCCCGATTGCACGATCAGGGTTTCATCATCCTCAAGGTCTTTCAGGCCAGCAACGATCCTGTCGAAATCCTCCCACGTGCGCGCGGCGCGTCCGATGCCACCGTACACCACCAGCTCATGCGGGTTCTCGGCTACGTCAGGATGCAGGTTGTTCATCAGCATCCGCATCGGCGCTTCGGTCAGCCAGCTTTTGGCGGTGATCTGATCGCCGGTGGGGGGGTAAACGTCGCGGGTGTTCTTGCGCGGATCGGACATGGAAAAACTCCGGTTCAGTCGGACAAAGAGGGCAGTTCGACGCCGCATATCGCGGTGATTTCCGCGTCGGCGATCAATTTGGCGGCGGTTTCAAGATCGGGCGCAAGGTAGCGGTCTTCGGCCAGTGGTTTCACCCGGTCGCGCAGCCGCCCGAGAACCGCCTGCAAAGGCTTGCTGGTTCGAAGCGGGGCGCGGAATTCGATGCCCTGTGCGGCGCACAGCAGTTCCACCCCCAGAATGCGGTTCAGATTGGCGATCATCGGCCCCAGCCGCCGCGCGCCATGCGCGGCCATGCTGACGTGATCTTCCTGATTGGCGCTGGTGGGAGTGCTGTCGGTCACACAGGGGTTGGCGAGATGCTTGTTCTCGCTCATCAATGCGGCGGTGGTGACTTCGGCGATCATGTAGCCCGAGTTCAGCCCGGGATCGGGCGTCAGAAACGGCGGCAGGTCATGGGAAAGCGTCGGGTCCACCATCAGCGCGATGCGCCGTTGCGCGATCGCCCCGATTTCCGAGACCGCCAGCGCAATCATGTCAGCCGCAAATCCAACCGGTTCGGCATGAAAATTGCCGCCAGAAACGATCATGTCCGCGTTATCCAGAACCAGTGGATTGTCGGTCGCGGCATTCGCCTCGATCTCCAGCGTTCTTGCCGCCTGGCGCAAGACGTCCATCGCCGCGCCGGTCACCTGGGGCTGGCAACGGATGCAATAAGGGTCCTGCACGCGGGAATCGCCCGTGCGATGGCTTTCGCGGATGACCGAGCCCGCCAGGATCGCCCGCATCGCGGCGGCGGCTTCGATCTGGCCGCGCTGGCCGCGCAGGGCATGAATTTCGGGCTGCAACGGTGCCGTCGAACCCATGATGGCGTCCGTCGACATCGCCGAGGTCACCAACGTATTCATCGCGGCCCGCCACGCGTCAAACAACCCGGCCAGCGCGAATGCCGTGGAAAACTGGGTGCCATTGATGAAGGCAAGGCCCTCTTTCGGACCAAGCTGAACCGGCGCAAGCCCCGCCCTTTCAAGGGCGATCCCGCCGGGCAGCACCTCGTCGCCGAACTCCGCCTCGCCTTCGCCGATGATGACCGCCGTCATATGCGCCAACGGGGCCAGATCACCGGATGCGCCGACCGAACCCTGAGCCGGAATGACCGGGGTTACGCCGTGGGCAAGCATCGCCTGCAAAAGCTCGACAAGTTTCCATCGCACGCCTGACGCACCGCGCCCGAAGCTCAGCAACTTCAGGGTCATGATCAGCCTGACCATGCGCGTGTCGATCTTTTCGCCGACACCGCAGCAATGTGACAGGATCAGGTTGCGTTGCAGCGTGGCGGTGTCTTCGCGCGCGATCTTGACGCTGGCAAGTTTGCCAAATCCGGTGTTCACGCCATAAACCGGCACGTCCCCGCCCGCCGCAGCGGCGATGCGACCCGCGGCGCGTTCGACCGCCGGAGCACATGCCGGGTCCAGCGTCGCCGGAATCTGGTGCCGGTAGACCCGGGACAGTTCCGCCAAGGTGACCGCACCGGGCTTCAGCTTGATCGCGGTCATGCCGGGCCTGCGAAGATGCGTTGATGCAGCGGATTGAAGCCGATGCGATAGGCAAGCTCGGCGGGATGCGACACATTCCAAACCGCCAGATCAGCGCGTTTTCCCGGTTCGATCGTGCCAAAATCCTTCAACCGCAAGGCTCGTGCCGCGTTCCGGGTGACCCCGGCAAGCGCCTCTTCCGGGGTCAGGCGAAACAGGGTGCAGGCCATGTTCATCGTCAGCAACAGCGACGAAAGCGGGGAAGAGCCGGGATTACCGTCCGTCGCCAGCGCGATGGGCACATCGTGGTGCCGCAAAAGGTCGATCGGCGGGGCCTGCGTTTCGCGCAGCGTATAGAATGCACCGGGCAGGATCACCGCCACCGTACCCGCCTGCGCCATCGCCGAAACACCACTTTCGTCGAGATATTCAAGATGATCCGCCGACATTGCACCATGGCGCGCGGCCAGTTCGGCCCCGCCAAGATTGCTGAGCTGTTCGGCATGCAACTTCACCGGCAACCCGAGTGCCCGCGCGGCATCGAAAACCCGCGCGATCTGTTCACGCCCAAACGCAATGCCTTCGCAAAAGCCGTCCACCGCGTCGACCAACCCTTCTGAATGCGCCTCCTGCAATGCGGGGATGCAGACGCTGTCGATATATTCGTCGTGGCGACCCGAATATTCCGGCGGCACCGAATGCGCCCCCAGAAAAGTTGTTACGATCTTTACCGGGCGTTCGCTTTCGATCCGCCGCGCGGCGCGCAGCATTCTGATCTCGGTTTCGCGGTCCAGACCGTAGCCGGATTTGACCTCGATCACCGACACGCCTTCGGCAATCAGGGCGTCAACGCGCGGCAGGGCATCGGCGAGCAATTCGTCCTCGCTGGCGGCCCTCGTTGCCCGGACGGTCGACACGATTCCGCCGCCTGCCCGCGCGATTTCCTCGTAGGTTGCGCCGCCAAGGCGCATCTCGAATTCGCGCGCCCGGTTGCCACCGGCAACGATATGAGAATGGCAATCGATCAACGCCGGGGTCACCAGCCGACCGTCCATATCACGCGCTGTGACATCGGAATATTCCTGCGGCAGATCGTCAAGCGCACCGACCCAGACAATGCGGCCGTCCCGATGAACGACCGCGCCACCGTCGATCAGACCATAGGGCCGATCGCCGACCATGGTGGCCAGTCTGAGATTTTTCAGCAGCATTCGCATTCACATCTTGATCGGCTTGGTGAAATTGTATTATGTCTGCACATAACAGAGTGTCAAGTGGGGAATGGGAATGACCGTGCTTTGGGCCGAGCAGGCGCTGACGTCCGACGGCTGGCAAGACCGGGTCGCAATCGAGATCGGCCCGGACGGACGGATCGCCTCGCTGACGCCGGATTGCACGCAGCGCGGCCAGAAAATCGGCGTACTGCTGCCCGCCCCCGTCAACAGCCACAGCCATTCCTTTCAAAGGGCGATGGCCGGGCTGACCGAAAGGCGCGGGGCAAATCCGACCGACAGTTTCTGGACATGGCGCGAACTGATGTACCGTTTTCTGGATCGGATCACGCCGGACCAGGTCGAGGCGATTGCGGCACTGGTACAAATGGAAATGCTCCAGGCGGGCTTTGGCACAAATGTCGAATTTCACTATCTGCACCACAATCCCGATGGCACGCCCTTTGATCATCTGAGCGAAATGTCCGACCGCATTGCCGGTGCCGCAGCGACCAGCGGCATTGGCCTGACCCTGTTGCCGGTCCAGTACCAGTATGGCGGCTGCGACCAACGGCCCCTGGGTGCCGGGCAGCGTCGGTTCGGCAACGACCCGGATCGCTTTGCCCGCCTTGTCGAAGGTGCGCGGCATGCGCTTGGCGATCTGCCCGCCGATACCGGTCTGGGCATCGCCCCGCATTCCCTGCGCGCCGTTGCGCCCGAACAATTGCGCGACGCACCCGATCTTGCGCGCGGCGGCCCGGTCCATCTGCACATCGCCGAACAGATCCCCGAAGTTGAGGAGGTTCTGGCAACAAGGGGTGCGCGCCCGGTGGAATGGGCGTTGGCGAACCTGCCACTTGGCCCGCAATGGTGCATGATTCACGCAACGCAGATGTTGCCCCGGGAAACCGTTGCGCTGGCCAGATCCGGCGCGGTCGCGGGCCTGTGCCCGATCACCGAATCCAGTCTTGGCGACGGCATATTCGATGGCGTACGCTGGATGGATGCGGGCGGCAGGATTTCGCTGGGTTCGGACAGCAATATCCTGATCTCGCTGGCCGAGGAAATGCGGGTTCTGGATACGACGCAGCGCTTGCGCGACCACACCCGCGCCGCCCTTGCCAGCGCCGAACATTCGACGGGACGGCGGATATTTGACGCGATCTGTGCCGGTGGCGCGCAGGCGGCGGGACGGGGTAACGGGACACTTGCCGTCGGTGAATGGGCCGACCTGCTGGCGCTGGACATGGACAATGTCAATCTGTCCGGCCTGACACGCGATACCATCATCGACACGTTTGCCTTCAGCGGCGACAACCGCATGGTCGCCGATGTCTGGAGCGCCGGGCGCCACATGGTCCGCAACGGTCGGCATGTTCGCCAGGCCCAGATCGAGGCGGCATACGCGAAAGCGGTCCGCACATTGCGCGACGGGTTGTGATCAATATTTCGTCGTCATCCGGTGGCCCTGCGCAAACACCAGCCGCACGTAGGTGATCGCCTGCCCCTGCCACCAGGTCGAACGCTCGGCCATGAACAACGCATCGCCGGTACCGCAGTCCAGTCGCTGCGCAAGATTGGCGTCGGCGTTGGTCGCGGAAAAACTGATTTCAGCGTCCGAAAACGGCACCGCGGCGACCAGCCATTCGTTTGGACCGGTCTCTGAAAAATCAACGTTTCGCGCCTGCGGCAGAGCTTCGAGATTGATCCACCGGTCCTCGAACTGGTATGGGTGCCCGTCGCCGTAGTGCTGGCAGATCAGATGCAGGGCCTGTGCTTTCGCGCCCGAATTCCAACGTTTTCTCAGCCAGCCCGGCGTCGCGATCGCTTCGTGCCGGACCAACGCATAGCGGTAAGTAGCGCCCTGATGCTCGATCTCGGACCTTACGATCGGTATTTTGAAACGGGCCTGCCGCTCCGGGGCCAGGCGCACCCGTGTACCGGCCTTGCGTTTTCGTTCGATCAGACCTTCTTCGGCCAGTTCGCGCATGGCACGATTGACGGTTGCGCGGGCACACCCAAACGACCCGGCCAGGCTGACCTCGTTGGGGATGAGGTCGCCGGGCGCCCATTCGCCCCGCAGAATACGGCCGCGAATGTCGCGCTTTACATCCCGAAATGCCGTTTTCATGCCGCTGCTCCGTCACCACCGAAAACGCGCCCGATCGTCTCAGCAAATTGAATCAAACGGCGATGGGTTGCAAGGCGCACGACACGGCACCGCGCCCTGCATGGCCAAACCCGCACGCCGGGGCGCGACAACCCGGCCAGTTTGAGAATCCATTCGTCTAGACGTCTGGACGAATGGATTCCTCTCAATCATTTGATATTATTGCCAAATATAGGATACTTGGAATCCCCCAAAAAGGGAATCCGTAAGCCCCGCGCCTTCAGGCCGCGTGGGGAACAGGCTTTGGTCGAGGCATTGAACGCAGCATCAGATCAACGCCGCCACTTGCACGACGAAAGGGCAGCCCCCGCCCATGAGGCGGGTCGTGTGCTGCCCGGGATTTCATCCCGGTCGGAAGATGCCGCCACCGCGGCACCTGAAACGGTGCCTGTCTGGTGATCGGGGCGAGGCGGACCGATCCGGCTTTTAGCCGTGACCTGAGGCCACCGGATTTCGGTCTGTGGCGCGTTCACCGATACCCTCTCTGGCGTGGCGGTTCGGGGCCTTTATTTGTCACCGCTTGCGAGTTCGCAAACCTCACTCCGCCGGTTCTGCCGACACCACATCTGCAATGATCGGGGCCAACCGCGCGGCCCAGTTTTCTTGTTGGGCCCCGGTCCGGATCAGATCGTTGCGTAGCTCGATCAGAACGTTGGCGTGTCCCAACGGCGTTGCGTGCCGGTCGATGCTGTCGCCGACCAGATGCCCGCCATAGGGTTCATTGTCGCCAATGCAAAGATCGGGTTGCTGGCGCAATCGCAGCAGCATCGGATCGCTCAGCCGCTGATCCGCCGTGTGCAGAACACCGACATGCCAGGGGCGTTCGGCGTTGCCATTGATCTGCCGTGTAAACGAATGGACAGCCACGATGACCGGGTTTTCGCGGCGCGCAAGCAACGCCGACACGGCGTGGTGATACGGATGATAATACCGATCCAGCCGCAGGGCCCGGTCCCGTTCGCCCAGGTGGCGATTGCCCGGAATGATGGTGCCGTCGTAAAGCTGCATGAACAGGGTCGGATCATCCTCACCCCGGTTCGGGTCGACCACCAGGCGCGAAAACCTCGACAGGATCACCGGTGCCTGCAACAACGCGCCCAGATGCCGCGAAACCCCCGCCGCACCGACATCATAGGCGATATGCCGGTTCATGTCGGCCAACGGCAGTCCCAGCGAGCCGTTGCCGATTTCGGCCGGGACGCGGTTGCTGGCGTGATCACAGGTCACGACCAGCCTGCCGGGGCGGGATTCTCCGATTATCTCAAAGGCATTGGCAGTCTTGGTCATCGATTCCCCGGAACATCGGACCTTCATACCGATTTCCGGGTGGGCGGCAAGACACCCTTGCGCCCCGCCACCTTTGAACCATAAAAGCTTGGGCAAGCGCACGGTGATCGTGCCGTCAGGTGAATTGGGTGCGAGACAGGCCATGCGGCGACTTCGGAATGTGAAAATCGTGGCGACATTGGGTCCGGCTTCGCAAACCCGCGAGATCATTCAGGCATTGTTCGAGGCGGGTGCCGACGTGTTTCGCCTGAACATGAGCCACGGAACCCATGACGAATTGCGCGCACGCCACGCGCTGATCCGCGAAGTCGAACGCGATCTGGGCCGGCCGATCGCCATTCTGGCGGATTTGCAGGGCCCAAAGCTCAGATGCGGGGAATTCGCGAACGGCATGGAGATACTGCCCGAGGGTGCCTCTTTCCGACTGGACCTGGACAGTACACCGGGCGACGATACCCGCGTTTGCCTGCCGCATTCCGAGATTTTCGACGCAATCGGCATTGGCGAAACCCTGTTGGTCAACGACGGAAAGATCCGGCTGCGGGTCGAAGAATGCGGTGCCGACTATGCCGATTGCCGGGTAGAGGTCGGCGGGGAAATATCCAACCGCAAGGGCGTGAATGTTCCCGATGTCATCCTGCCGCTGGCGGCGCTCAGCGACAAGGATCGGGGCGATCTGGAATTTGCCTGCGCACTGGGTGTGGATTGGCTGGCGCTGTCTTTCGTGCAGCGACGCGAAGACGTGGACGAGGCGCGCGCGCTGGCCGATGGCCGTGCGGCGATCCTGTCGAAAATCGAAAAACCGGCGGCGGTGAATGCCTTTGCCGAGATATTGGCGGTATCCGACGGAATCATGGTGGCGCGCGGTGATCTGGGCGTGGAACTGCCGGTACAGAACGTTCCACCGATCCAGAAACGGCTGGTCCGCGCGGCGCGCCATGCCGGCAAACCGGTGATTGTGGCGACCCAGATGATGGAGAGCATGATCGCCTCACCGGTGCCGACCCGGGCCGAGGTATCCGACGTGGCCACCGCGATTTACGAGGGTGCCGATGCGGTGATGCTGAGCGCGGAATCCGCGGCCGGCGATTATCCGGTCGAGGCGGTGGCAACCATGAACGACGTCGCGATCGAAGTCGAAAGCGACCCGACCTATCGCGAAGTGATCGAAGCTTCGCGCACTGCGCCATTGCCCAGCGTCGCCGACGCCATCACCGTCGCCGCCCGCGAAATCGCAGAAACCACCGAGGTCCGGGCGATCTGCTGTTTCACCCATTCCGGCACCACCGCCCAGAAAGTCTCTCGCGAGCGGCCGCGCGTGCCGATCATGGCACTCACACCGCTCATGGGCACGGCGCGGCGATTGTGCCTGTCCTGGGGGATGCATTGCGTCGTGACCGCCGAGGTGCGCCGGTTCAAGATGGCCGTCGTGGACGCGGCACGGGCCGCAAAAAGATACGAGTTCGGCGAAGACGATGATTCGATCGTGGTCACGGCGGGCATCCCGTTCAACATGCCGGGAACCACCAATATCCTGCGGGTTTCGCAAATCGAGATGCGGCTGATGGACGGGTTCGAGGCGGATTGATGACCTTCGAGATTACATTGATCATCGGCGGCATTCTGGCGGTTCTGTCGGTCGTCGCCGTGCTGAGCGCCTTGATCGAAGGACGCCGGCCCCGCGTGGCGTCGGTGGTGGTGGTGATTTCGGGCGGATTGCTGGTCTGGGCGGGTATTCAGGCCCCGCCGGGGTTTGGAATTGCGGACGTGCCGCTGGTCTTTGTGACCGTGGTGGCGGCAATCCTGAAGTAATCTCCGCGCCGAAATCCCGGATTTTGAGTATTTGAACCAAAAAGATTGTGGGCCGTATTGCGGTGATATTTGGCTTGTCTTTGCGGGCGATGCCGCCTATAGCCACACGCTCGAACCGCGCGTCCGGCCGAAAGGGCTGCCGAGTCGCGCCAATTTACCCTTCCTGAAGCAGGAGACGGAAATGCCCAAGATGAAGACCAAATCGGGCGCCAAAAAGCGCTTTACGGTGACGGCCACGGGCCGCATCAAGGCCGGTCAGGCGGGCAAACGCCACGGCATGATCAAGCGATCAAACAAATTCATTCGCAACGCGCGTGGCAAGGTCACGCTGAGCGCCGCGGATGAGACGATCGTCAAGAAATACATGCCCTACGCACGCTGAGGAGGCCCAGGAAATGTCGAGAGTAAAAGGGGGAGCATCCTCCCACGCCCGCCACCGCAAGGTCGTCAAGGCAGCCGCCGGTTACTACGGTGCCCGTTCGCGGAATTTCCGCACGGCAACGCAAGCGGTGGACAAGGCCAATCAATACGCCACGCGCGACCGCAAGGCGCGCAAACGCAATTTCCGCGCCCTGTGGATCCAGCGGATCAATGCGGCTGTCCGCAGCCATGACGAGGCGCTGACCTATTCGCGTTTCATCAACGGGCTGGGGCTGGCCGGGATCGAAGTGGACCGCAAGGTCCTGGCTGATCTGGCGGTGAACGAGCCCGATGCATTTGGTGCGATCGTGGATCAGGCCAAGGCGGCGCTGGCGTAGACAATCCGCCGAAATTCGCGAATGATTTCGCCCGGAGTCAAGGGCCTGTGGCCGCCGGGCGAACGCCTGCCCACCCCTTGCAATCAGGGGTGCGTGTGATAGCAGATGGCCGGGTAGCAACGCAGGAAATATCGGGCGATGGACGGGCTGGACGCACTCCGAGAAAAGTATCTTGACGGAATAACCGCTGCCGCTGACGAGGCGACGCTGGAAGAATTGCGCGTGGCCGCCGTCGGGAAAAAGGGCGAGGTTTCGCTCAGGATGCGCGAGTTGGGCAAGATGACGCCCGACGAACGGCAAGAGGCCGGCCCGCTTCTGAACGCGCTGAAGGACCAGATCAACGCCGCCATCGCCGCGCGCAAGTCGGAACTGGCTGACACCGCGCTTGCAGCGCGCCTGACGGGTGAATTCCTGGACGTGACGCTGGCGGGACGCGCGCGGCGCACCGGCAGCGTGCACCCGGTCAGTCAGGTGACCGAAGAGATTACCGCGATTTTCGCCGATCTGGGCTTTGCCGTGGCCGAAGGGCCGCAGATCGAAACCGACTGGTACAATTTCGACGCGCTCAACATCCCGCCCGAGCATCCGACCCGCACCGAGATGGATACGTTCTACATGCACCAGGCCGAAGGGACCGATGCGCCGCCGCATGTACTGCGCACGCATACCTCGCCCGTGCAGATCCGTCACATGCTGGCCCACGGTGCGCCCTGCCGGATCATCGCGCCGGGGCGGGTTTATCGCGCCGACTACGACCAGACCCACACGCCGATGTTCCATCAGGTCGAGGGGCTGGCGATCGGGCGCGACATCTCTATGGCCAACCTCAAATGGGTGCTGGAGGAATTTTGCCGCGCGTTTTTCGAGGTAGAGGCAGTGGAACTGCGATTCCGCGCCTCGCATTTCCCGTTCACGGAACCAAGTGCCGAAGTCGATCTGCGCTGTTCGTGGGCCGGCGGGCAGTTGAAGGTCGGCGAGGGTGATGACTGGATGGAGGTTCTGGGTTCTGGCATGGTGCACCCCAAGGTGTTGGCGGCCGGCGGTATCGACCCCGAAGAATGGCAGGGCTTTGCCTTCGGCATGGGCATCGACCGGCTGGCGATGCTGAAATACGGGATACCGGATTTGCGGGCGTTCTTTGATAGCGACCTGCGCTGGCTGCGGCATTACGGCTTTGCCGCCCTCGACATGCCGAATTTGCATGGGGGGTTGAGTGGGTGAG
>CAZRLO010000047.1:0-20859 GCA_964600965.1 uncultured Rhodobacter sp.
AAACCACCCATCAGTCGATCAGGGCTGGACGTGAACAACCTGTTGAGACTCCACATCTAGCGCGCTAGACGACCAGACGGCTGGACGACAGGACGTCTGGATGACCAGACAACCAGACGGTTGGCCGCGTGATCCCTTGATTGCCGCACGCGCCGATGCGCGGGATTGTCCTCGGGCCCTGAGACAATGCCGATTTTCAGCGACGGGTCCGGCCAGTTGCCAGCCCCGACTCGCTCCCATGATCGGTGTTGGAAATCCTAAGCCTGAATCTGTGCCAGCAGGGTTTGCGCGGTGGTCAGATCACAGACGCCGCGTTCGGTTTCCAGATTGACGGCCCGGATCACGCCATCATCGGCAAACAGCGAAAACCGCTTGCAGCGATTGATGAACCCGACGGCGGGTGCGCTGAATTGCAGCCCCATTGCGATCGTAAAGGCGGCGTCGGCATCGGCCAGCAAATCCACGCCCGCCTTGCCGGCGCCGGTGGCCGCGTCCCAGGCCTGGATCACCCACGGGTCATTCACGGAAACGCAAACCACGTGGTTGACGCCCTTTTCGCGAAAATCTCCCGCCGCGCCCACGAACCCCGGCAGATGCTGAGTGCTGCATGTACGGGTGAATGCGCCCGGCAGACCGAAAAGGACCAGCTTTTTCCCTGCGCTCAGCGATCGGAGCGCAACCTGCCCGACGTCGCCATCGACGATCCGACAGAAGTTCGCGTCGGGCAGGTTTTGGCCGATGACAAGGGGCATAAAGGTCTCTTTTCGCGTTGCGGTCTGCGAAAGGGAAATTATACGTTCGTGGTGAAAAGTGAAATGGCGAAATGCGCGGGGGATCATGTCTCATATCGTTGTCGTCGGAGCGGGGCAGGCCGGGGCGTCGCTGGTGGCCCGGTTGAGGGCGCGGGAGTTTGACGGCGACATCACCCTGATCGGTGCCGAGCCGGTGCCGCCCTATCAGCGCCCGCCACTTTCCAAGAAGTACCTGCTTGGCGAAATGGAGGTCGAACGGCTTTATCTGCGCCCGCGACGCTTTTATGCCGACCAGCACATCGAATTGTTGCTGGGGGACGCGGTATCGGCGATCGACCCGGTCGGAAAAACCGTTTCGCTGGGCGAAAGGGTGCTGCAATACGATCAACTTGCATTGACCACCGGTTCGGTGCCGCGTCTTCTGCCCGCCGCCGTCGGCGGCGATCTGGCCGGTGTTTTCGCGGTGCGCAACCTTGCCGATGTCGATGCGATGACGCCGGAATTTGCCACCGGCAAACGCGTTCTGATCATCGGCGGCGGGTATATCGGGCTTGAGGCTGCGGCGGTTGCCGCCAGGCGCGGACTGAAGGTGACCCTGATCGAAATGGCCGACCGGATATTGCAGCGGGTCGCGGCGCCGGAAACCTCGGACTTTTTTCGCGATCTTCATCGCGGGCATGATGTGGATATTCGCGAGGGTATCGGGCTTGACCGGCTGGTTGGCGACGGACGGGTTCGTCGCGCCGAATTGTCGGACGGCAGCGTACTGGACATCGATTTTGCCATTGCCGGTGTCGGGGTCGCGCCCGACACCCGGCTGGCGGAAATGGCCGGGATCGAGGTCGAAAACGGCATCCGAACCGATGAATTCGGCCACACCAGCGCCGACGATGTCTGGGCCGCCGGGGATTGCGCGTCGTTTCCCTGGCGCGGCAACCGAATTCGGCTGGAATCGGTGCCCAACGCGATCGACCATGGCGAACTGGTCGCCGGGAACATGCTTGGTGCGGCAAGACCCTATATTGCGCGGCCATGGTTCTGGTCAGATCAATACGACATCAAATTGCAAATCGCCGGTCTGAATACCGGTTTTGACAATATCGTCGCGCGCGCCGGCGAGGGCTCGGTCAGTTTCTGGTATTATCGAAAGGACGCGCTGCTGGCGGTCGATGCGATGAACGATCCGCGCGCCTACATGATCGGCAAGCGCTTGATCGAGGCGGGAAAATCACCACCAAAGAACGTTGTTGCCGACCCGGATGCGGACCTGAAATTCTTGTTGAAGGTCTGATCTTGCGGATCATCGGAGGGAAATTCAAAGGGTTGCGGTTGGCCTCGGTCGGCAGAGGCGACGCGGCGGCGCATCTGCGTCCGACCTCGGACCGGGTGCGGGAAAACATCTTCAATATTTTGCTGGGCGGCGCGTATGAAGACCCGGTCAGCGGGGCAAATGTGCTGGATATGTTTGCCGGCACCGGCGCGATGGGGCTGGAGGCGCTTAGCCGGGGCGCCGGGCGCGTGACGTTCATGGACAACGGCGGGCCGGCGCTGGATCTGATCCGACGAAACATCGGCCTGTGCGCCGTGCGGCCCTGTTGCGACGTGGTGCGCCGCGACGCAACGAGGCCGCACCGGACCGGGGGCGGGCCGTTTGATCTGATTTTTCTGGACCCGCCGTATGGCAAGGCAATGGGCGCGCGCGCGCTTGAGGTCGCGCGCGACGCGGATATTCTTGCGCCGGGCGCGATCATTGTTCTGGAAGAGGGTGCTGTACAGCCTGTAATGCCGGGATTTGGCAGCCTCGACCAACGGAAATATGGCGGTACGATTGTTCATATCCTGAGATTTGGGAGCCAAGCTCGCGTGGTCCCCACAACGGGCGGCCACACCGTTTAAAGCTGGCGCTCTGGCGGGTCTTCCGCCCAGGCCGACCGATGCGCGTTTCGATCGTGTTGGCGGACAACGATTTACAGAATAATTGCAAATAAACCAACGGCTTGACCTGAATTACATCCGGAAAACCAGTTTACCGGATTACTGGTAGACCGGTTTACCGGTACACCGGATATCTGGTTTACTGGTTTACTGGTTTACTGGTTTACTGATCCACTGGATATCTGGTCTAGCGGTTTACCGGTCCATTGGTCCACCGGTCCGACGGGGCCATCGATCCAACGGGGCTACCGGTCCACCGACCCCCCCCATCCCGCGGACGAACGGGTCTATCGGCGGGCCGGTTTTCCGGGCGAACCGGTCCGACAGCGAAACGGTCCGCCGGATGATCGCTCTGCCAGACGGCCGGCCCGTCGTCCGGCCAATCCGGCAAACCATCGAACCACCGGTCCCGCGACATTCCAGCGGGACAACCATCGAATTCCGGCCACCCACCGGCTTGTTCACGATTTGGTAATGTGTGACTGTCAAGCCATCGAGCAACGCTTTCAGCGGGCAGCAAATGACCCCCGAAACCACACTTCTGAAATCCGTCTTCGGGTTTGACCAGTTTCGCCCGGGGCAGCGCGAAATTGTTGCCGCGGTCAGTGCCGGGGAAAATACACTTGCAATCATGCCGACTGGTGGCGGAAAATCCCTGTGTTTTCAACTGCCTGCACTAATGAACGAAGGGCTGACGCTGGTAATTTCCCCGCTGATTGCCCTGATGCGCGATCAGGTGCGGGCGCTGCAGGGGGCGGGCGTTGTCGCGGGCTCGCTTTCCAGCGGCAACACCGAGTCCGAGACCGAATCCGTGTGGGCCGCGCTTTCGGATAACAGTCTGAAACTGCTTTACATCGCCCCAGAAAGGCTGGCCAATCCGGCGACCTTGCGCCTGTTGAAAAAAGCCTCGGTTTCGATGATCGCGGTCGACGAGGCGCATTGCGTCAGCCAATGGGGCCACGATTTCCGCCCGGATTATCTGCGGATCGGCGAATTGCGCGAAATGCTGGGGGTGCCGCTTGCGGCGTTTACCGCAACCGCCGATCCCGAAACCCGGGACGAGATCGTCCAGCGGCTGTTTGGCGGCACAAGACCTTCGATCTTTCTGCGCGGCTTTGACCGTCCGAACATCCGGCTCGAATTTCGGGCGAAAAACAAACCTCGCCAGCAATTGCTGGCCTTTGCCGCGGCGCGGACCGGACAATCCGGCATCGTTTATTGCGGCACCCGGGCGCGTACGGAAACGCTGGCCGCGGCGCTGGCCACCGAGGGGCATAGCGCGATTGCCTATCACGCCGGCATGGATGCTGCAGCGCGACGGGTTGCCGAAACCAGGTTTTCGCGCGACGACGGTTTGATCGTGGTGGCGACCGTGGCATTCGGCATGGGGGTCGACAAACCGGATATCCGCTGGGTGGCGCACGCCGATCTGCCGAAATCCATCGAGTCCTATTATCAGGAAATCGGCCGATCCGGTCGCGACGGCGCACCGGCGGACACCCTGACACTTTATGGTGCCGACGACATCCGCCTCCGCCGCGCTCAGATCGACGAAGGAATGGCGCCGCCCGAGCGAAAATCGGCGGATCATGCCCGGTTCAATGCCTTGCTGGGGCTGGCCGAGGCGCAGGAATGTCGGCGAAAATTGTTGCTGGCCTATTTCGGCGAGACGTCAGCACCGTGCGGCAACTGCGATCTGTGCAGCGATCCTCCGAAAGTTTTTGACGGAACCGAAATGGTGCGCATGGCGCTATCGGCGATCCTGCGCACCGGCGAGTTTTTTGGCGCGGGCCATGTGATCGACGTGCTGCGCGGCAACACGACGGCAAAGGTCAGGCAGCGCGGGCACGATCGTCTGCCAACGTTTGGGGTCGGGGCGGAATTCAGCCAGGGCATGTGGCAGTCCGTGCTTCGCCAGATGATGGGCTTTGATCTGATCCGCCCGAACGCGGCCCGCTTTGGAGCTTTGGGCCTGACGGCGAACGCCCGCCCGGTCCTGCGCGGCGAGGTCTTGATCGACCTGAGGCGGGATACGTTTACCGCTGCCGCGACGCGACCGCACCAGATCGCCAGATCCCTGGTCAACGAGGAAGACGAGGGCATGCTTGCGGCGCTGAAAGCCAAGCGCCGCGAACTCGCAGAGGCCGCGCGCGCACCCGCCTATGTCATTTTCCCCGACCGCACCCTGATTGAAATGGCGACCCGGCGCCCGGCGACGCTGGATGCGTTTTCCGCGCTGAACGGCGTCGGGGCCAAGAAGCTGGAAAAGTTCGGCAAGACGTTTCTGGAGGTCATCAACCATGAAATCTTGCCCGATCAGCATCCCGCGCGGCGAAAGCTGGCCGCGAGCGGCGGCGGCGAAGTATTCGATCGTCTGAATTCAGCCCAGATCGATCTTGCGCGTGGGGCGGACGGGGCCGGCAAACCGATGCGCTGTCCGGCGGCTGCGCTGGCGAAGCTTGCGCGGAACCCACCCACGGATATCGACGGCATTAACCGGATATTGGGCGCAGCGATGGCAGAACGATTTGGCGAACGCTTTCTGGAAATTTTGCACGACGCGTGAATATCGTGTAAACGCGTTGCCGGGGGCGTCGAATCTGCAAAGGCGCGACAATGTTCAAAGGCGTAATCCCCATGATATTCGGGCTGGCTCTGGCCGGTGGTCTGTCACAATTTCCTGAATTCGCACAACAATACACCCAGCGCGTTGCCGGCGCCTATTTCGAGGTTCGCGATGTCGCCGAAAGGTTCCGCGTGGACGCCGCCGCGAACGGGAAAACCACGACCGAAGCGATTGCCGCCTACCAGACCAGCGACAATGCGTTTTTCCGGGATCGCGGCACCAGCATGAAAACCGTTCTGGCCCGCGAAATCCATTTGCAGGATCACTATGCCGCGCTGACCAACGGTGACGGGTTCGAACAGCTTGTGGTTTTCGCCACCGGGCGCGACAATGAAATCGCGATGGACACGCTGGGCATATTCAAGCCCGCGATCCCGTTGACATTCACCGGATTTGCACATGCGGCGCTTGGGTTCCTGTTCGGTTACGGATTGTTGCGGTTTCCGGTGCGGATCCGGCGGCGGCGCGCACCGAAATCGGCCTGAACCCGGTGGATTGAAACCCGGGCCCCGATCCACTGCGATTTTGCTTTATGGAGCAATCCATACCGCCGTCCCGACCAACCGAACCACATCAAGTGGCGGGTATCGTCCAAAAATCTGACTCGCAAGACCAGCCGATTGCGCGGGATCGTGGGCGCAGGCCCGCCGTGCATCATTGGACCGTCCCCGGGACGGCAATAGGCCAAGAAAGGCGCGACCTGCTGGGCTCGCGCGGGCTTTCCCGGGATAAAGTGGCCGTCACCTGCACCTGATCACCGCACCTTGGCCCGTCGATACGTCGCGTTCGATCCATCTGGCCGAATCACGCTTGGCAATCCCCCGGTCATCGTGTCAGAAACGCCGGTGATGACTGCCCAGCTCGACTTTCATACCATCCACGAGGTTTTTCGGCGTTTTCAGGCCAGCGAACCGGAGCCCAGGGGTGAATTGGCGCATGTGAATGCCTATACGCTGGTGGTTGCCGTGGCGCTGTCGGCGCAGGCGACCGATGTTGGTGTCAACAAGGCGACGCGGGCGCTGTTTGCCGTCGCCGACACGCCTCGGAAAATGCTGGAACTTGGGCTTGACCGCGTGACCGACCACATCAAATCCATCGGTCTTTTTCGCAACAAGGCCAAAAACGTCATCCGACTGAGCGAAATTCTGGTCGCGGATTATGGCGGCGAGGTTCCGTCGTCGCGCGCGGCCCTTGAAAGCCTGCCGGGCGTCGGGCGCAAGACCGCCAATGTGGTGCTGAACATGTGGTTCGATCAGCCGACACAGGCGGTGGATACCCACATATTCCGCTTTGGCAACCGGACGGGCGTGGCGGTGGGCAAGGATGTTCTGGCCGTCGAACGCGCCATCGAAGATCACGTCCCGGCCGAATTCCAACGCCACGCGCACCACTGGATGATCCTGCACGGACGGTATGTCTGCAAGGCCAGAAAACCGGTCTGTACCAATTGCATCATTGCGGATCTCTGCCGCTCCGAGGACAAGATATCATGAAAAAGAAGTATCAGGTTGTCGGGATCGGCAATGCGATGGTCGATGTGCTGAGCCATGTTCGCGACGAATTCCTGACCGCGAACGGTGTCGAGAAAGGCATCATGCAACTGATCGATACCGGGCGCGCGGCGGAATTATACGGCAAGATGGGCGCGGCGCTGGAAATCTCGGGCGGCTCGGCGGCCAACACCATTGCCGGGGTCGCGGCGCTGGGCGGACGGACGGCCTATGTCGGCAAGGTCAGGAACGACCAGCTTGGCGCGATATTTTCGCACGACATCCGCGCCCAGGGCGCCGATTACGAGACGCCGCTTGCGCCTGCGGACGATGCCGCGCAAACCGGGCGCTGCATGGTGCTGGTCACGCCGGATGGCGAAAGGTCGATGAACACCTATCTGGGGGTCTCCGAATTTCTGGGGCCCGACGATATCGACGACCGGATGATGGCCGCAACCGAATGGATATATCTGGAAGGCTATCGATTTGACGGCCCGCAAAGCCACGAGGCATTTGCGCGTGCAATCGCCGCCTGCAAGGACGGCGGCGGGCGGGTTTCGCTGACGCTGAGCGATCCGTTCTGCGTTGAACGCCACCGCGACGCCTTTCGCAAAATGATTCGCGATCATGTGGACCTGTTGTTTTGCAATACGCACGAAATGCTGGCGATGTATGGCGGGGTGGACGTACCGGCGGCGATGCGACTGGCGGCACAAGAGGTTGAAATCGTGGTCTGCACCGCCTCGGAGGATGGCGCTTATGTGTTGGCCGGGGGAAATCTGGAACATGCGCATGCGGTGCCGACCGAAATCGTGGATGCCACCGGCGCGGGTGACTTGTTTGCGTCGGGGTTCCTGTTCGGCCTGACTTCGGGTTTTGACATGCTGACGTGCGCCCGTCTGGGGTGCGTCGCTGCCGCCGAGGTGATCAGCCATATCGGCGCGCGACCCGAGGCCGATCTGACCGCATTGTTCCGCGAACACCGGCTGGTCGACTGACCCGCCGGCAACGCTTGTCGAACGTTTGCTTGCAAGGCCCCGGGGCGACAGCCCGGATTGGCGAATCCGGGCGCGGTGGACGGGCCGTCTATCACGAGAGCGTGTTTCGTGGAGACCGGGGTCATACCAATGGACCCAGGGACCGACCTTTCTTTGTCGAAGGGTTTAGGCATTGGGCGGCCCTCATCCCCGACAACCACGGAGCCGCGCACCGACGGGCTGCGGTCCGGTGAACGGACGCGAGTTTCGGGCACGTGATCCCGGCAAAACCTGCGCGACCCCAAATTAGGCCGCGCCCGCATCGGTAGATCGCCGTGCCAGGGCGGGGGGCCAGTGAGGCGCGGCGGGCTGGCGCCCTTGTTCCCGCGCAATCGGTTCGTGTTGAGCGTCGCACTTTAGGCCGATCCCCGCCACGCGATGTGGTACCGTCATTCGAGCCGGCGGTATTAGTAAGAAATATCAGTTACTTACGATGATATCCACTCGTCTAACCGACTAGACGACCAGTCGGCCAGACGACCGGTCGGCCAGACGGCCAGACAAGCAGACGGCCAGACAACCAGACCCGTATTTCGCGTGACGGGGCACCTTGGCCCCGCAGGTGGCTTGCGGCGGGTAACCGGTGCTTCGGCAATCCGGTGCCGGTCTAAAAATCCGAAGCCATGCCCTTTCGCTCCCAATCGCCGAAACGCGTGGGTTCTGGGCCGTCGCGCCCGCCAAGCTCGGTCGCAAGTTGCCGTTCCTCGGCCTGTTGCCGTCTCTTGCGGGCTTCGGCCAGCGCCCGGTGGGCGGCGGCGGAAAGATCGGGGTCGGGTTCGGGCATTGGCGCGGCTCTGGCTTGCTGTGGCTGCGTTGTTGATATACGCGGCGGCGCATGTTGGGCAAGAAAGGAAAACCATTGTCGGGCAAGGTCATCGCCGCGCGGTTGGCGGCAACGCAATTGTTGCACGGGGTATTGTTCGACAAAAAGCTGCTGTCGAACCTTCTGGCGCTTGAAACCGGTCCACTGGAACGTCTGAGCGGGCCGGACCGTGCGCGTGCGCAGTCGCTCGTCACCGGGGTTCTGCGGCATCTGGGGCGGATCGACGCGGTGTTGGCGGCATTCATGGAACGCCCGCCACCTCCGAAGGTCATGCAGACGCTGCGGCTGGTCACCTGGGAACTGCTTGGCGAAGGTACGGCCGCGCATGGTGCCGTCAACGCCGCCGTGGAAATCGTTCGCGGTTCACGCAAGGCCGGGCATCTGGCGGGTCTGGTCAATGCGGTGGCGCGAAAGGTGGCAAGTGAGGGGCCGGCGATCTGGCAGAATCAGGCCCCGCAATCGCTGCCAAGCTGGCTGGCGCGTCCGATCGCCAAGAATTTCGGCCCGCAATCCCTTGCCCCCATCGAGGCTGCCCATCAGGCCGGGGCCGCCATAGATATTTCGCTGAAGAACCCATCCCGCGCGCCTGAATTCGAGCGCGCGTTGAACGCCGCGCGCCTGCCCAACGGCAGTCTGCGCCTGTCCGGCAGGCCACAGGTTTCGCACCTGCCGGGTTATGCCGAAGGCGATTGGTGGATACAGGATGCCGCTGCGTCGATGCCTGCGGGTCTGCTGGGTCCCGTCAAGGGGTTGCGCGTTCTTGATCTGTGCGCGGCACCGGGTGGCAAGACGATGCAACTGGCGGCTTGCGGTGCCGAGGTTACCGCGCTCGATGTTTCGGCGGCGCGGCTGGGCCGGTTGCGGGAAAACCTCGACCGGACCGGGTTGCAGGCGCAGGTGATCGTTGCGGATGCCCTGAATTGGCGGGTCGGGCGATTGTTCGACGCGGTCCTTCTGGACGCGCCGTGTTCAGGAACCGGAACCATCCGCCGCCACCCCGACCTGCCGGTCGTCAAGGCGGGGATGGATATGGCGGACCTTTTTGAATTGCAGGCGGGGCTGATCGATGCGGCGTTCGGTTTTCTGAAACCCGGCGGTCGGCTGGTATATTGCACCTGTTCGCTGCTGCCGCGCGAAGGCGAGGTTCAGCTCAGCGCCGCGCTGGGGCGTTTGCCGGGTGCTTCGGTCGCAGCGCCCGTGCCGGCGGTCCCACCGGGCGTCGAGGAAAAATGGCGTACCAGCGAAGGCGGGTGGCGGCTGCGCCCCGACTACTGGCCCGACCTTGGTGGCATGGACGGATTTTACATGGCGCTGCTGGAAAAAGCCGCACCCGCGCAATGACCGGGTGACAGGCGCGGCGCTGAACTTTATGCTGATCCGGACGCACACTCAGGAACCGCTTGGCCGAAATGAACGACGCGAAACTCGCCCGATCAACGTTTGCGGCGCGGCTGGCGCTGGCCCGCGACCAGGCGCTGGACCGGTTTTTCGCGCGGCTCAGCGGATTTGGCCGCCCGGTCACCGCATTCGTGTCCCAGCCCGAACCCAAAACCATCGGATCCTATGCGCGCGGCCACCAGTTGATGGCAGGGAATTTCCGCTTCGCAGGCGATCTGATCGAGGCACCGGCGGTTTCGATCTGGCAGATCGAGAACCCGTCGGCGATGTTTTCCGCGCAGCTTCACGGATTTGCCTGGCTGGACGACCTTGCCGCCGTCGGTAACGCCGACGCGCGGGATCTGGCCCAGAAATGGCTGATCGAATGGTGCGATCTGTATGGGCGCGGTCTGGGCGACGGCTGGGTTCCGGAATTGGCGGGCAGACGGATCATCCGATGGATCAATCACGCGCTGTTTCTGCTTCAAGGGCTGGAAAACACCCAGTCGCACCGGTTTTTCCGCAATCTGGCGCGACAAACCGTGTTTTTGCGGCGTCGCTGGCATTCGGCACCTGCCGGGTTGCCAAGGTTTGAATCACTGACGGGCCTGATCTATGCCGGTCTGGCGCTTGAAGGGTCGGGGCATCTCGTGGCACCTGCAACCCGTGCCATGGCATTGGAATGCGACCATCGCATCGATGCCGAGGGGGGCATTCCCTCGCGCAATCCCGAGGAACTGACCGAGACGTTTACCCTGCTCAACTGGGCGGCATCGGCCCTGAGCGAGGACGGCAGGATGCCCCGGCGCGAACATCTGCTGGCCATCGAACGCATCGCGCCGACGCTGCGCGCGCTGCGGCATTCCGACGGCGCGCTGGCGCGGTTTCACGGCGGCGGGCGCGGGGCCGAGGGGCGGCTGGATCAGGCGCTGGCGGCCTCGGGTGTTCGGGCGACGGCAACGACCGGTCTGGCAATGGGATACGGGCGGTTGTCGGCAGGGCGCACCAGCATCATCGTTGATGCCAGCGCACCGCCCAAGGGCGCACATTCGTTCAACGCACATGCCAGCACGCTGGCATTCGAGCTGACATCGGGGCGTCGGCCGGTCATCGTCAACTGCGGCTCGGGCGCGGGTTTTGGGCACGAATGGCGCCGCGCCGCCCGAACCACGCCGTCGCATTCCACGTTGGCGATTTCCGGCGTTTCCTCGGCCCGGTTTGCCGACGGCGATGCGGCGGACGACATGCTGCTGGACGCGCCGCGCGATGTGCGGGTCCAGCAGTCTGCCGGGCTGGACGGCACAACCCTGATGGCCACCCATGACGGGTACAGCCAATCCCACGGGCTGTTGCATGTGCGGCGGCTGGACCTCAGTCTGGATGGCCGCAGCCTGGTGGGCGAGGACACGCTTGGCGCCCTTTCCGACACCGACCGCATCAAATTCGAAGCATTGATCAACCAGACCGGGCAAAGCGGCGTCGGATTTGAAATCCGGTTTCATGTGCATCCCGACGTCGAAGCGACGCTCGATCTTGGCGGTTCGGCGGTATCCCTGGTTTTGAAAAGCGGCGAAGTCTGGGTTTTCCGCCACACCGGAACGAGCAAAATTTCCGTGGAAACAAGCATTTACCTGGAGGCCGGTCGCCTGAAACCCCGCGCGACAAAACAGATCGTTTTATCGGACCGGGTTATGGATTATTCGAACCGCGTCGGTTGGAGCCTTTCCCGCGTCCAGGAGGGCAATCGCCACATCCGCGATCTGGCCGAAGGCGACCCGCTGGCGTTGAACTGACGAAAAGGAAGACGGTACATGCCGACCGATCTGGTGCCGGTGCGCCGCGCGCTGATATCCGTGACCGACAAGACCGGACTGCCCGGGCTTGCGGGCGCACTGGCCGGCAGGGGCGTGGAAATCCTGTCGACCGGTGGCAGCGCCCGCGCCATCCGCGCGGCGGGCATCGCAGTGACCGACGTCGCGGAGATCACCAAATTCCCCGAAATGATGGACGGGCGTGTGAAAACGCTGCATCCGGCGGTGCATGGCGGCCTGTTGGCGCTTCGTGACAAGCCCGAACATCTGGCGGCGATGGAACAGCATCAGATCGGCGCGATCGACCTGTTGGTGGTCAATCTCTATGCGTTCGAGGAAACCGTGCGGCAGGGGGCCGGTTATCAAAGCGCGGTGGAGAACATCGACATCGGCGGCCCGGCCATGATCCGCGCGGCGGCCAAGAACCACGAATTTGTCAGCGTCGTGGTCGATACCGGCGACTATGGCGCGTTGCTTGACGAACTGCGCGAAAATGATGGTGCGACGACCTATGGGTTTCGCCAGCAACTTGCGCTGACGGCCTATTCCCGGACGGCCGCCTATGACGCGGCGGTCTCCGGTTGGCTGGCGGAGGCGCTGGACCAGCAGGCACCACGCCGCCGCGCGATGGCGGGTGACCTGGCCGAAACCTTGCGTTACGGCGAAAACCCGCATCAGAACGCGGCCTTTTACCGGGGCGGTCCCGCGCGAATTGGCGTGGCCACGTCGCATCAGTGGCAGGGCAAGGCGCTATCGTACAACAACATCAACGACACGGATGCCGCGCTGGAACTGGTGGCCGAGTTCGACCCGGCAGACGGCCCGGCTGTCGCGATCATCAAGCACGCCAACCCCTGCGGCGTGGCGCGCGGCGAGTCCCTGCTTGCGGCATACGCGCTGGCGCAGAAATGCGACCCGGTGTCGGCGTTTGGCGGTATTGTCGCGCTCAACGGTACGCTGGACGCGGATACGGCCGGCGAAATTTCGGGGATTTTCACCGAGGTCGTCATCGCCCCCGACGTGACCGACGCGGCGAAGGCCGTTTTCGCGGCGAAAAAGAACCTGCGATTGCTGACCAGCGGCGGGCTTGCCGATGTGGCCGCCCCCGGACCGGTCTGGCGTCAGGTCGCCGGTGGCTTTCTGGTTCAGGACCGGGATAACGGCACGATCACGGCAGCGCAGTTGAAAACCGTCACCAGGCGCAGTCCGACCGACCGCGAACTGTCCGATCTGCTGTTTGCCTGGCGTGTCGCGAAACATGTGAAATCGAACGCGATCGTCTATGTGAAGGATCTTGCGACGGTCGGGATCGGCGCCGGGCAGATGAGCCGGGTGGACAGCGCGCGGATCGCGGCGCGCAAGGCAATCGACATGGCCGAAACGCTGGGACTGGATCGCCCGTTGACCCACGGTTCGGTCGTTGCGTCGGACGCGTTCTTTCCCTTCGCCGATGGCCTGATGGCGGCGGCCGAGGCCGGGGCGACGGCGGTGATTCAACCCGGCGGTTCAATGCGCGATGACGAGGTGATCGCCGCCGCCGATGCGGCGGGTCTGGCGATGGTCTTTACCGGAATGCGACATTTCCGGCACTAATGCAGAAATTGTTTGGGAGGCGACGTGAGGCGGGTTTTGTGGATTTCAGCGCTGGTCTTGCTGTTGGACCAGTTGTCCAAGCGTGCGGTTGTCGAGTGGCTGGACCTGAAGACGGTCGGGCTGATCGAGGTTCTGCCGCCCTATCTCAATTTCCACATGGCTTGGAATCGGGGGGTGAATTTCGGCCTGTTTGCCAATGACGCCGCCGTGATGCGCTGGGCATTGGTCGGGCTTGCGGTGGTAATTGCGCTATGGCTGCTGAATTGGGGCCGCAGCATGAACAATCGCCTTGGCCAGACTTTTGCTGGGCTGGTCATCGGCGGTGCCATGGGCAACGCGCTGGATCGGTTGATGTACGGTGCCGTCGCGGACTTTCTGAACATGTCCTGTTGTGGCCTCGACAACCCTTTTGCGTTCAATATCGCGGATGTGTCGATCTTTCTGGGTGCTTTCGGGCTTGTCCTGATATCCAATAAACTGGACAAGAAAGGATGACGCGGGCAGGATTCTGCGCTAAACCCCGAATCCGAAGATGCCGGAGGAATGAATGGTCAAGGTGCGCTCAATTTTGCTGCTGGCAATCGCCGCATCATTCGGGCTGACGGCCTGCGCGCCGAAAGCCGGCGGGCTGATGAATTTGCGGGCTTCGGGTTCGGGTCCCGACGAATTCACGATCCTGCCGACCAAGCCGCTGACCCAACCGAAAAGTTATTCCGAACTGCCGGCACCGACCCCTGGCGGAACCAACGCGGTGGAACCGACACCGCGACAGGACGCCGTGGCGGCGCTGGGCGGAAATCCGAAATACATGACCCGGTCGGGCATTCCGCGATCCGATCAGGGCATGATCAGCGCTGCGGCACGCTATGGGGTTTCAAGCGATATCCGTGGTGTCCTGGCCCAGGAGGATCTGGAGTTTCGTGGCAAACACCGCGGCAAGTTGCTGGAGCGCGTTTTCGGAAACACCGTCTATTTCAGCGCCTACAGGAAACAGACGCTGGATCGGTATGCCGAACTGCGCCGGTTGCGCAGGCTCGGAATTCGTACACCGGCCGCCCCGCCCAAGGGCGAATAGCCGCCGCCGCGCCACGAAATTCAGGTATCGCACATCCGGTCACATGTTCGTAGATCATGCTTGCGCGCAAATCCTGCGGATATAGGTTTGAGCGCAAACGAGTATCACACGAGGCATTTCATGCAGCGATTATTGTTCATTGCCATCCTGATCGTTTTCACGCCATTGCTTGGGCACGCGGATGAAACGGTCACTACGTTCACATTGCCCAACGGCATGGATGCGGTGGTGATCGAGGATCACCGGGCGCCGGTCGTGACCCATATGGTCTGGTATCGGATCGGTGCGGCGGACGAGGTTCCCGGAAAATCGGGCATCGCGCATTTGCTGGAACATCTGATGTTCAAGGGCACGCGACGCATGAAAAGCGGCGAATTTTCCGCGATCGTCGCAGCCAATGGCGGATCCGAAAACGCGTTCACGTCCTTTGATTACACCGGTTACTGGCAACGGGTCGCGTCGGACCGGCTGGAATTGATGATGAAGATGGAATCCGACCGGATGCGGGGCCTTGTTCTCAGCGACGAGGATGTCGAAACCGAACGCGCCGTGGTTCTGGAGGAACGCAATTCGCGCACCGACAACAACCCCGGGGCCCTGTTCAGCGAACAAAGAATGGCGGCGCTGTATCTGAACCATCCGTACGGGGTGCCGGTCATTGGCTGGAAACATGAAATTCAGGGGCTGACGCGCGAGGATGCGCTGGCGTGGTACGAAAAATATTATGCCCCCAACAACGCGGTCCTGATCGTCGCGGGCGATGTGGACCCCAAAGAGGTTCAGCGGCTGGCCAGGCGGTATTACGGCCGGTTGCGCCCGTCGCGTGATCTGGTGGCGCGGCACCGCCCCGAAGAACCGCCGCAAATCTCGCCGCGCCGGTTGCAATTCGTCGACAAACGCGTTGCGCAACCCTACGTGATCCGCACCTACCTCGCGCCCGAGCGGAATTCGGGCGATCAGGAACAGGCGGCCGCTTTGTCCATGCTGGCCGAGCTTTTGGGGGGCAGCGGTCTGACCTCGGTTCTGGGGCAGGAATTGCAGGTCCAACAGCAGATCGCGCTGCATGTGTCGGCATTCTATGACGGCATGGCGCTGGACAAGTCCGGGTTCGGGATGGTCGTCGTTCCGGTCGAGGGCGTGTCATTGCAGGCAGCCGAAGCGGCGCTTGACGCTGTCCTGGCGAAGTTTGTTGAAACCGGGGTCGATGAATCCCACCTGGCGCGGGTCAAATCACAGATCAGGGCGGCGGAAATTTACGAGCGTGACGACATTCAGGGCCGCGCACGCGGCTATGGCGAGGCGCTGACCCAGGGTCTGACCATCGAAGATGCCGATGCCTGGCCCGCCATCCTGCAATCCGTGACCGCCGACGATATTCTGGCGGCGGCAAAAATGGTTCTGGACCCGCGAAAATCGGTCACCGGCTGGCTGATGCGCGACACGGTGGAGGTCACACAATGATCCGGTTTCTGGTCGTCATTTCGCTGATCGTTTCGTTCGGGATGCCGGCGCGGGCCGGTCTTGATATTCAGACTGTCCAATCGCCGGGTGGAATCAAGGCCTGGTTGGTGGAAGAGCACTCGATCCCGTTCATCGCGCTGGAAATCCGGTTCAGGGGCGGAACCTCGATGGATATGCCGGGCAAGCGCGGGTCGGTTTACATGATGTCCGGGCTTTTGGAAGAGGGTGCCGGTGATCTGGATGCCGGCGAGTTTCTGCGCGCACGCGAATCGCTGGCGGCGGACTTTGGCTTTGACGCCCATGGTGATGCGATCAGCGTTTCGGCGACCTTCCTGCGCGAAAACCGCGATCAGGCGCTGGAATTGTTGCGCAAGGCCATCCAGGAACCGCGGTTCGATCCGGTAGCGGTCGACCGGGTGCGCGCGCAGGTGATTTCGATCATCGCGGGCGATCAGAAAGATCCCCACGAAATCGCGGCCAACGCCTTTGACCGGCTTGCGTATGGCGATCATCCTTATGGCACCGCCTCGACCGGCACGACGAACAGTGTGAACCTGCTGGATCGTGACGACATGATCGTGGCGCATCAGAACACGATGGCCCGAGATCGGATGTATGTCTCTGCGGTCGGCGATATCTCGTCAGAGGAGCTGGGTCGGATTCTGGACGACCTTCTTGGCGGCCTGCCGGAATTCGGCGCGCCCATCCCCGGCCCGGCCAAGGTCGGCCTGACCGGGGGCGTCACCATCATCGACAATCCGACGCCGCAGTCCGTCGCCGTGTTTGGCCATGCCGGTATCCGTCGTGACGATGACGATTTCTTTGCCGCCTACGTGATGAATCAGGTATTCGGGGCCAGCGGTTTCACCTCGCGACTGAACGACGAAGTGCGGGAAAAACGCGGCCTTACCTACGGGATTTACACCTATCTTGCCACCTATGATCTGGCAGAGATGTATCTGGGCTCGGTCGCGTCGGCCAATGACCGCATCGCCGAAGCGATTGACGTCGTCCGGGCGGAATGGGTGAAACTGGCCGAAAACGGCGTCACCGAGCAAGAGCTGGACGCCGCCAAGAAATACCTGACCGGCGCCTATCCGCTGCGGTTTGACGGCAACGGGCGGATCGCCAGCATTCTGGTCAGCATGCAAATGGACGGCCTGCCCACCAGCTATGTCGACACCCGCAACGATCGGGTGAATGCGGTAACGCTGGAAGATGTGGCAAGGGTGGCAAAGCGGCTGATGGTTCCCGAGAATTTGCGCATTGTCGTGGTTGGCCAGCCCAAGGGGATCGAAGCGACCGATTGACTGGCGAAAACCGGTCGCGCGGTGGCATGTTGGGATGCGAATCGCCTCTGGGCATGCTATCCCTAGTGGAATGAACACCATTGCCCCCAAAATCAAGCGTCCCGTTCCGGTCATTCGACAGTTGGATTCGGCCGCAATCAACCGCATCGCCGCGGGCGAGGTGGTGGAACGTCCGGCCTCGGCCGTCAAGGAACTGGTTGAAAATGCGCTGGATGCCGGGGCGACGCGCATCGAAGTCACTTGCGCGAATGCCGGGAAAAGCCTGATCCGCGTCACCGACGACGGCTGCGGCATCGAACCGGCGCAATTGCCGCTGGCGTTGGCGCGACATGCGACCTCGAAAATCGACGGCAGCGATCTATTGAATATCCACAGTTTCGGTTTTCGTGGCGAAGCGTTGCCGTCGTTGGGGGCGGTTGGCCGGTTGACGGTGACATCGCGGGCCGCGGGTTTCGACCCGGCCATGGTTCTGATTGATGGCGGCAATGCCGACCCGGTTCGCCCCGCGGCGCTGGGTCGGGGTACGGTGGTGGAGCTGCGCGACCTGTTCCGCGCGACGCCTGCCCGCCTGAAATTCCTGCGCAGTGACCGCGCCGAGATGCAGGCGATCCACGACGTCGTCAAGCGTCTGGCGATGGCCGAACCACGGGTCGGCATATCCCTGACCAGCATCGGGCCGGACGGCAAGGGCCGCGCCGTTTTTCGCGCCGATCCGCAAAAGGGCGATTTGCCGGCGGCAATGCAGGGGCGGCTGCGGCAGGTTCTGGGTGGCGAATTCTCGGAAAATGCGCTGGCGATCGATGCGACACGCGACGGGTTCAGCGTCACCGGCTATGCCGCGCTGCCGACCTTTTCGCGCGGGGCGGCGGTGGCGCAGTATCTGTTCGTCAACGGCCGCCCGGTCCGCGACAAATTGCTGAACGGCGCGTTGCGCGGGGCCTATGCCGATTTCCTGAGCCGGGACCGGCACCCGGTTGCCGCGCTTTATGTCGAATGCGCGCCGGAACTGGTCGATGTGAACGTCCACCCGGCCAAGGCCGAGGTCCGGTTCCGCGAGCCGGGCATCGTGCGCGGCCTGATCGTGTCGGCGTTGAAACACGCCCTGGCCGAGGCGGGTTTCCGGGCGTCGCGCACCGTTTCCACGGCAACGCTCGGGGCGTTTCGCCCCGGCGACGAGGCGGGCGATGCACTGCGGCAAACCACGCGGTTTGCGACGGCATACCGCCCCGCCCCGCCCGCGACCCCGGCGTTTCAGGAAACCCGCGCGGTCTTTGCCCGCGCCGAGCCACCGGAAACGGAGCCCGACGAAAACCACCCGCTGGGTGCGGCAAGGGCGCAATTGCACGAGAATTACATTCTTGCCCAGACCAACGACGGACTGGTCATCGTCGATCAGCACGCAGCGCATGAACGGCTGGTCTATGAAAAGCTGAAGGCACAGATGGAAGCCAATCGTGTAACATCACAGGCGCTGCTGATTCCGGAAATCGTGAATTTCAGCGCACCGGATTGCGACCGGCTGCTGGAATTGTCGGGCGAGCTCGGCCAACTGGGCCTTGTGATCGAACCTTTCGGCGGCACGGCGATTTGCGTTCGGGAGACACCGGCATTGCTGGGCACGATCAGCGCCACGGGCATCTTGCAGGACATCCTTGACGAGCTTGCCGATATGGGAACATCCCAAACCCTGCGCGAACGAATGAACGCGATTCTGAGCCGCATCGCCTGCCACGGGTCCGTGCGATCGGGTCGCCGCATGGGTGCTGTGGAAATGAACGCGCTGCTGCGCGAGATGGAGGCAACACCACATTCCGGCCAGTGCAATCACGGGCGGCCAACCTATGTGGAACTGAAGCTCGCCGACATCGAGCGGCTGTTCGGGCGGACATGATCGCCGCCGCCGCAAATCCGGTCGATCCGCTGATGATCGGCCTTGGCCTTGTCGCGCTGCTGCTGATCGCGCTGATCCTGATCGTACTGCGGTCGCGGCGCGGTGGACCGGCCAAAGACGACCCGATCCTGCACCAGATGACGCGACTTGGCGAAACGGTGCGCGAACTGGCGGATGGGCAAAAGCGGATGCAGGGGGGGCTGAGCACTGTCGCCGAAGCGCAGGCCGGGACGCAGGCGAAAATGATCCAGACCATGGAAACACGCCTGGCCGAAGTGCAGCAGGGTCTGAGCGAAAGCCTGCACGGAAGTTCTGTCAAAACCACCCGTTCGCTGACGGAATTGCAGGAGCGACTGGCCACCATCGACAAGGCGCAGACCAATATCGAGAAACTGTCTGGGGATGTGCTTGGCCTTCAGGACATTCTTTCCAACAAGCAGACGCGAGGTGCGTTCGGCGAAATCCAGCTCAACGATATTGTCAGCAAGGCGCTGCCGCCCGACGCCTATACGTTGCAGGCCAAGGTTGGCGACAACAAGCGCGCGGACTGCCTGATTCATCTGCCCAACCCGCCGGGACCGATCGTGATCGACAGCAAGTTCCCGCTGGAAGCCTACGAAGCCCTGCGCACCGCGCCCGACAAGACCCGGCAGGCCGAGGCCGCCCGTCAGATGCGAACCGCCGTGCGCCACCACATCAAATCGATTTCCGAAAAATACATCGTCGAAGGGGAAACCGCGGACGGGGCATTGATGTTCCTGCCGTCCGAGGCGGTCTATGCCGAATTGCACGCGAATTTTTCGGACGTCGTGCGCGAGGGTTTTGCGGCGCGGGTCTGGATCGTGTCACCGACGACCTGCATGGCGACACTGAACACCATGCGGGCGATCCTGAAAGACGCGCGCATGCGCGAACAGACCGGTGCCATCCGCCACGAATTGGGCGCGCTTTACAAGGATGTCGAAAGGCTGGGCGACCGGGTCGGCAATCTGGACCGCCATTTCGCGCAAGCGTCCAGGGATATCGAAGATATCAAGATCTCCGCGACCAAGGCCGGCAACCGGGCGCGCCGACTGGACAATTTCGACTTCGAGGAAATCGCGGACGCGCCGGCCGGCGATGTGGTCAAGCTGAACCCAAAATCCGACCCCGCACCGTGAGCGTTGGCTGTCCGCGGGCCGTCGGTAATTTTCACCTGTGACGGCGCAGTAATTATCCGGGCATTCGATTTGTGGATTGCCGATATTGAGACCGCCAATCCGGGCACCGGCCACATAGATGGCCACGAAAATCCCAGCCGCCAGAGCAGAACCTCGTGGCTATTTCTTGGTCAAAAGCCCAACGGTCCTGTCCACATGCACCGTGATCCACTTTGCCGTGGCGGATTGTCGATAGAACAGGTGACGATAGAATATCGGGGCTGAAAACAGCAAGACCGTATGCATCGCGTCGACGTCTTTTGACAACTCACCCCGCCTGATCGCGCGGTTTATGATCTCGGTTTCGACGCTTGCGTGATATTCGGCGGCGGCTTGCTGGATTTCCGCCACGTCGGCATCCACTGCGGCGGCGGCCATAATCTGAGCCACCATATTGCCCCAAGGGGTCTCACCAAGAGCATGCCCAAGATCAAGCATCGCCGAAAGCATGTCGTCGCGCAGATTGCCGGTGTCAGGCG
>CAZRLO010000048.1:0-15377 GCA_964600965.1 uncultured Rhodobacter sp.
CCGAGAATTGCGCAATGTGCAAATACCGCGTGCAGGTTCTGGGTTTCGAGGCCGAGGTCGGCCTGCCGCAGGAAAGCCATCACCATCACGTCGAAGGGCAGGGGGCCAGCGCGCCCGGTTCGAATGTCGCGGATTGCGCGTTGTGTGGTGACTGGTGTACCGGCGAATGTCGGCTGGACGCCCCGGGGCATCATCACCATGGCAACGGGCATGATCATGAGCACGATCATGGGCACGACCACCACCATGGACACGATCATCAGCACCAGGAATATCCGCACGCGGCACATCCTCATGGCCCCGAGTCGGCACGAAAGGACCGGAAATGAAGGGCTATTCTGTGAATATCCCTGCCTGCGGCGCGAGTATTTTCCGATTACGGAAGGCGTGCCGATGCGGCCCTACCTGACCGACCCCGCCGAGATCTATGCCCAAAGCTTTGCCAGGGTACGGGCCGAGGCACGCTTGGATCGGTTCGAGCCGGGCATGGCCGCATTGGCGACGCGGTTGATTCACGCCAGCGGAATGCCGGAAATAGCCGATCGTCTGGCTTTTTCCGACAACGCGGTGGCGCAGGCGCGTGCGGCGCTCTGGTCCGGCGCGCCCGTCATGTGCGACTGCGAAATGGTTGCCGCCGGGATCATCCGCCGCCATCTGCCCGCCGATAACGACATCATTGTCACACTGAACGATGCCGGGGTGCCCCAACGCGCCGCCCGGATCGAAAACACCCGATCCGCCGCCGCCGTCGAGTTGTGGCAAGACCGGCTTGGCGGGGCGGTCGTTGCCATCGGGAACGCCCCGACCGCGCTTTTCCATTTGCTGGAATTGCTGGATCAGGGCTGGCCCAAACCCGCGGTGATCCTCGGATTTCCGGTCGGTTTCGTGGGCGCTGCAGAAAGCAAGGCCGAACTGGCGGCAGGGCCCAGGGGGTGCGAATTCGTCACACTGGCCGGGCGACGCGGCGGATCCGCGATGGCGTCAGCCGCAGTAAATGCACTGGCCGCCGGTTTACCGGAGGATCGCGCGTGACCGCCCCGTGGCTTCATATCGTCGGCATCGGCGAAACCGGCATGGCCGGGCTGACTCCGGCAACCTGCGCCGTGCTAAAGGCTGCCGAAGTGATCGTCGGCGGCGACCGGCATCACCAATTGTCCGGCGATATCACCGCCGAGCGCGTGGCCTGGCCATCCCCGTTCGATGCGCTGATCGGGCGTCTATGTGCCATGAAAGGCCGGCGGGTGGTCGTTCTGGCGACCGGTGACCCGCTTTGGTATTCGGTCGGGGCGCGGATCGGGCGGGCGATCGATCCCGCCGAAATCACCTACCATCCCCATGTCGGTGCTTTTCAACTGGCCGCGGCACGGATGGGTTGGTCGATGGCGGATCTGGAAACCCTGACCGTCCATGGCCGCCCGGTCGAGCAGATGATTGCCTTCATCCAGCCGCTGCAACGCCTGCTGATCCTGACGACGGGTGCCGAAACGCCCGCGCGGATCGCCCGCTTTCTGTGCGACCGGGGTTTTGGCCAAAGCCGGATGAGCGTGCTTGCGGCAATGGGCGGTCCGCACGAGCAGCGATTTGACGGAATTGCCGAGGCCTGGGATCATGAGGTGCCCGCTTTCAACACGCTGGCGGTCGAATGCGTGGCGGCAGAGGACGCGGCACTGGTGCCGCGGGTGCCTGGTCTGGCGGATGATCTGTTTCAGCATGACGGCACCATGACAAAGCAAGAGGTGCGGGCCGCGACACTGGCGAAACTCATGCCGATGCGCGGGGCGCTGTTGTGGGACGTCGGTTGTGGCAGCGGTTCGGTTGCCGTTGAATGGATGCGCGCCGCGCGTCACGCGCTGGCGATCGGGATCGAGCCGCGCGCGGAAAGACGGGTTTTCGCGGCCGCCAATGCCAGCGCGCTGGGAACGCCGAAACTGGAGCTTGTGGAAGGGACGGCCCCTGAGGCCCTCGTGCATCTCCCAGCCCCTGACGCTGTTTTCATCGGCGGTGGACTGAGCCGCGAAACCGTTGCCGCATGCCACACGGCCCTGCGCCCGCTGGGGCGGCTGGTGGCAAACGCGGTCACGCTGGAAAGCGAGGCGTTGCTGCTGGAATTGTTCAGGACCCACGGTGGTCAACTGGTCAGATTGCAGGTGCAGCGGGCGGCCGCGATTGGCGGGCGAACCGGTTGGAAGCCGATGCGCCCGGTCACGCAATGGAGCCTGATCAAGCGATGAGCGGGACTCTGTTCGGTGTGGGCGTCGGCCCCGGTGATCCGGAATTGGTGACCATGAAGGCCCATCGTCTGATCCGGACGGCCGAGGTCGTGGCCTATCCCGCCCTGCCGGGCAAGGACAGTTTCGCGCGCCAGATCGCCGGCGACATCGTGCGGCCGGGAACGCGGGAAATCCGCATCGAAGTGCCGATGTGCGCGGACCGGGCACCGGCACAGGCGGCCTATGATCACGGTGCCGCGGATATCGCCCATGAACTTGCCAAAGGCACCGACGTCGTGGTTCTGTGTGAAGGCGACCCATTGTTTTACGGCTCGTTCATATACCTGCTGGCCCGGCTGAAGGATCGGTTTTCGGTCGAGATCGTGCCGGGCATCAACTCGGTCTCGGCCGCCGCAGCCATGGCGGCACTGCCACTGGCGGCACGCAACGACGGGCTGAGCGTTTTGCCGGGCACCATCAGCACAGCAGACCTGCGCGCCAGGATCGCCATGGCTGATGCGGTTGCGATCCTGAAAGTCGGGCACCGCCTGCCGCGAATTCGCGCGGTGATCGCTGATCTGGGCCTGACGGAGCATGCGCATTATTTCGAGCGGATCGGCCTTACGAATGCCTGCGCGACCCGGCTTGCCGATGCGCCGGCGACGGCCCCGTATTTTTCGCTGATCCTGGTAACCAAAGGAGCCGATCCGTGGCTGTAGAACCCGTTGTGATCTGCCTCTCGCGCGCGGGCGAACCCGTCGCCCGAAAGATCGCCGCCGCCATGGGGGTGGCGCTGCACGGACGGGCCGGGCGCGTCGACGCGGCGGATGCCCGGTTTCCCGACGCGACCGAACATGTGCGGGCGCTTTTTGCGGCGGGCATTCCCGTGATCGGTGTCTGCGCGGCCGGCATTCTGATCCGCGCGGTTGCGCCGTTGCTGGCAGACAAGCGCACCGAACCACCCGTCGTCGCCGTGCCCGATGATGGCAGCGCAGTGGTGCCGCTTTTGGGCGGCCATCGCGGGGCCAACCGGCTGGCGCGACGCATCGCGGGAGTTCTGGAAACCCATGCGGCGGTAACCACGGCGGGGGATGTCGCGCTGGGGATTGCGCTGGACGAGCCGCCGTCGGGCTGGCGCCTGGCCAACCCGGAGGATGCCAAGTCGGTGATGATGGCGCTGCTGAGCGGCGAAGCTGCGCGGATTGTTGGTGCGCTGCCGTTTGAACTTGACCACGACCCAAAGGGAAAAGTCGCGCTGATCGCAACCGATGCACCCATGGTCGGAGGGCCCGACACGCTGGTATACCATCCCCAGACCTATTCGCTTGGCCTTGGTTGCGCGCGCGGTTGCCCGCCGGCGGAAATAACGCAACTGGTGAACGACGTGTTGCAAGGCGCGGGTATCGCGCCCGGGGCGGTCGCGGCCGTGGGTTCGCTGGACCTGAAGGGCGACGAACCCGCAATGATCGATACGGCGGCGCGGCTGGACGTGCCGCTGCGCCTGTTCACGGCACCCGAACTGGAAGCCGAGGCGGAAAGACTGGCCAACCCGTCCGACGTGGTTTTTGCCGAGGTGGGCTGTCACGGCGTTGCCGAAGGGGCCGCGCTGGCGCTGGCGGGCCCCGAAGGAACGCTGGTTGTCGCCAAGCGCAAGACCGCGAATGCGACTGCGGCGCTTGCGCGGGCCCGGGCACCACTGCAAAGACCGGCTGGCAGATCACGCGGCAACCTGTCGATTGTGGGAATCGGACCCGGGCACGCTTCGTGGCGAACGCCCGAGGCCTCGGCACTGATCGCGGCGGCGGACGAACTGGTCGGCTATGGGCTTTATCTCGATCTGCTGGGACCGCTTGGATATGGCAAGAAGCGAACGGAGTTTCCGCTTGGCGGTGAAGAGGACCGTTGCCGCCACGCGCTTGAGACGGCGGCCACCGGGCGCAACGTGGCGCTGATCTGTTCGGGGGATGCCGGCATTTATGCGATGGGGGCACTGGTGTTCGAGTTGCTTGACCGCAGCCCCGAACAACACGGCGTCAGCGACGCCGCGCGGCGCGTCAACGTGGTATCGGCCCCCGGTGTTTCGGCATTGCAGGCGGCGGCGGCGCGCGCCGGTGCGCCGCTGGGGCACGATTTCTGCGCGATATCGCTGAGCGATCTGTTGACGCCGCGTGCCGATATCCTGAAACGGCTGCGCGCCGCGGCGGCCGGTGATTTCGTGATCGCGCTCTATAATCCGGTTTCACGAAAGCGGCGGACGCTGTTGGGCGAAGCGCGGGACATTCTGCTGGAATCGCGGGCGGCCGACACACCGGTCCTGCTGGCCTCGTCTCTGGGGCGCACCGAAGAGACGTTGCGTTACCGGCGGCTGGAGGCGCTGGACGCGGACGAGATTGACATGCTGACCGTGGTCCTGATCGGATCGAGCCAGTCCAGACTGGTGCAACGGGGCGAGGGTCCGCGTATGTACACACCGCGCGGATATGCAAAAAAAATCGACCGGGAGGTGGCGGTTTGAGGATGGAATTGAGTATTTTCGGAACCATGAAACCCGCCGGAGCGGGCTCATGAAAGTCTTTTTCGTCGGCGCCGGGCCGGGGGATCCGGACCTGATCACGGTCAAGGGTCGGCGCGTGATCGAAACCTGTCCGGTCTGCCTGTTTGCGGGATCCCTGGTGCCCGAAGCGGTCGTTGCCTGCGCCCCGGCCGGTGCCCGCATCATGGATACCGCGGCCATGACCTTGCAGGACACGCACCGCGAAATCGTCGCGGCCCATGCGCGGGGCGAAGATGTGGCGCGGGTCCATTCCGGCGATCCTTCGCTTTACGGGGCGATTGCCGAACAAATCCGCCGGCTGCGCGAGGCGGGTATTGACTACGAAATCATTCCCGGTGTGTCGGCCTATGCGGCGGCGGCGGCGGCAATGGGGCAGGAACTTACGATCCCCGAGATTGCCCAGTCGATCGTACTGACCCGGATGTCGATGCAGTCAACGGCAATGCCCAAGGGTGAAACGCTGGAGAATTTCGCGACCTCCGGGGCCACGCTGGTCATTCATCTGGCCATCCGCAATATGCGGGCGATCGAACGGCAGCTCGTGCCGTTCTATGGCAACGACTGCCCGGTCGTGGTCGCGCATCGCGTCGGCTGGCCGGATCAGGCGATCCTGCGCGGAACGCTGGGCGATATCAGGGGGCAGGTTCGCGCGGCAAAGTTCACCCGCACGGCCCTGATATTTGTTGGCCGGGCGATGGCGGAATCACAGGATTTCGTGGATTCGGCGCTGTATGACCCCGGAAAACCGCATGTCCTGCGCCCGGTGGCCGGGGTTGATCTGGTGGAGGAACACAACACCTGACGACTTTCGAATGCGCGGGGTATTGATCGGCCGCGCGAATCGCTCTTTTGTCGCCGTTCGCCTTTGGGGGTGCCGCGATGATTCATGATTTGCCGGAAGAAGTCAGGCTGGGCCTTCGCGCGGCGCGGACACGGAACCTGCGCCGCAAGAGCCGGTGGCGGCTGCACGCGGGCGACGAGATTTACCCGATTTTGCGGTTGTGGAAAGGCGGTTTCGCCCTGGAGGCTGCGGTGGCGCCGCATGTGCGCGGTTTCGTTGATATTTACGACGGATCCCGGCATTTGTACCAGTGTCTGGTGGTTTGCTCGGCACTGGATGGCGACGAGCGGGTTTATGAATTCAAGCGCCAGACTGCGGTTGTGCGTACAGCCCCGCTGGATTTCTATCGCGACGAAAACGCGCCGCTGGCGCTGTTGCCGTGACGCTTGGCCGCCGGGCCAATCTTTCCCGATTTCCCGAATTTCGCGCAGATCATTCGAATTTTTTGAATTTCGTCGGACAATCTGCGAAAAAGGCGGGCGGAACCGGCGGGATTTCCTAGAACTTGCGCTTTCGGTTCCAGTAAACCGAAACTCAATTCGGGTGGGGGACGCGTTATGATTCAGACACCATATCTTTTGTTTCTGGGCGATGCGCCCGATCCCTTGGCGGCGAAAGTCGCGCAAGGCATCCGCGACTGGCGGCCGGACGTTTCCGTCGGACAGTTCCGCATGTCAGGCTGCAAGGCAGATATGCAGATACCCGATCTGACGCTGGAACAGGCCCGCAAGGCCGGCGCGAAAACGCTGGTGATCGGCGTGGCCAATCGTGGTGGCGTGATTTCGGATGCGTGGAAATCCGTTCTGGTCGAGGCGTTGGAGATGGGATTTGACATCGCCAGCGGCTTGCACAATCTGCTGCGGAACGAACCTGTGCTGGTTGCCGCCGCGCAAACCCACGGCTGCACGCTGCATGATGTGCGGGTGCCGAATTCGTCTTACCCGATTGCCAACGGCGTCCGGCGCGCGGGCAAGCGCTGTCTGGCGGTCGGGACCGATTGCTCGGTCGGGAAAATGTACACCGCCATTGCGATGGAGCGTGAAATGCATGCGCGCGGTATCAAGGCCGACTTTCGCGCGACCGGGCAGACCGGCATTCTGATCACCGGCGCGGGCGTACCGCTGGATGCGGTGATCGCGGATTTCATGGCCGGTTCGGTCGAATACCTGACGCCTGATAATGACCCCGACCACTGGGATCTGATCGAGGGGCAGGGATCGCTGTTTCATGTCTCGTATTCGGGGGTCACGATGGCGTTGATCCATGGCGGCCAACCCGATGCGCTGATCCTGTGTCACGAGCCGACGCGGACCCATATGCGCGGGTTGCCGGATTACCAGCAGCCCGACCTTGAAACACTGCGGGACACGGCGCTGGCGCTGGCACGGGTCGGCAATGCCGATTGCAAGGTCGTGGCCGTGTCCGTCAACACGCAGAATCTGCCCGAGACCGAGGCGCTGGCCTATCTGGCGGAAACGGAATCGCGGCTGGGCCTGCCGTCGGTCGATCCGTTCCGCCAGGGCGCGGCACGGCTGGTGGATGCACTTGACGGGATCGAGGGGCGCGGCGGGAATTCGGATGTTCGTCATGATCCCCAAATCGTGCCGGATGCCTGATGCGCGCCGCGCTCGAGTATTTCTGCCAAAAAGAAACGGGGAATACCCATGCGGCTTACGGTAAAGCGGGACGTTTTCAGGCTGGCGAAGGTATTCACGATCTCGCGTGGCTCGCGCACCGAGGCGCAAGTGCTGACGGTCAGCATTTCGCAGGCCGGTCTCGTCGGCCACGGTGAATGTGTGCCCTATGCGCGTTATGGCGAGACGCTTGAATCGGTGACCGCGCAGATCACGGGACTGGCCCTGCCGATCACCCGCGCGGCACTACAAGAAGCGTTGCCCGCCGGTGCCGCGCGGAATGCGGTCGATTGCGCCTTGTGGGATTTGGCAGCCAAGCAGGCAAAAAGGCCGGTTTGGGCACTGGCCGGATTGCCCGCGCCCGGGCCCGAGACCACGGCCTACACCCTGTCGTTGGATATGCCGGAAAACATGCAGGCGCAGGCGGTGGAAAATGCATTCCGGCCGTTGCTCAAGACCAAGCTGGGGGGTGGCGAGGATGACATCGCGCGCATGCGGGCGGTGCGGCGCGGGGCACCCGACGCCCGGATCATCGTCGATGCGAACGAGGGCTGGACGCCGGAGCTTTACGGCGAACTGGCACCGGTTCTGGTCGATCTTGGGGTTGAACTTGTCGAACAGCCCCTGCCAGCCGGTCAGGACGCGGCGTTGGCGGAAATGGCGCGGCCTTTGCCGGTCTGTGCCGATGAAAGCTGTCATGACCGTGCGTCACTGGCGGCGCTGGCAGGCAAATATGACGTGGTCAACATCAAGCTCGACAAGACCGGGGGGTTGACCGAGGCGCTTTTGCTGCGCGAGGCGGCGCTGGTGCAGGGGTTCGGGGTCATGGTCGGCTGCATGGTCGGTTCAAGCCTTGCGATGGCCCCGGCGGTTCTGGTGGCCCAGGGCGCGGCGTTCACCGACCTTGACGGGCCGCTCCTGTTGGCCGAAGACCGGAAACCGGCGCTGGAATTTGATGCACAGGGCGTGCATCCGCCGCAAGCCGCACTTTGGGGTTGAAGTGATGAAGCTGATCATCGGTAACAAGAATTACTCGTCCTGGTCGTTCCGCCCGTGGCTGGCAATGCGCCGGGCCGGGATCGAGTTCGAAGAAGTGCTGATTCCGTTTGAAGACGAGATCGGAAATCCCAAGATCAAGGCGGCCACGCCAAGCGGCACCGTGCCCTGTCTGGTGGACGGCGATCTGATGTTGCCGGAATCGCTGGCGATCCTGGAATATGTTGCCGACAAGTTCCCGGCGGCCGGGCTGTGGCCGGATGAATTGAAAACACGGGCAAGGGCGCGGGCCGTCGCGGCGGAAATGCACAGCGGATTTGACGGCTTGCGTTCGGAATGCCCGTCGAACATGCGCCGGCCCATCGGGGCTATCAAGGTTTCGGACGCGGTGCGCAGGGATGTCGCGCGCCTTGAAACGATCTGGGCAGAGGCGCTTGCGACTTCGGGCGGGCCGTTTCTGTTTGGCGCGTTCACCAATGCGGATGCGATGTTCGCGCCGGTCGTGAACCGGCTGGAAGTCTATGCGCTTAGCGATCATCCGGCGGTGCGTACCTATACTGCAACAATGAAGGCGATGCCGGAATGGCAGGCATGGGAGGCGGCGGGCCGGGCGGAACCCTGGATCGTTGTAGGCGACGAGGTCTGAGGGCCGCAAAAAAGGGGAAAAACAATGAACCGCATCGTATATGTGAACGGCGAATACTTGCCCGAAGAAGACGCGAAGGTCTCGATCTTCGACCGGGGGTTTCTGATGGCCGACGGGGTTTACGAAGTGACCTCGGTGCTGGACGGCAAGCTGCTGGAATTTGACGGCCACCTTCGGCGGCTGGAGCGCAGCCTTGGCGAACTGGACATGGGCAAACCGGCGGGCTTTGACGATCTGCTGGAAATCCACCGCGAGCTGGTGGCGCGGAACGCGGTCGATCAGGGCGGGGTCTATTTGCAGATCACGCGCGGCGCCGCCGACCGGGATTTCGTGTTTCCCAAAGACGCGGAACCGACGCTGGTTCTGTTCACGCAATCAAGACCGCTGCTGGACACACCCGCCGTGGCCAATGGAATCAAGGTCATTTTCAGCGACGATATCCGCTGGGGACGGCGCGACATCAAGACCGTACAGCTTTTGTATCCATCGATGTGCAAGATGATGGCCAAGGCGGCGGGGGCCGACGATGCGTGGCTGGTCGAAGACGGGTTCGTGACCGAGGGTTCCAGCAACAATGCATATATCGTCAAGGATGGCCGGATCATCACCCGCGATCTGTCGAGCGACATTCTGCACGGCATTACCCGGGCCAGCGTGCTGAAATACGCCGCCGAAGCCCAGATGGAGGTGGTGGAACGCCCATTTTCGCCGGACGAGGCCCGCGCGGCGGACGAGGCGTTCATCACTTCGGCCAGCACATTCGTTCTGCCGGTGGTCGGGGTCGATGGTGTGCAGATCGGCGATGGCGCACCGGGTCCGGTTTCCCGGCGCCTGCGCGAGATTTACATCGGCGAAAGCCGCAAACGCGCAATCTGACGCTTTCGGGCGAGACAACCGGTGTCTGGCCATCCTCTGATGATCGGAAATCGGGAGGCGTGGTCGATGCAGCCCTTTGAAGGTATTCGCGTTCTTGACCTGACCCACGTGCTGGCCGGGCCGTTCTGCACGTTTCAACTGGCGGTGCTTGGCGCCGACGTGATCAAGGTCGAATCCCCACACAACCCCGACATGACGCGCGACGAGGGCGTTTCCGAGGAATTGAACGCAGCGCTCAGCGGTACCTATTTCATGGGGCAGTCGGCGGGCAAACGGTCATTGGTACTGGACCTGAACTCTGAACAAGGACGCGAGGTGTTTCTGAAACTGGTCAGAACTGCCGATGTACTGGTGCAGAATTACGCGGGTGATGCGCTGGATCGGCTGGGCCTCGGATATGACGACGTGGCGGCGGTCAATCCCCACCTGATCCATTGCGCGATGACCGGTTATGGCCGCACAGGACCCAAGGCCGGCCATCCGGCTTATGACGTGGTAATACAGGCGTGGTCGGGCATCATGATGGCGAACGGGCATTCGCCCGAGGATGCGCCGCTAAGGGTTGGACCGCCGATGGTGGATTTCGGAACCGGCGCGCAAGGAGCGCTGGCAATCGCGGCGGCCTTGTTTCAGCGCGAACGGACGGGCAAGGGCCAGCGGATCGACGTTTCGATGGCAGATGCGGCGATGATGCTGATGGCCTCGCACGTGACGCAGACCATCGCCAGCGGCAGCGCCCCGCAACCCCACGGCAACCGGCATCCGCACCTGCCGTCCTATTCGGCCTATCGGGCCGCCGATGGCTGGATCATGCTGGGGGCCTATACCGTGAAGCAGGTGGCGGGGCTGATGCGGGTGCTTGGATTTGACGCCGAAGCGGCGGCAATCGGGCGACTGGCCAAGGCGGATTTACCCCACCGAGCCAAAGCGGACCGGACGAAAATCGCGGCGCGGGTCAAGACCGAAACCGCGCAGCATTGGGAGAACGTTCTGAACGCTGCCCATATACCGGCGGCGCGGGTACGCCGAATCGACGAGACGCTGGCCGAGGCGCAGACGGCATCACGCCGCTCGATCCAGAAATACGACCACCCACCCGGAGGGCCCGACCGACTGCCGGTCGCCGCGTTCAGCTTCGCCCATGGCGGGCCACGGCTGGCGGGCCCGCCACCGGGTTTCGGGGCGCATAGCGTGGAAATCCTGACGGAACTGGGGTTGGGTGCTGACGAGATTGAAAGGTTGCGGCGAACCGGGGTTTGCCGGGGGTGATTGTTGCGATCACCCGTGTTGCATCTCGGGCGGCTTGAGGGTTGGCGACAGCGTGTGGGCGTTTCACAAAGGGCAATCTTCGCGGGGTCGGTCACCGGATGGTTTCCAAATCGGGATCAAACCGTGGCCAAGTTCGAATTTGTTTCCAATTATGCCGTCGGCCAGAATAATCAAACCGCATAACGTGGCGGGTATCGGCCCTAAACCCGGCACTCAAGACCAGCCGGTCGCGCGGCACCGTGGGCAGCAGGGGTGCGGTCGGCCGGAGCGCCCGAAACCGTTCAATAGAGAATTATCAGTCTTTGGGGCCGTTGGTGTGGGGTTATCATTCCGGTGCCATCGCCAAAAAACGCTGTGCCGCCATGGCCGCCTGACCGCCGCGATCCGGCCTCATTCCCCGCCCGGCTCGCCCACGTTTTCGGCGAATGCGACCTGAAATGCGCCCTGTTTTTCGGCGCTGGCATCGGTCTGAAAGCGCGCTTTCCATTCCGCCGAACTCATCCCGTAGAATGCGACGCGCCCCTCTTCCTTGGTCATTTCGATGCCTCGTTCATTGGCGGCCTCCTGATACCAGCGGCCAAGGCAGTTGCGGCAGAAACCAGCCAGATTCATCATGTCGATATTCTGCACATCGGTGCGTTTTTCCATCAGGTGTTCGCGCAACGTGCGAAAGGCCGCAGCTTCGAGTTCGGTTCGCGTCTGATCGTCCATCGGTATCACCCTGTAAGAGCCACGTCCCATTTACCGCAGTCGGCGGAGCACCTCTAGCCTTTTGTGGCCCCGAGCGACCCGAAATACCGGCGGCACCGGGCGTGCGACTTTCCCATTTTTCAAACTCCCGTGCCCATACTGAACCCGCCCAAAAGTTGACTTGTGCGGCAAAATCGATATTGATGGGCCTTGGGACAGGATTGATTTGTGAACCAGGTTTTTCAGATGCTGCGCTCGGGCGCGGCATATGGGGGGCAGATGGTGGTTAGAGCACATAATATCGGCAACTACGGCCACAAATTTTTGGCACGCCTTTATCGCGGCTGTCGATATATCAAAGGCAAACCATGGTCTGCCCGGCGTCTGGCCGCCGTTCAAAACTTCAATCTGCTCTGGGTTTTCGGCATCGTTCTGGCGCTTGGCCAGCAGGTGGCATCGCCCGCGCGGGCGCAGGAAGTGCCCTTGTTGTTCAAGGGGTCAACGGTCGTCACCGGGTTTTCCAACACCGAACAGCTCATTGAAACCGAAAATCTCCCATCCGGTATGTCGCCCTCGGACGTGACCTTTATTGACCCGATGGGCATTTCCGCGCGGTTCTACCTGCCCGATCAACCCGGCTATTTCTGGGATGCCCGCCTTTGGGATCTGGACGCGTACCACGAGGTGCAGGCCCGCGATATCGGTCAGGTCTTCGGCATTGCGATTGACGACGGCTGGCCCAGAAATGCCGATGGCACCGCTGAACCGGCGAACGTCTACCTTGGCGCGACTTCGACCTTTGGTCTCAATATCGTTCTGCCCGACCGGAACAGCGACGGTTTGGCGGATCGGGTCATATTCGGCCAGCCCGAGGCCCGTTTCATGGACTGGCAGTTTGGGGGTCTTGCGGGTTCCGGCGCGGCTTCGGGGCTGCTTGGCGGGCCGGGGACCATTTACAAGGTCGACGGACGCACCCGTCAGGTCAGCCTTTTTGCCAACATAACGCTGGGTGGCCGGGAAAATTCGGGGCCTGGCCTTGGCAACATCGCTTTTGACAACCGCCACGACCAGTTGTTTGTTTCGGACCGCGATACCGGAATGATCCACCGGCTTGATCTTGATGGTTTTGACCTCGAACAGTTTGACCACGGTGTCACGGCGCGGGTGAGCGCCGGCCTTCCGCCGGTCCCGTTTGACCCCGACAACCGGCTGGACGTGACGGATTCCCGGTTTGACAGCGAAGACCCCGACACCTGGGCCTATGCCAGGGCCGAACGTCGGGTCTGGGGAATGGCGGTGCATGGGGGGCGGCTTTTCTATGCGGTCGCGCAGGGCCCGGGGCCACAGGTCTGGTCGGTTGGGATCGATGACGCAACCGGTTCCATCCTGGGCGACGCCCGTTGGGAACTGGACGTCAATCCAGAGGGCCCGGATTACGAAGTCAGCGATATCGTCTTCAACGCGCAGGGGGCCATGATCCTTGCGCAGCGCGGAGAGCAGGACGCCAGATACGACTATTCCTCTTTCATGAAACCCCGCCGTGCGCGGGTGTACCGGTATTGGCCGGAAACCCCGGATGACCCCCTGACCGATGGTCGCTGGCATCTCGATCCCGAGGAATACGCCGTCGGCTTCAGGCCCGATCATCGAAATTCCGCGGGCGGCGTGGATCTGAATTACGGCTATACCGATCAGGGAGTCCTTGATACCGGTGACTGCGAAGGTTCGATCTGGTTCACGGGTGAATCCCTGCGGCTGAATCCGGAATTGAATGCGTATCTGATCGAAAATGGCGAACTCGTGGTGCACGGCATCCAGGGCAGCCCGTCTGATCTGGTGCGCGAATTCAACGTACCGCCGTGGTTCAGCTATTTTGTCGATTACGACAAGAAGTACGATGATCCCCGCGTGGCGGGACATATGGGCGATGTCGAGGTTTACCGCCCCTGCGGTCGCAAGATCACGGTGTTCCACCTGACCTATCAGTCGGCCCAGCACGACAGCATCTTTTCGCGCGTGCACCTGCAACCGCTGTCGGATTTTCACCAGAAATGTCGGTCATACCGGCACGACGTGAAAACGACCCGCGCCCATGAGCGCAGGCTTTCCGCGTTCCACCGCAAATTCCGTTCCTTCAGCCACGACGTTTACGAAACGATCTTTCACGATCGCCTGTTGTCGGATTTCCACCAGACACGGGATTCGGACCTTCATGACGCCAGATCGACCCGTGCGCACGACCGCCGCCTGTCGGCGTTCCACCAGACCTATCGGTCCTACCTGCACGACGCCGAAACAACCGGTCTTTATGAGCACGACAACCGTTTGTCGGAATTCCACCAGACCCGCAGATCCGACCGGCACGAAGCGCAGACGACCCGCTATCACGACCGCCGGATGTCGGGCCTGCACATAACCTATCGCTCTGATCTGCATGACGCCCAGACAACCCGCGTGCACGATCGCCGGATGTCGGAATATCACCAGGAATTCACATCCGACACCCACGACGCGCATACATCGCGCCGGCATGATCGCAGATTGTCGGAATTCCATTGCCTGCAACGTTCCGAGCAGCACGACGCAAAAACGACCAGTGCCCATGACCGGAAATTGTCGGAATTCCACCAAACGCACAAGTCCGACCGGCATGACGGTCGCACCACGCGCGCCCATGATCGCAGCCTTTCCGATTTTCACGCACGATATCGTTCGGACCGGCACGAGGCCGGAACCACGCGGTATCATGGCCGTCAATTGTCGGATTTCCATGCGCGGTACCGCTCGGATCGGCACGACGGGCATTCCACGGGCGTTCATGACCGGCAATTGTCGGGTTTCCACCTGCAGTTCGATTCGACCCTGCACGACGGGCATTATTCCCGCGAGCATGATCGCCGATTGTCCGATTTCCATTCGACGCGACGTTCCTATCGGCATGATCCGGTCACCTCGTTTGAGTATCAGCACGACACCTTGCTTTCGGAGTTCCACCAACGGCAGCGGTCTGACCGCCACGACGCACAAACGACCCGGGCGCATGCGCGTCCATTGTCCGAGTTCCACGCGGAATACCGTTCGGATCAGCACGAAACCGGTACGACCCGGGTGCACAATCGTCGGCTTTCGGAATTCCATCAGACCTATGCTTCCGACCGCCACGACGCACAAACGACCCGGATTCACGACTTGGCCCTTTCGAGGTTCCACCGGACCCAGAAATCGTCGGTCCATGACGGTCAGCGCACCGAAGTCCACGCCCGCCTCTTGTCGCAGTTCCACCTCCAGCGGAAATCGGCGGTGCATGACGGTCAACGGACAGAGTTCCACCAGCAGGCGCTGTCGAGGTTCCACCGGACGCAGAAATCTTCGGTCCATGACGGCCAACGGACGGAATTCCATCAGCGGGCGTTGTCCAAGTTCCACCGGACGCGGAAATCCTCGGTTCACGACGGCAAACGAACCGAATTCCACCAGCAGGCCCTTTCGAGGTTCCACCGGACCCAGAAATCCTCAGTCCATGATGGCAAGCGCACCGAAGTCCACGCCCGTCTCCTGTCGCAGTTCCACCTTGAGCGGAAATCGGCGGTGCATGACGGTCAACGAACAGAGTTCCACCAGCAGGCGCTGTCGAGGTTCCACCGGACGCAGAAATCTTCGG
>CAZRLO010000048.1:15477-20573 GCA_964600965.1 uncultured Rhodobacter sp.
GTTCCACCGGACGCAGAAATCTTCGGTCCATGACGGCAAGCGCACCGAGGTCCACAAAAGGAAGCTTTCCAAGTTCCACAAGAAGCGGAAATCTTCGGTCCATGACGGCACGACCACCGCCGAAAAAGTTGTTCACAATACATTCAAGACCGCGCTCGAGGCTTTCCATCGAACAATGTCTTCCAACCAGCATGACAAGAAAACATCGCTGGGCAAAAAGAGATTGCAGCCGGAAGTTGACGATATTCTGCGCGATCCGAACCAGACCAACTGAACCGGATGGCCGATCATGATCCGATGACGGCCTTCCCTCGACCCCGGGCAGAACGGGCGGTATCAAAGCCCGCCGGCGACCCGTTCGCCGCCCCGTAAAATGATGAAGAAGCCGACTGGAAATTCAAATGGATTTGACGATGACCCATAATATCACACGGGCCGTGCATGGCTGCAGACACGGGCTCGCATCCGCCATTGCGGTGATCGTTCTGACGATGGCGCCAGGCGTTGCCCCCGCCGGTATCTTTGAATCGCATCAGGAATACATCGACGTGTTGACCAACAGCGAAAGCGTTGACATGGAAGACCCGGTTGCGGTTTTCCGATATGTCCTGAACAGCAGCCCCGCAACCATTCACGTCCAACCGACCGAAAACTATGCCTATTTCAAGTTTTTCAACGGCGGCATCGAATGGCAGGGCAACATGCGGCTGGAAATAGAAAAAGGAATGCCCGACCGGCTGCACTTTGCCTATTTCGTGGTGCCCGCCCCCTGGCATGACGAGGATCTGGGGACCTACAAGGCCTTTGGCGTGCCCGATGGTCTGACGATCACCAAGAACGGGCAGTTTGACTATTCCGTGGAATTTGACGGCACCACCCGGCGATTTCTCTTGAACGACATCACCGCCAACGACATGCCCGCAGAAATGATCGGACCGGGCGAAGTCTATCTTGGCCAGAGCAACGATGAATCCGGGCTGCGCCTGTTCCTGGTCTTTGACACCCACGCGTTGGAGTTTGCCTATATCCTGGATGAACAGGCACCGCTTCTGGAACGGCTCGTGCCGGTTCGCGGCGCCGACCCGCACCTGTTGGTGGGCATCAGGACCGGATTTGCGTTTCTCGATGAAAAGGCGTTGCAGCGCAAAAGACTGATCGGGGTATTTGAGGGAAATGTCACCCGCAACAACTATTTCGACGGCCCGTTCGATCAGTTGCCCGACGCCTGGCGGGGCAAGATGACGGTGCGCGAAGCCTTTGCGATGATCGATCCTGCCATTGCGGAAGAGATCGACGAATTCGGGAATTTTCTGGATCAGGACGGCGCGCGGATCATTATCGCGCCCTATATCCGCTATCTGTTTACCTATGAATTCGACACCGTGACCGAATGCCTGCGGTTTCCGGTTACCGACATCCGCTATCGGGTCTGCCTGCGCACGGCGGTTGAATGATCGCGACACGCCGATGGTGGCGGTTGGCGGCCATTCCGCCGGCGCAACCTGAAAATGCTGCGTCAGACCAGAGGCCGGTTACGCGATTTCGCGTTGCGTCCCTGATGGAAGCATCTGCCCGGCCTCAACCGCACGGCCACCTTTGCGTCCCGACCACCGGCTCGGTCACCCCGAACCGGTCCGGCTGGATGAACTTCCCCGGACCGGAACCTCTGGTCGGGGCAGATCAATCGAATTTGCCGGTCAGGCGGCGGCCACCGCGCGCTTTGCCATTACCTTGATCAGGTTGGCCCGGTATGCCCTGTCGCCGTGAAAATCAGACAGCAGGTGTTCCGCAGATACCGACACGCCATCCAACGCGCCACCTGACCAATCCGCGGACAGTGCCGATTCCATGGCCGTCTGGCGGAATACACCGTCATCACCCGCCCCCGTGACCGCGACGCGAACCGCGTCGTTTGTTCGGGCCACAAAGACCCCGACCATGGCATAGCGCGAGGCCGGGTTCGGGAATTTGGCATAACCGCATCGTGCGCCGGTTTCGAGCCTGACCGCGGTGATGATTTCGCCGTCGTTCAAATGGGTGGCAAACAGACCGTCAAAGAAATCATCGGCCGATATTTCGCGGCTGTTGGTGACGATGGTGGCGCTCAGGGCCAGAATGGCCGCCGGATAATCGGCGGACGGGTCGTTGTTGGCAAGCGAGCCGCCGATGGTGCCCATATGACGTACCGCCGGGTCGCCAATATTTGCGGCCAAACCGGCCAGGGCCGGGCACAACTCCATCACCGTGGCGTTCTCGGCGACGTCGGCATGGGTGCAGGCCGCGCCGATGGTCAGGCTGCCGGCGCTGGCGGAAATGTCCTTCATGCCGGCGATGTTGCGGATGTCCACCAGGTCGGTTGGCTCGGCCAGATGTTGCTTGAGCGTGGGCAACAGCGTCTGGCCGCCCGCCAGAATTTTTGCTTCGCCCCCCCGCGACAAAGCGGCGACAGCGGCGTCCATGGTATCGGGTTTGTGGTATTTGAGTGGATACATGTTTTCGCTCCCTATTCTGCAGCGACAGAAGGTTTGGCGGCCTGGATGGCGCGCCAGACATTCATCGGGGTCGCCGGCATGGCCAGATCATTGGTGTTGATTGCATCGGTGATCGCGTTGATCACGGCAGGAGGCGCGCCAATTGCGCCAGCCTCGCCACAGCCTTTGACCCCCAACGGGTTGTTCGGACTGGGGGTGCTGTGATGATCAATCGTGATAAACGGCAGATCGTCGGCACGGGGCATGCAGTAATCCATGTATGAACCGGTCAGAAGCTGCCCGTCATCGTCATAGACCACCTGTTCCAGCAGCGCCTGCCCGATACCCTGGGCGACGCCGCCATGCACCTGGCCTTCGACAATCATCGGGTTGATGATGGTGCCAAAGTCGTCCGCCGAAGTGAACTGAACGATCCGGGTGGTGCCGGTTTCCGGGTCCACCTCGACCTCGCAGATAAACGCACCCGAAGGGAACGAGAAATTCACGGGGTCAAAGAACGCGGTTTCTTTCAGGCCCGGCTCCATGCCTTCGGGCAGATTGTGGGCCGTATAAGCCGCCAGTCCGACCTCGTGCCACAACATTTGTTTGTCAGTGCCAGCGACTTTTACGGCCCCGCCCTCGATCACAAGATCGTCTTCGCCTGCCTCCAGAGTGTGGGCCGCCAGCTTTCTGATCTTGGCTTCAATCTTGTCCATCGCCTTGACCACCGCAGACATGCCAACCGGCGCCGAGCGTGACCCGTAGGTGCCCATGCCGAACTGCACCTTGTCCGTGTCGCCATGCACCAGTTTGACGTTTTCGATCGGGATATCGAACCGGTCGGCGACGATTTGCGCAAAGGTCGTCTCGTGTCCCTGCCCGTGGCTGTGACTGCCGGTCAAGACCTCGATCGAGCCGACCGGGTTCATCCGGACCTCGGCACTTTCCCACAGGCCGACACCGGCCCCCAATGATCCCGCCGCCGCCGATGGGGCAAGCCCGCAGGCCTCGATGAATGTCGAATATCCCAGCCCGCGCAACATGCCGCGCGCGGCAGCCTCGGCCTTGCGGGCGGGGAACCCGGCCACATCCGCGCTTTCCTGCGCCATGTCCAGAATCTTCGGGAAATCACCTGCATCATAGGCCAGAATGACCGGCGTCTGGTGCGGGAAGCTTTGGATGAAGTTCCGTCGCCGCAACTCTGCCGGGTCCATGCCCATCTCGCGCGCTGCGGTTTCCATCATCGTTTCAATCAGATAGGTCGCTTCCGGTCGACCGGCGCCGCGATACGCATCCACAGGCACCGTGTTGGAATATGCCGTGCGCACGTTGCAATGGATATTCTGCATGTTGTACTGCCCCGACATCAGCGTTCCATAGAGATACGTTGGCGTGGCTGACGAAAACAGCGACATATACGCGCCAAGATTTGCGATGGTATCAACCTTGAACCCGACGATTTTGCCGTCCGCATCAAATCCCATCGTAGCCTTGGTCACATGATCCCGCCCGTGCGCGTCGGTCATGAACGCCTCGGACCGGTCCGCAGTCCATTTCACCGAACGGTTGGTTTTCATCGAGGCCCAGAGGCAGGCGATCTCTTCCGGATAAATATAGATTTTCGCGCCAAAGCCACCGCCAACATCGGGCGCAATGACCCGCAGTTTATGTTCCGGGGCCACATTGTAGAACGCGGACAATACCAACCGTGCCAAGTGCGGATTCTGGCTGGTGGTATAAAGGGTATATTGGCCCTCGGCGGAATTGTACGAGGCCACCGCCGAGCGTGGCTCCATCGGATTGGGCGACAGGCGGTTGTTGGTGATGTCCAGCTCTGTGGTGTGGCTGGCCCCGGCAAGCGCCGCATTGGTGGCCGTTTCGTCGCCGATTTCCCAGTCAAAGACCAGATTGCCCGGCGCATTATCGTGGATCAGCGGTGCGCCGTCTTCCAGTGCCTTGTCACCGAAGGCGACGGCCGGCAGCACGTCGTAATCCACCACGACCGCTTCGGCGGCCAATCGCGCCTGAGCCTCGGTCTCGGCAATCACGACGGCGACCGCGTCGCCGACGTAACGCACCTTGTCGGTGGCCAGAGCGGACCACGCGCCCATATTCATCGGGGTTCCGTCCTTGGAAGTGATGGCCCAGCCGCAAATGATATTGCCAATGCCATCCCCGGTGAGCTGTGCACCGTTGAGAACGGCAATCACGCCGTCCATGGTTTCCGCCGCTCCGGCGTCTATGCTTTTGACGTTGGCGTGCGCATAGGGGCTGCGCACAAATGCGGCATAGGACTGGTGATCATGCCGGATGTCGTCGGTATAGTTGCCCTGACCAGTGATGAATCGTTCGTCTTCAGAACGTTTGACGCGGTCTCCGATTTTCGTGCTCATATCCTGTGCTCCTGTTGGCCACTTACATTTTCGCGGCGGCGTCCTGAATTGATTTCACGATGTTGTGGTAGCCGGTGCAGCGGCAGATATTGCCCTCCAACTCGTGACGGATGGCCTCGGCGGTGAGTTCTCTGCCGGACGCCTTGTAACGGTTTACCATATCGATGCCCGACATGATCATGCCCGGCGTGCAGAACCCGCATTGCAGACCATGGTGTTCATGCAGGGCCTG
>CAZRLO010000049.1:0-20301 GCA_964600965.1 uncultured Rhodobacter sp.
TATCTGAGCATATAAGAACATTTATTCACGTTTCACTTGTTGGACAGATGTTGGACAAAATCTGATTTAGTGAGTAACTAATTGTTTATTATAAATTTATGTATCTCATCGCCCGCTCCAAATACTCCTTTCCGTGCCACCAGAAATTCAATGTGAGCCATCAAATTTGTGGGCTTGGGATCGTGTAGATTCCCACCGGAACGGCCCGGGCCCGCTGCGGTTTCTCCGCACCCAAAAGAATGGATACAGGTGTTGCGGAACGACGGAATGATTCAGATCGGTTTGGGCCCAAAGTAGCTCCGCGTGGCGTGATGCAGGATATTCTCCGGCCGTTCGCTGTGCCGGTTTACCGAACGGTGGTTTTGCCGGGTCGGTGGACGCGGGGCAATGCGAAGAACATGACAATCATCGAGACGCAGCGGTCACTGGACCGGACGTATCTGCCTTTCATCCGGAGCTACCGCTGCCGCTATGGGCGCGAAAGTAGCGATTTTTTTCACGTTTTACGGTTTGCCGCCGTGTATTCCCCACTTGCCGTCAGACCGGCAACGAGCTTTTACGCCCGACCTCCCAAGGTGATGATGATCTGTTCAAAATCAAGAAAACTGATTTTACGAAAATCTGCATCGAGGCTTGTTGTTTACACGGCGGGGGCCTTTAGATCGGAGATCTCGATCGTTTCACAAAGGATAAGAAGTATTTGATCCACGGATAGTTGCTGGTGTGTCGCAAGTGGCAAAAACTTGCGAGCAAATTGTTCAGGACCATCCCATCGAATTCACCGGTAATTCCATGACCGCGTTGGATATTTTCACAAAACTTCGTGTCCTGGGAAAGACCCTCCAGCTTTGCATAGTGAAACTCGTGGGCTCGGATGATGCCGGGTTGCTGACCCCATGGATGGTTCCGGATCGTCGTGAATTCCACGTGCCCGCGGCCCTGTGGGCGCTGACACATCACCGCATTGGCGGGAATAACCCCGCACATTTCAAAGCTATTGGCATGCCACTTCAACTGTTCGCACAAATACATCAGCCCACCACATTCGGCGTAAGCAGGCAGACCCGTCAGGATTGCTTGTCTTATTTCGGATCTAAGGCTTCTGTTCCGGCTCAAAGCCAGCGCTTGGGTTTCCGGGAAACCGCCGCCGATAAAAAGGCCGTCGACTTTCGGCAGCTCTGCGTCTTTGGTTGCGTCAAAAAAAACCAACTCTGCGCCAAGTGCCGCAAAAGTTTCGATGTCGTCCTCGTAATAAAAGCCAAAAGCGGCGTCCCGCGCCATTGCAATCTTCAGGCCCTGAAACTCTGTGTCGACAACCGTCGCCGCAGGAAGTGACAGCGGTTTGGCCGATCGGGCGATTTTACCGATGGTGCCAAGATCGGTGGATTGCCCGACGATTTCGCCCAAGGTGTTTATCAGGTCGGTTGTCGATGGAATTTCCAATGGGGTGATCAAACCCAAGTGGCGTTCATCGATATCAAGTTTCGCGCTGCGCCACACTGCGCCAACGACCTTGGTGTCGGAATATTCCTCGACGGCAGCTCTGAGTTTGCCCTCATGCCTTGCGCCGCCAACATTGTTCAATATCACACCGGAAACGCGGATATCAGGATCGAAATTTTGGTATCCAAATAGCAATGGTGCGATGCCACGCGTCATACCCGTCGTATCAACGACAAGGATGACCGGCGTTCGTGTTACGCGGGCCAGCTCAGCGTTGCTGTCCGCGCCCTTCAGATCCACACCGTCAAACAGTCCCTTGTTGGCTTCAATCAGGCCCAGGTCGGCGCTCTGTGATTTCGTGGCAATCAGGCCGCGCATTTCGATGACGGACATCGTATTGAAGTCGAGATTGTAGCAGGGCCTACCGCTTGCCGCGCGCAGCCACATTGGATCAATGTAGTCGGGCCCTTTTTTGAAGCATTGAACGCGGTTGCCCTGACTGGTCAAGGCGGCTGCCAGTCCCGCCGAGATCACAGTTTTTCCGGATGACTTATGCGCGGCTGCAACGAGAAAACGGCCCATAATCAGGCTGCGGTCAGCAGTCGCGATTTATTTCGGTCGTTCCAAATCTGCTGGGCCAGAACTTGCGCGTCTTCAGGTGTGGCCGCTTTCTGCATCGTCTTCAAAGTGATCGCCAACGTCCCGACGACGGCTGCTTCGCCGTATTCATCGGCGCGATCACCGGCCCATACGTCTACCAGGCGCCCGACATCCATTTCTTGGTCAGCCGGCTGATGTGGTTCAGACAGGATCGCCGGCCATTCGGAAACTACAGGTTCCTCCTGGCCTTTGGTTTCCCAGACAACGGTCGGTTTGTTCGGGCGTCTTTCGATTTCCCCACCGTCGCCTCGAAATACCGCTGAATGAGGTTGGTTCAACAGGATTGCAGCGCCGGCGTGAATATCCATAAAGCCACGGTGAAATATGCCCTGCATCATCACCGGCGCTGAAAAAGGGTTCAGCATGCGCGAGAAACTGTGCACGGGCGAGCGTAAACCAAATATCGGTCGCAGTTGGATAAGCTCTTGTAATTTCGGGCAAAACGCTTCGATCGGCGCATAGGCAAAATTGTTTTGTCCTAAGTGCAGAGCCGCATCTTCAAGATTTTTGCTGACCGGAACGCCCAAAGTTTCGAGGGTTGATCTGGTATATACTCGACCCGGCGTATGCCCGTCGGTCCCATGCATGAACACTTTGTACCCGGCCGACGCCAGGGCCAGGGCAGAAAGAATGAACCACGGGAGCTGGATACGTTTGCCGGCGTAAGAAGACCAGTCGACGTCGACATCCGGCGCATTTTCGGGAACATCAATTGTTGCCCTGCTGCCTTGCGCAAAACCTGCGGTTTCCTCAGACGTTTCCTCGCGCAGCCGGAGGAGCATCAGGAACGCCCCGATTTGCTCTGGCCGAGCCTGATCGCTCAAGATCATCTGCATCGCGTCAGCGGCTTCTTCCTGCGTCAGCGCGCGGGATCTGGTTTTTCCGCGCGCAAGAATAGCCACATATTTGGCGAACGGATGCAGCTCTGGCACATGGAAAACAGTTTTCATCTTGCTACACTGATTGCTCTGCTGATTTTTTGGCGATCAGGTCCATGTTAGTATCAGAAAGCGAAGAAGGCAAAATTCGAAAGATCGTCACGCCAAGGCCTGTCGCCGCATCCGCCAATGCGACGCCTCCACGACCAAGCCCCGGTTCGCTTGGGATGGGCTGTACTTGGAGACCCGCACGGGCTTAATGCGCCAGAAGCGGGATAGGATATGGCTGACGAAACGGTTGCAGAAGTTGCAAATTTCGAACTACCGCTTGGGCGCAAAGCCAACCTGAATGCTGTACATGACCAGAGCGGGCTGAAAAAGCTGCGATTGACTTGCGAGAAATTCGTCGCTTTACGATGACTGAACTGGATCGGACGACCGCTGGGAATCTCGGCGGTGCGTTGAACGATTGGGCAAACACAAACGTGGAAAATTAGAACGATAATGGACTATTTGCCGATTTTTCTGGATTTGCGTGGCAAGACGGTGGTTGTCGACGGTGGCACCACGATTGCATCGCGTCGCGCGGAAAGAGCGCTCGGTGCGGGCGCAATCGTCCATGTTTTCGACGATGCGCTGGGCGATGAATTCGAACCGATCTATGGTCACAAGAATTTGCATCACAAAAAGCGCCGGTGTGCCGAAGATGATATTCTGGGGGCCGCTGTCGTCTATGGTTGCTCGGAAGATCCGGATCGCGACCGTCGTCTCGCCGATGCTGCGAGAAAACATAAAATTCTCATGAATGTTGCGGACGAAATGGAACATTGCGACTTTATCACACCGTCGATCGTCGACAGATCGCCCTTGGTGATCGCAATATCCACCGGTGGCACCGCGCCGATCATCGCCCGAATTCTGCGTGCGCGCATCGAAAGCTTAATTCCGCCGGCATTCGGGCAAATGGCGGAATTTTTCGGAAAATTCCGGGATGTTGTGCTGGCGCGGATAAAAGTGCCGCGTGCCCGTCGGCGATTTTGGGAAGAAACGATCGACGGTGCGTCAGGTGACCTGTTTCTGGCGGGCAACGAAACCGCAGCGGAAAAACATCTGCTCAAAAGTTTGACCGAGATGAATGACGGCGAAAAAGCGGCCCGCGTAGGAGAGGTTTTTTTGGTCGGAGCCGGGCCCGGTGATCCCGATTTGTTGACCTTTCGCGCATTGCGTTTGATGCAACGCGCCGACGTTGTCTTGTACGATCGTTTGATCGGCGACGGGATTCTGGAGTTGGTGCGTCAGGATGCGAAACGGATTTACGTCGGCAAACTCCCGAAACAGCATACAATGCAACAGGAAGACATCAGCGATCTTTTGGTCGATCTTGCAAAATCGGGCAAGCGGGTTCTGCGCCTGAAGGGGGGGGATCCGTTCCTGTTTGGGCGCGGCGGCGAAGAAATCGAAAGGCTCGCAGAAAACAAGATTCCGTTTCAAGTCGTGCCGGGAATTACCGCAGCTTCGGGATGTTCAGCCTACGCCGGAATTCCGCTAACGCACCGGGATCACGCACAATCATGTGTGTTTGTCACCGCTCACGGCAAAGATGGGGTGCGCAACCTGAATTGGGAGTCGCTGGTTCGGCCCGATCAAACCGTCGCGATCTATATGGGACTTTCCAGTCTTGGGGTGTTGGTCGACGAAATGGTTGAACGCGGCTTGGGTGCCAATTTGCCGGTGGCCGTGATCGACAAAGGCACCCGCGCAGGGCAAAAAATCGTCACCGGATCGCTGGCTGATATTGTCGGCAAAGTGGCCACGGCCAATCTGGAGGGTCCGTCAATGATCATTCTGGGTCAGGTTGTGAAATTGAGGGACCGGTTGAATTGGTTCGGGGACGAAGCGGGCGGCTACGCAATGTCCATAACCGCGAAACGGGCTCTCTGATCGGTTCACAATATATGAATGCCCGCCCGTAATCCCGCATTTTTTGATGGGGTCCGCGCGTAGGATTACGCGGCTGGTTTCTGTTTCATGGCGGGTGTGATCCCGCCGATGGCCAAGTTGGGCCGGTTTCGCGGTTCGTCGCGGCATGGCTGACAGCCACGCAAATGTGGATTTTTCCGCCGAACAGGTCATTTCGCCCTGCCCGTCAGGTCAGTTGCGTGCCGCGGGTCAACATGGCACCCCGCAAAAACGTCGCCGCATCCATCGGCGCCTTGCCGGCCCTTTGCACCCGCAGCACGCGAACGGCGCCGCTGCCGCAGGCGATGGTCAGATCGCTGTCCAGAACCTCGCCCGGGGATCCCGCGCCGTCAGCGATGCGGCTGTCGAGCAGTTTCAGCCGCTCGTCGCCCAACAGGCACCAGGCACCGGGAAACGGCGACAGACCCCTGATCTTGCGGTCGATGTCGATGGCAGGGGCGCTCCAATCCAGTCTGGCCTCGGCCTTGGCAATTTTCGCGGCATAGGTAACGCCGTCGCTGGCCTGATCGATACCGGACAGCCGGTGCCCCTGTGCCAACGCGGTGGTGATCGTCGCTGCCCCCAGCGCCGCCAACCGGTCGTGCAGGGTTTCCGCGGTATCCTTCTCCGTGATCGGCAATCGGCGTTCAAGCAACACGGGGCCGGTATCCAGCCCCGCCTCCATCTGCATGACCGATATACCGGTTTCTGGGTCCCCGGCCATGATGGCCCGCTGGATCGGCGCCGCACCGCGCCAGCGTGGCAGCAGCGAGGCGTGAATGTTCAGGCAGCCCCACACCGGCGCATCCAACAATTGCGGGGGAAGGATCAGACCATAGGCCACGACAACCGCGACTTCGGCGTCGAGCTGCCGGAACGCGGCAACGTCCGGTGCGGACCTGAAATCAGCCGGGCAACGCACGATCAGCCCCAGTTCCTGCGCCCTGGTCTGAACCGGCGAAGGCCGCGTCCGGGTTCCCCTGCCCGCCGGGCGCGGTGGCTGGGTGTAGACCGCGACGACCTCGTGCCCGGCATCCGCCAGTGCGTTCAGGGCCGGTACCGCAAAATGCGGGGTCCCCATGAACACGACCCGCACGATTCAGGCGCTCCGCCGGGCGAGTTTTGCCGATTTCGCCAGCAGCATCCGCCGCTTCACCCGGCTGAGGCGATCAAAAAACATGATCCCGTTCATATGGTCGATCTGGTGCTGGACAGAAGCCGCCCAAAGGCCGGAAAAATCCCGCTGCACCCGGTTTCCGGAAGGATCCAGATAGGTGACCGTCACCGGTTCCGGTCGCAGGATTTGGGCGCGCAGTCCGGGCAGGTTGGGGCTGCCTTCTTCCTGCAATTTCATGTTTTCGCTGACGCGAACGATCTCGGGGTCGGCCATTTTCACCGCCTGGCCCCGGCCCGAGCAATCAACAACAGCGACCCGGCGCAAATCGCCGATCTGCGGCGCGGCCAGACCAACACCGGGCATCGCGTACATCGTGTCCAGCAAATCCCGCCACAGTTCGCGGATGGCATCGTCGATCTTTCCGACCGCAGCGGCCGGTGTCTGCAACCGACGATCCGGCCAGTCGAGGAAGGGGCGCACGGCCACTAGGACCGCGCCCTTTCCTTTTTCAGCTTTTTCATCTTGCCGGTGATCATCGAGCGTTTGATCTTGGAAAGGTAGTCGATGAACAGCTTGCCGTTCAAATGATCGATCTCGTGCTGAACACAGGTGGCCCAAAGCCCGTCAAAGGCAGATTCCTGTGCCCGCCCATCCAGATCGAGGTAGCGGACCTTCACTTCGGCGGGGCGGGTAATTTCCTCATATTGATCCGGTATCGACAGGCAGCCCTCGTCATAGGTGTTCAATTCCGCGGAGGCCCAAGTCACCTCGGGGTTGATCAGCGCCAGTGGCTGTGGCTTTTCATCTTTGGCAGAGCAATCCATCACGATCAGCCGCTGAAGAACCCCGACCTGCGGCGCGGCCAGACCGATGCCCGGCGCGGCAGCCATGGTTTCCAGCATATCCCCGGCCAGCGCGACAGTCGCCGCATCCACAGCCGCAATCGGGTCGCAGATTTTCTTCAGGCGCGGATCGGGATGGATCAGGATGTTTCGCAGGCTCATGGCGCGGATTTAAGCGGTTGGCGCGGGCAGCGCAAGACGCCACAGGGCAGCAAGTTTGACTTGCGGACGGCTGGCCAGACGCTAGCTTGTGGCGACATCAACGATAGGGGCCGCCGCCATGAATTTCGACGAAATCACCGACCGCCGCAATTCAGGTTCGCTCAAGTGGGACGGCATGGAAAAGATTTGTGGCGTGCCCGCCGATACCGGGTTGCCGATGTGGGTTGCCGATACCGATTTCCGTTCTGCCGACTGCATTCAGGACGCGGTGCGCGGGATGCTGGACCACGGCATCTATGGCTATGTCGGCGATCGGGTGGAATACAAGGCGGCCATCGGCTGGTGGATGGAAAACCGGCATGACTGGCGGATCGAACCCGATTGGATTTTCACAACACACGGATTGTGCAACGCCGTCGGGCTGTGTCTGCAAGCCTTTACCCGACCGGGTGACGCGGTGCTGCTGTTCACCCCGGTTTATCACGCCTTTGCAAGGGTGATCGAAGCCGCCGGTCGCGAGGTCAGCGAGTGCACCCTGAAGAACGTGGACGGTCGATACGAGATGGATTTCGAGGCCGCCGCGGCCCGTCTGACCGGCCGCGAAAAAGCGGTGATCCTGTGCTCGCCGCACAATCCCGGCGGGCGGGTCTGGAACCACGCGGAGCTACGCGAACTGGCGGATTTCTGCGCGGCGCACGATTTGTTGCTGATCGCCGACGAAATTCACCACGATTTGGTCTTTCCCGGGCACAAACATCTGCCAATGCCGGTGGCGGCACCCGAAATCAGCGATCGCCTGGTGATGCTGACGGCACCGTCGAAAACCTTCAACACGGCGGGAACCCACACCGGCAACGTCATCATCATGGACGATGGGCTGCGCAGAACATTCGCGCAGGTCATGACGGCGATCTCGATTTCCCCCAACAATTTCGGTCGGGAAATGGCGCGGGCGGCCTATTCCGAGGCTGGGGCGGTATGGTTGGATGCACAAATGGAATACCTTGAGGGAAATCGCCGGTTGTTTGACCAGGGGGTCGATGCGATCCCCGGCTTTGTGTCCATGCCGCTACAGGCGACATATCTGGCCTGGGTCGATTTTTCCGCAACCGGGATGGCACCGGCCGAATTCACCCGCAGGGTCGAGCAGGTTGCCAAGATCGCGGCCAATCATGGATCGACCTTCGGCAGCGGCGGCGAAAGCTTCCTGCGCTTCAATCTGGGCACGCAGCGTGCACGAATCGCCGAGGCCATCGCCCGGTTGCGCGATGCCTTCGCCGACCTGCAATAACCCGCAAACGTCGCAAGGATTTTGCAAAATCCTTGCCAAAACTCTTGCAAGAGTTTTGGTAGCCGGTGCGTGCGACCAACGTGATCGGCCCCGGATAGGGTTCAAAAGACCGGAAGTCACCGCAAAACCGCGACCGGCGCTGCAAGATTGCGGTGGTATCGCCGCGCGTGGCCACGGTTCCAAGGATTTTGCAAAATCCTTGCCAAAACTCTTGCAAGAGTTTTGCGGCACCCGCCGCGCTTGCTCTGAACGGCGCGACACGCTACGCAACCGCCCAACGTGATCTCGCTGAAAAGGACCCGCCATGAGCTTTCGCACCCAGCCGGCCGCCCCGACACGTCCGAACCGCTGCCAGTTGTTCGGGCCCGGTTCGCGCCCCGAATTGTTCGCCAAAATGGCGACATCGGCGGCGGACGTCATCAATATCGATCTCGAGGACAGCGTCGCGCCGAACGACAAGGATCAGGCCCGTGCGAACACCATCGAGGCGATCAATGACATCGACTGGGGCGACAAATATCTTTCGGTACGGATCAATGGTCTGGACAGCCCATGGTGGTATCGCGATGTGGTCGATGTGCTGGAACTGGCGGGCGACCGGATCGATCAGATCATGATCCCCAAGGCCGGCAATGCGGGCGACATCTATGCGGTCGACGCGCTGGTCAGCGCCGTCGAGATGGCCAAGGGCCGGGAAAAGCGGTTGAGTTTCGAGGCGATCATCGAAACCGCCGCCGGTTTGGCACATGTCGAAGAGATCGCGGCCGCCAGTCCGCGCATGCAGGCGCTATCGCTTGGGGCCGCGGATTTCGCGGCGTCGATGGGGATGCAAACCACCGGGATCGGTGGAACCCAGGCCGATTACTACATGATCGAAAACGGCGAGCCGGGATCGGACCGGGCGATCCACTGGGGCGATCCATGGCATATGGCGACAACCGCCATCGTTTCCGCCTGCCGCACGCACGGATTGCTGCCGGTGGACGGGCCTTTCGGGGACTTTTCGGACGATGCCGGATTCCGGGCACAGGCGCGGCGTTGCGCGACCTTGGGCATGGTCGGAAAATGGGCGATTCACCCAAAACAGATAGCGTTGGCGAACGAAGTGTTCACCCCGTCCGCGGCCAAGATCACCGAGGCTCGTGAAATTCTGGCGGCGATGGCGCAGGCCGCGGCCGATGGTCAGGGCGCGACGGTCTACAAGGGGCGACTGGTCGATATCGCCTCGATCAAACAGGCCGAGGTGATCGTCCGGCAGGCGGAAATGATCGGTGTCTGAGCCACGGTCGACCACAGGCCACCTTTGCAATCGGGTGCAGGCCTGCCATATATTCATCTGATCCGGATACGCAGTTGGGCGTGATATGCAGAACTATCTCGAATTTGAAAAGCCACTGGCGGAAATCGAAGGCAAGGCTGCGGAATTGCGGGCGCTGGCGCGGCAAAATTCCGAGATGGACGTGGAAAAAGAGGCCGCACAGCTTGACCAGAAGGCCGCCACCATGCTGGCCGATCTGTACAGGGACCTGACGCCATGGCGCAAATGTCAGGTCGCGCGCCATCCCGACCGCCCGCATTGCAAGGACTACATCAGTGCGCTGTTCGCCGAATATACCCCGCTGGCGGGCGACCGCAACTTTGCCGACGACCATGCCGTGATGGGTGGTCTGGCACGTTTCAACGACCGCCCCGTTGTGGTGATCGGACAGGAAAAGGGCCACGACACCAAATCGCGGATCGAACGCAATTTCGGCATGGCCCGGCCCGAAGGGTATCGCAAGGCAATCCGCCTGATGGAACTGGCGGACCGGTTCGGCCTGCCGGTCGTCACGCTGGTGGACACGGCAGGTGCCTATCCGGGCCGCGGGGCCGAGGAACGTGGCCAGTCCGAGGCGATTGCACGCGCAACCGAGAAATGCCTGCAAATCGGTGTGCCGCTGGTATCGATCATCATCGGCGAAGGCGGGTCCGGCGGCGCGGTGGCGTTTGCCGGGGCCAACCAACTGGCGATGCTGGAGCACTCGGTCTACTCGGTGATCTCGCCCGAAGGCTGTGCGTCCATCCTGTGGAAGGACGCCAACAAGATGCGCGAAGCCGCCGAAGCCTTGCGCCTGACGGCGCAGGATTTGCACAGACTGGGGGTCGCCGACCGCGTGATCGCCGAACCGGTCGGCGGCGCGCAGCGGGATCAGGCGGGAACCATCGCAAACGTAGGCGCAGCGCTCGAAGAAATGCTGACGGGACTTGAAGTCCGGAAATCCGCGACCCTGCTCAAAGAGCGGCGCCAGAAATTTCTGGATATCGGCAGCAAAGGGCTGGCGGCCTGACCCACCGGGACCGGCCAGCAAACCCGGTTGTCCGCGGACGCGTCAAATGGCCATGCTGTGACCGGATCCGCTTGCAAAATAGGCGTCAAATTCACGCGCGATCAACCGTGTAAGCGAACGGCCTTCCGGTTTTATTGCAAAAACATTTCCGGCCAAGGTTGTGAAGTCCCTGAATGTTTCGTGAACGCTGGCCGCCCGGGACGTCAATCCTGTGGCGGCGGGCCCGAAATCCGGTTCCAAACGGTCAAAATCAACGGGATAAAGGCACATCAGCCGTTCGATGATACGCCCCCGAATTCGGTCGTCGGTTGAAAATTCATGGCCCCGCACGCCCGCGAAACCACCGGATTCGACCTGACCCAGATATGCGGGCGTTGCGGCGGCATTCTGCACGTATCCCCGCGAAAACCGCGAGATTGCCGAGGCGCCGGTCCCGATCAGGGTTTCGCTGGTATCGTCGGTATACCCCTGAAAATTCCGGCGCAGCGTCCCGGCGCGGAGCGCCGTGTCCAGCCCGTCGCCGGGTCGAGCGAAATGATCGATACCGATCGCATTGAAACCGCCCGAGCGGAACACGTCGCGCGCAATTTCGCTCAATTCCAGCCGCTGCTCAGCGTCGGGAAGGGTATCATCGCGGATCATCACCTGCCGCCTGGCCATCCACGGGACATGGGCATAGCCATACAGCGCGACCCGGTCCGGTTCCAGCGCCAGCACTTTTCGCGTCGTTTCGGCGATACTGCGCTCGTCCTGAAACGGCAAGCCATAAAGCATATCGGCGTTCAGGCTGTTGATATCCCGGGCGCGCAATGAACGCGCAACCTTTTCCGTGATCTCGAAACTCTGCTCGCGTCCAATGGCCCGTTGGATTTCGGGCGCGAAATCCTGAACGCCGATGCTGGCACGGTTCATGCCCGCGTCCGCAAGCGCGTCAAGACGCGGATCGTCCACTTCGCTCGGGTCGATTTCCACGGAAAATTCGGCACCCGGCGCAAATGGCAGACGCTCGCGGATGGTTGCGGCCAGCGAGGCGATCCCCTCGGGCGGCAATATCGTTGGCGTACCGCCGCCCCAATGCAGCCGCGACAACACGACGCCATCAGGCAAGGCATCGGCCACACGTGCGATTTCCGCCTCTACCGTGTGCAGATAGTTCAGAACCGGGCGGTCAGATCGCACGCCCTGGGTTCGGCAGGCACAGAACCAGCACAGACGGCGGCAGAACGGGATATGCACATATAGCGATACCGCGCTGCCGGGGGCGACATTTTCCAACCAGCGGCGAAAATGGGGGGCTTGAACGCCGGGGCCGAATTGCGGTGCGCTTGGATACGACGTGTAACGGGGGGCGTTTTGCTTGAACAGCCCCAGCCGCGCGAATTGATTCTCTTGGCTCATTTCCCGACACTGGACCGGCTGTCCGTCGGTTTCCTTGATCAAGATCAACCGTGAACGACAATCGCGCATTTGCCAGGGATGAAAATCTGACCATCGGCTTTCGCTGCATCATTGTTTTCGGGGGCAGCGGCAGATTGCCGGATTATCTCCAATCGCTTTGGCCGGTCAGGACGGTTCGGATTCCCGCGCCCACAACCGCGCCTTCGCCCGGGCATCATACGCGGCGGCGTCATCCGCGCCACCGCGTTGGCCTTTGCCAATTGCCTTCAGCAATTCGCCAGCCGTCGGAACTTGGGGCCGATCGCCTTCTTGCCACAATTTGGAGCGGATAAGAGCCTTGGCGCATTGAAAGTAGATTTCCTCGAATGTGATCACCAACACGGTGCGTGGCCGAATATCGCGCCTTGCAACTCGTGCGCACATTGCGTCGTCTGCGGTGATCTGTCCCCGCCCATTCACCCGTACGACATTCGTGCAACCCGGCACCATGAACAACAACGCGAGGCGAGGATCGCGCACGATATTGCGCAGACTGTCGAACCGGTTGTTGCCGGGCCAATCGGGCATCAGCAATGTGCGTTCATCCAGTTCCGCCACCACCGGCCCATCGTCCCCGCGCGGGGTGCCGTCGCAACCTTCGGGGCCGACGGTCGACAAAACACAGAATTTCGACGCGCTGATCCATTGCCGATATTCCCGGTCAGGTGGTCTGCAACTTTCAGAATCGATAATTCAGAAGTTAGGCCATAATGGGCAACACGTTCTTCGATATTTTACAGAAATATCATGCCTTTATGCCTGGCAACGCTGAAAATCCGACCTCCGCCATCAACCGGTTGGAGTTCTTTTCGACCGTTGCCTCCAGTTGCGCCATGAACCGATCTACCGGCAGGCCCGCCGAGATCGGGTCGAGAAACTCGACCACTGCCAACCCGGGTTTGCGGTAAATGCCGTGGCGCGGCCAGAAAACCCCGACATTGGTTGCGGTCGGAATGCAGGGTTGCCGCAAGGCGTCATAAAGCACGCCCGAACCGATCTTGTAAGGCCGCGTCGCCCCCGCCGCGACCCGTGTTCCCTGAGGATAGATGATCAATTGCCCGGGCCAGTCCTTTCGCGCCTCGACCCCCGCGACCATCTGCTGCACCGCCTTGGCGCGCTTGCCGCGATCCACCGGAATACATCCGATCCGGTGGGCATAGTAACCGAGGATCGGTGCCCATTTCAGTTCTGCCTTCATGATGAAACGCGGGCGCGGCAGGGCGGAAACGATGATGATGATATCAAAGAAGGACTGGTGCTTGGCACAAACCAACACCTCGCCGGTCGGGACGTTGCCGCGCACTTGGGATCGCAATCCGACCATCCAGTCGGCGGTCCAGCGGACCCAGCGGCAATACGTGTGGACCGCGATAAAGGCCCAGTCCCGCGAAAACACGGCAAACGGCGTGAAGAACAGCGCCATCAGCAGCATCATCAGATACATCTGGCCGATAAAGATCAGCGACATCACATATTGGACCGTTTTGTCCATCAGCTTACCCCGCGCAAGGTTCGAAATGCCGCGCGGCGCGTCGCCAAAAAGGCGACCATCGCCGCCAGTACCGGGATGAGCGCGGGGATCACCCAGTGCCAGCCCTGAAATCCCAGCCCGGTCAGAAACGCGCCTTCCTGTGCGGCCTCGGGCAGGAACAACACCGCCGCCAGTGCAACGGCGGTCCCGAATGAAGCGCCGGCAAAGGCGCGGATCGTGAACCGGCGCACGAAAGCCCGCGCAATGTACGTGTCGCGCGCGCCGACAAGCCGCAGCACCGATATCACGGTCGCATTGGCCGCCAGTGCCGAATTGGCCGCCAGCGTAATCATGGCCGCGGTCGATAGTGCGATCAGTCCGATGGCGAACGCCGCCAGCGCTCGCAGGCGACCGGCGGCCTCGACCAGAGGTCGGCGCCAGCGGGTGTGATCATCAAACACCGCCCCCGGTGCTTCGGCGGCAAGCCGCAGCCGCAGCCCCTCGATATCCGGGCCATTGGCGTCCTCGGTCACTTCGATCAATTGCGGGATCGGCAGGTTGTCCAGCGGCAAATCCGGGCCGAACCAGGGTTCCAGCAAGGCACGTTGCTCGGCGTCGTCCAACCGCCGTGACGCGCGGATGCCGGGCGTGGTTCGCAAGACTTCCAGAACCGCCCGTGCCTGTGCGTCCATCTGGCCCTCCGGGGCCGAAATCCGCACGGTCGCGGTGCGGGCCAGTTCCGAGGACCAGCGATCTGCCAGCCGCCCGGTCGCCAGCGCCAGCGCCAGAGCGAAGACCGCCAGAAACGCCATCGCGCCTGCGGTGAAAACCGTCAGCCGCGCCGTGTAACCGGTCGGCGGGACGACCCGGTCGGCCTGCCCGTCGCCGGCAAGCAAGGCGGCAAGGCTGTTCCAGAGCCCGGTCACAGATCTGCCCCTGCCAGTTGCAGGCGGCGGTTATGAATGCGCAGCACCCGCGCCGAAACCTGCGCCTTGGCGTTGCGGATCAGGTTCAGGTCGTGGGTCGCGATCAGGATGGTCTTGCCCATCCGGTTCAGCTCGGTCAGCAGATGCAGCAACCGCAACGCCATCTCCCAGTCGATGTTCCCGGTCGGCTCGTCGGCGATGATTACGTCCGGGGACATGATGATCGCGCGGGCCAGCGCCGCACGTTGCCTTTCGCCGCCCGATAGTTGCGGCGGCAGGGCGTCTTTTTGGTTCGCAAGCCCGACCCAGGACAAAAGTTCGGACAGGTTGGCCTGTTCGGCCACGGCGTCCCGGCCGGACACCTTCAACGGCAGCGCGATGTTTTCCGCGACGTCCAGATGGTCGAGAAACTGGCAGTCCTGATGCACGATCCCGATCCGCTGACGGGTGGCCGCGACCTGATCCCGCGTCATCGACCCGACTTCATTGCCGAAAATCCGCACATTTCCGGCGCTGGGGGCCAATTGCAAATATGCCAGTCGCAGCAGTGTCGTCTTGCCCGACCCCGATGGCCCGGTGAGGAAATGAAACGATCCCGGGGCAAGCCGCAGGTTCAGCTCGGTCAGGATATCTCCGCCGCCGTAGGAAAAGGCGGCGTTTTCCAGCTCGATCAATTTCTGCTCCGATTCTTTTGGCGGCAAGTTTCGCGCAGGCATGCGCCGCTTGCAATCGTTAGCATGCCCGCCGCATACTTGGAATGAAACGCAGGCATCGTTACAAGGGGTCCGGTGGGCCGAATCGCCTGCGATAAGAGCAGAAACCAATTCCAGAGGGTTGAATGCGTCTGGTTTGTCCGAATTGCGCAGCCCAATACGAGGTTGACGAAGGCGCAATCCCAAACAGCGGTCGTGACGTGCAATGCGCGAACTGCAGCAACACCTGGTTTCAGGAGCATCCGCTGCATCCCCGCGACCTGCCGGAAAGCGAGCCATCAACCGAGCCATCCGAAGCTGAAGCCGACGATGCGGCTGTGGGCGGCGACGATGCCGGTGAAGAAGTCGCAGATTTGCCGCCCTCCGCACCGGAACCTCAGGACAGTGACGACACCCCGGACACTGCTGCACCTGAATCGCGCCCCCTCAGAAAACCGACCGATCCGTCGGTGCTGGACATCCTGCGCCGCGAGGCCGAACATGAATCGGCCCGCCGCGAAGCCGACAATCGTGCGCCCCCCGAGGTCGCTGTACCGGATTCCGAAGACCCGGAAGAGGACAGCCTTGCCCGCCGGGCCCGCGCAGCCCGTTCCCGCCTGACGGCCCAACGCGACGAAGGCGAGCGCGAGCGACGCCCGAATGCCGTGCAAGAGGACCATCGGCCGGACGACCCGGACACGCCGCCGCACACCGAACGCCCCGAGGCCGTTCGGCCCGCGGTTCAGCCTGCGGACACGAAAGAGATCAAGGCCGCGATGCGTGCGGCCGAACAACAGGTCGACGCTCGCATCACGGCGAATGCGGACACACCGCAACCCCGTCGCGGCGGTCGGTTCGGGTTCTATCTTGCCGTCCTCATCGCGCTGATCCTGTTGGCTGCATACGCATTGAAACCGCAAATCGCGGCGGCGGTGCCGGGATCGGAACCAACGCTGGACGTTTTCGTCAGCATCGTGAATTCTGCCCGCGCGGCGCTTGGAAATCTGTTTCAGGCTTTGATCGCTTTGGTCCAGGGCCTGCTTGCCGAATATCTGTAACGGTTCATTCCCGGCGTCTTTCGACTTCAGCCAATCGCGGTGGGAATTGTGACCCGCTGACCCAACGGGAATTCGGTTTTCGTGATCATCGGCGATCTGTGGAATCCTGATTTACCATTTAATATCAATGACTACTGACGATATCCCTTGGTCTAGAGGTCTAGACGGCTGGACGGCTCGACGTCTGGTCGGCCAGCCAGCCAGACGGCCAGCCCTCAGGACGGCCAGACGAGTGGACCGAGGTTTCGCCCGTCCGGGTTCGGCGCGCACGTTGATCTGCTGCGAAATTCGTTCGCCCCACGGTCTGGCGGGCGTATCGGGTGCCGCCTCGGAAACGCCGGTCAATTCCGGGTTTCGTTCGCGTAGACCCCCCACAATTCCGACTTCAGCACCCAGCCCTTGTGGTGATCCGCCGTGATACGGCACCAGAGCGGCAGACATTTTCCCAGGCGGGCGACGACACCCTGTTCGGCATAGGCATTGGGTTCGGCCCCGACATCGGGTTGCATTCTCAACGGCGTGAAATCTTCGTTGACGATCACGGTTCGAACCCCGGAAAGCAGCGAATAATGCATCCAGCCGCCAGCGCCATCGATATCCAGTACCCGGCGCCAATTGCCGTATTCGGCGACGATTTCCAACGGCATGTCCTCGCGTTTGAATACCCAATCGACCCGGTGGGTAAGGCTGGGGCCGCGCCGCACATTGCCTTCATCGGTTTTCATCGAAACAAATCGTGGCAGCGGCAGGTTCGTCACCGGTCCGCGCAGCGTGCCTTGGGCAACGCTTTCATCTGCGGCCAACGGAGCCGCAACCGCCATCAGCAGGGCGGCGACAGCGATTGTCGCGAAAAATCTCATCGAAACCTGCCCGGTCTGATGCCATCGGTTTTCGGAGGTCGTCCGGCCGATTTCGCCTTGCCCCCTTGACGCGATATTTGCCACTATAGCCAAGCAAAATCCAGTGGGAGAAACGGCGAATGCCCGCAAGCAAACTGAGTGTTGTCGTTACGCGACGGTTGCCCCAGGCGGTCGAAACCCGTCTGAAGGAATTGTTCAACGTCGAACTGAACGAAACCGACACGCCCTTCAGCCACGAGCAGCTCGTTGATGCCATGCAACGCGCCGATGTTCTGGTCCCGACATTGAACGACACGATCGACGCCGGCATTCTGAGCCGCGCCGGTGAAAAATTGCGGCTGATCGCCAATTACGGCTCGGGTTTTGATCACATCGATGTTCAGACGGCACGTCAGCGCGGCATTCTGGTTTCAAATACTCCGGGCGTTTTGACGGACGACACGGCGGACATGACGATGGCCCTTATCCTGACGGTGATGCGCCGGTTCAAGGAAGGGTCGAACATGATGCAGTCGGGTGACTGGAGGGGCTGGTCGCCTTCGGCGCTGCTGGGTGCGCGCGTCGGCGGCAAGCGGCTGGGCATTCTGGGGATGGGCCGCATTGGCGGTGCGATTGCCCGGCGGGCGAGACCGTTTGGGGTGCAGATTCATTATCACAATCGCAAGCGTATTCACCCGGATACCGAGGCCGAGCTGGAAGCGACATACTGGGAAAGCCTCGACCAGATGCTCAGCCGTGTCGACATCCTGTCGATCAACTGCCCGCATACGCCGTCGACATTTCATCTGCTGAATGCGCGGCGGCTGAAACTGCTGAAATCCAGTGCCTTTGTCGTCAACACGTCGCGTGGCGAAGTCGTGGACGAAAACGCGCTTACCCGGATGCTGCGGGCCGGCGAGCTGGCCGGTGCGGGGCTGGACGTGTTCGAGAAGGGGGCCGAGATCAACCCCCGCCTGCGCGGGCTGGATAACGTGATGCTGCTGCCGCATATGGGCTCGGCCACCGAAGAGGGGCGGCTGGAGATGGGCGAGAAGGTGATCATCAACATCAAGACCTTCGCCGACGGCCACCGCCCGCCCGATCAGGTGGTCCCGGCGATGTTGTGAGGCGGGCAGCCATCGGAATCACGTGTCGCAGCCTCCGCGCTGGTTCCTGCAGGCATACGGCCAGCGCCCGTACCCGATCCGCGATCAGCTTCCTTTCGGCGAAAACCACATAATACCGCCGGCCCAAACAACCCAACCATATCGCGTGGCCGGTATCCGCCCTGCATCCGACGCTCAAGACCTGCCGATGCCGCGGGACCAAGGGCGCAAGCCCGCCGCGCATCATTGGTCCGTACCCCACACGGCGATTGGCAAAAGAAGGCGCAACCGGTTGGCCGCACGCGGGTTTTACCGGGATAAAGCCGCTGTCACCTGCGCCCGTTCACCGCACCTCGGCCCGTGATTGCGCGGCTCTGCGGGCTTTACCGCTGAGGTCCGCCAAAAAGCCTGAGCCGTTCAAAAGAGAAAGGTCGGCCAATTGGCCCATTGGAATAATCATCGGCTTTTTTGGCCTGCTGGCCGCTCTGAAGTCTGACCGGTTCACCCGATTTCAACCACGGCTCGGCCACCGTGGCGCGTGGCAAACGCCCTGATTGCTGATCGGCCACAACGACCAGATGCGGCGAGAGGGCGCCCGGCCCGCTCAACGCGCGCCTCTTTCAATCGGGCGCAATCACATCCCGCTAAAAAATCGCCTGACAGGCGAACATCACCAGAAGGCTGACCAGCCAGTAACCGGCATTGATGTTGCGCACCGCTGACACCTGTTTGCCAAACATGCCCCCGGCATAGCCCAGCACCGTGAATGCCACCGTCGCCAGAATCACCGTCAACAAGGCGTTCGAGGCAGCCGTCACGCCCACGAACCAGCTCATCAGCAACAAGCCCAGCGCCTGCAAGCCCATGGCCCCCATCGGCATTTCCGAGGCATCGCCCAATTCCACGCCCAGCCCGGCAGCCCATTGTTTACCGAACAGCCGTGGCGAATACCACAGCCAGCCCAGCAGAAACGCCACGACGGCACCGGCAATCACGCCAAGCCAACTGACATTCATTGTAATTTCTTCCACGTTCCCCTCCCGTTTCTTGGTGGCGATTGATTAACACTTTCGCGAAATAAATTCAATCGCCCTGCGAACCGCAGACGGCGCAATCCGCGCGGCGGGTTAGTTTCAGCTTGCGCGCGTCGCCGTAGAGCCCGTCATAGATGAGCATTTCGCCCCCAAGTCCGGCCCCGGCGCGACTGATATGCTTGATCGCCTCCAGTGCCATCATCGACCCGATTACCCCCGGCAACGCGCCAACCACGCCGGCCTCGGCACAGCTTGGCACCACGCCATCGGCCGGCGCATTGGGAAAAACGCAGGCATAACACGGCCCGCCCGATGCGGGATCGAACAGGCTGATCTGACCCTCCCACTGGCTGATCGCGCCCGAGATCAGCGGCGTTCGGGCCGTCACGCAGGCCTGATTGACAATCTGCCGCGTGGCAAAATTGTCCGACCCGTCCAGGACGAGATCGAAATCCGCGACCAGTTTCGCCGCGATATCGCCGGTCAGCCGACGGTGAAACGGCAGAACCCGGACGTGGGGGTTCACGGTACCCACCGCCTTTTGCGCGCTGAAGACCTTCGGCATGCCCAGCCGGTCTTCGTCGTGGGCAATCTGGCGCTGCAAGTTGCTCAGGCTGACCGCATCATCATCGACGACACCGATCGTGCCGACCCCGGCTGCCGCGAGATACAACAGCACGGGCGAACCCAGCCCCCCTGCCCCGACCACCAGAACCCGCGCCGCCTTCAACCGCTGCTGCCCGGCACCGCCAATTTCCCGCAGCACGATGTGGCGGGCATAACGTTCCAGTTCGGTTTCGGAAAACTGGCCGTCATCCACGGCAGCCACCGGTTCCGGCACCCGTTTTTTCAACCGTTCCAACACCAGATAATATGCCCAGACCAGCGCTGCAGCGCCGCCAACAATGAGCCAACCCGCCAACGAGCCACCGGTTGCCTGCCGCAGCGGGTTCTCCATCGGCAACGTCAGTTGGATGATCAGCACCGCCGCGAACAGAATCGCCAGCAAGGCCCCCTGCGCCAGACGCGACGCTCGCATCAGATGGCCAAGAACCAGCA
>CAZRLO010000050.1:0-19557 GCA_964600965.1 uncultured Rhodobacter sp.
CACCGTTACTATGCGCTGAAGGCCAAGTGGCTGGGGTTGGAAAAGCTCGAGATCTGGGACCGGAACGCGCCTCTGCCACAGGAAGAACCCGGTATTGTCGACTGGGCGACGGCAAAACAGACCGTCCTGGACGCTTATGGCGCGTTTGATGCACAAATGGCCGAGATCGCCGCGCCGTTCTTTGAGCGCGGCTGGATCGACGCGGCGACGAAACCGGGCAAGGCACCGGGCGCGTTTGCCCACCCGACGGTGACGGACGTGCATCCGTATGTGATGCTGAACTACCTCGGCAAGCCGCGCGATGTCATGACGCTGGCGCATGAACTGGGCCACGGTGTGCATCAGGTGCTGGCGGCCGATCAGGGCGAGTTGTTGTCGTCGACCCCGCTGACACTGGCCGAAACCGCCAGCGTCTTTGGCGAAATGCTGACGTTTCGTGCGCTGCTGGCCAAAGCCCCCGATCAGGCGTCGCGCAAGATGTTGCTGGCCGGCAAGGTCGAGGACATGATCAACACCGTCGTCCGGCAGATCGCGTTTTACGATTTCGAATGCAAGCTGCACGCCGCAAGGGCCGATGGCGAACTGACACCCGACGCAATCAACGCGCTGTGGATGAGCGTGCAGGCGGAAAGTCTGGGGCCGGTTTTCAATTTCATGGACGGCTACGAAACCTTCTGGGCCTATATTCCGCATTTCATCCATTCGCCCTTTTACGTCTATGCCTATGCATTCGGCGATGGTCTGGTGAACGCACTTTACGCGGTTTACGAAGAAGGCGATCCGGGCTTTCAGGCCAAATATTTCGACATGCTCAAAGCGGGTGGATCAAAACACCACCGCGAATTGCTGGCACCCTTTGGGCTGGATGCAGGCGATCCGGCGTTCTGGGACAAGGGGCTGTCCATGATTGCCGGAATGATCGACGAACTTGAGGCCATGGAAGGGTGACGCGATGATGCGCACCTTCGATACGGGCGGAAAACCGTCCTGACCACCGGCCCAACCAACGGAGGATTGCGGCATGCGGATCTGGGTGAAACGAATTCTGGCGTCGCTGTTGGCGGTCGGCGTTCTGGGGCTTGCCGGTTTTCTGATCTTTGCGCCGGCGATCGTCGAAAAGGGCCAGAACGGGGTCGTTGCGCACGAGCCGTATCCGGTCTCGCAAGCGGCGCGCGCGCTGCATGAACGGCTGGTCATCGGTGACTGGCACGCCGACAGCCTGTTGTGGAACCGCGATCTGCTGAAGCGCTCGAATTACGGGCAGGTCGATTTCCCGCGACTGAAAGCGGGAAATGTTGCGGTGCAGGTGTTGACCACGGTGACCAAAAGCCCGTCGGGTCAGAATTACGACCAGAATTCCGCCGAGGCCGGCGACCGCATCACCCTATTGGCGATGGGGCAGTTATGGCCCTTTCGGACATGGAACAGCCTGACCGAGCGGGCATTGTACCAGTCGCAGAAACTGCACGAATTCGCCGAACGAGCCGAGGGAACGATACGGATCATCCGAACCCGGCGCGATCTTGCCGCCGTGCTTGCGGCGCGGGCGGTCGGGCAAGATTTGACCGGCATCGTGATCGGAGCCGAGGGCGGACACGCGCTCGACCGGGATCAGGCGAATCTGGGGCGTCTGTTTGACGCGGGTTTTCGCTTGATGGGCTTGCAGCACTTCTTTGACAATGCGCTTGGCGGCTCGCTGCACGGGCGGTCCGGTGCCGGGCTTACCGAGTTCGGCATCTCTGTCGTTCACGAGATGGCAGAGCGCGGCATGGTCATTGACCTTGCCCATTCCAGCCAGGCCGTTGCCCGAGAAGTGCTTGAAATCACGGACGTTCCCGTGATCGTTAGCCACACCGGCATTTTCAGCCACTGCCAGACGAAGCGAAATTTTCCCGATGATCTGATGGCCGCGATCGCCGCAAGGGGCGGGCTGATCGGGATCGGTTACTGGGCCGACGTGACCTGCGATGCCAGCCCTGACGGCGTGGCCGGGGCCATTCGGGCGGCCATTGCGCTGGTCGGGGCGGACCACGTTGCACTGGGCTCGGATTTTGATGGCGCGGTCGAAACGGCGTTCGATGCGTCGGAACTGGCCGCCCTGACCGACGCATTGCTGCGGGCCGGGGTTTCAGAGGGCGACATCGTCCGGGTGATGGGCGCGAACATGATGGCGTTCTTGCAGTCCCAACTGCCAGAGTGAAGCCGGGCGCCGCCGCGCTGGCCCCTGAAAGAGCGCGCGCGGGTGGGCCACATTGCGCACCCTATTTCAACTGACTGTCCTTTGATCCGCGCCGGTTGAACCCGGGCCGCACCCTGAACCGCCCCTGCTGCTCGGCGGCGCAATCGATACACAGCTTCACGCCGGGAACCGCCGCTCGCCTTGCCTGCGGGATCGGTTCTTCGCAATCGGCACAATGGGTCAGACTTTCGCCAACCGGCCCTTTGCGGGCCTGCAGTCGGGCCAATTCGTCCTTTACCGACGCTTCGATCTGATCGTTTACCGCGCCGTCACGTGCCCAGCCGCCCGCCATCGCAGTTCAGCGCCCCCATTTGCCCCAGGGAAACGGCTTGTCGTCGGTCGCGCCAGTCTGAAAGGCGGCCACCTCTGCCAGCCACTTGCCAAGATCGGTCCCGAAAGCGGCAATCGCCGCATTCTTTTCGCGTTTGAACAGCATCCAGAAGAACTGCACGACCGCAAGAAACAGCAGCAACGTTTCGGAAAGACCGAAAAACACCGCGAAAATCACCATGAACAGGCCGCGCATCCAGACGCTGCCGCTGGGTTCATAGGTTTCGGCGTGGTCGTCGTGATGGGTCATCGATTTCTCCTCGTCATGCAGCGCTGGGCATCATACCCTTTTCGATCGCCAGGCTGCGCATTTTCGTTTGCAACTTTTCAAACGCCCGCACCTCGATCTGACGGATGCGTTCGCGGCTGACGTTGTACACGCCCGACAGTTCCTCAAGCGTGACCGGGTTGTCTTCCAGCTTGCGTTTCATCAGGATGTCGCGCTCGCGGTCATTCAGGTCGGCCATCGCTTCGCCAAGCAGTTCGCGGCGATTGTCCAGCTCGTCCTTTTCGGCGTAATCGGTGGCCTGATCGGCGTCTTCATCCTCCAGCCAATCCTGCCATTCCGACGAACCCTCGCCCTCGACCCCGATCTGCGCGTTCAGCGACGCGTCGCCACCGGACATGCGCCGGTTCATCGAAATGACCTCGGTCTCGGTCACATTCAGATCATGCGCGATGCGTTTCACGTTTTCGGGCCGCAGATCCCCCTCTTCCAGCGCGCCGATGCGGTTCTTGGCCTTGCGAAGATTGAAAAACAGCTTTTTCTGTGCGGACGTTGTCCCCATTTTGACCAGCGACCACGAGCGCAGGATATATTCCTGAATGCTGGCCCTGATCCACCACATCGCATAGGTCGACAGGCGGAACCCCTTGTCGGGATCGAACCGCTTGACCGCCTGCATCAGGCCGACATTGGCTTCCGACACCACCTCGGCAATCGGCAGACCATAGCCGCGATAGCCCATGGCGATTTTGGCCGCCAACCGCAGATGCGAGGTGACCATCTTGTGGGCGGCGCCGGAATCCTCGTGATCGACCCAGCGCTTGGCCAGCATGAACTCTTGCTCGGGTTCCAGCATCGGGAACTTGCGGATTTCCTGCATATATCGGTTGAGACCCTGTTCCGGCGACGGGGCCGGCAGGTTGGCGTAGCTCATCGAAATCCCTCACCTGATGTTAATGTTCGTTACATAGCGGAAATAGGTATCCGAAATCCTAATTTCAAGGTTATGCCCCTGCCAGAGATTGCACAAGATCGCGCATGTCTTGCGGCAGATCGGCCGTGAACGCCATTTCCCTGCCGCTGACCGGATGGACAAAGCCCAGGGTCGCGGCGTGAAGCGCCTGACGCTGAAAGGCATTTGCCAAACCAACGGCTTGTGGCGAAACGGATTTCATCGCCAGTTTCCGCCGCCCGCCATAGACCGGATCGCCGATCAATCCGTGACCGGCATGGGCCAGGTGCACCCGGATCTGGTGGGTTCGACCGGTCTCAAGCCAGCAATCGACCAGTGCTGCCGATCCGCCGAAATCCTGCTGAACCCGCAAACGCGTAATCGCATGCCGGCCCGTATTGGCCTGCACCGCCATCTTCTTGCGCTCGGTCTTGTGGCGCGCGATGTTGCCCGAAATCCGGATCACCCCACTCGCTTCGAACGCCACACCCGAAACGCCCGCCAGACGCGGATCCGCCTGCGAAGGCACCCCGTGAACCACGGCAAGATAGTGCCGGTCGACGGTATGCGCCGCGAACTGCGATGCCAGCCCCTGATGCGCCCGGTCGGATTTCGCGGCGACCAGCAGGCCGGTGGTATTCTTGTCGATGCGGTGCACGATACCGGGGCGCCTCTCGCCGCCAATTCCCGACAAACTGCCCGCGCAATGATACAGCAACGCGTTGACCAGCGTTCCGCTGGCCGCACCGGGTGCCGGATGCACGACCATGCCCGCCGGTTTGTCGATCACGATCAGATCGGCGTCTTCGTGAATGATGGTCAGGGGTATGTCCTGGGGAATCGCGTCGACGGTTTCGGGCGCACCGACCGCTACAAGCCAAACTTCGCCGGGAAATGTCCGCGTCTTCAGGCCGGTGACGACTTCGCCGTTTTCCCGCGTTACCGAACCGCTTTCGATCAGCTTGCCAAGCCGCGACCGGCTAAGCGCCGACGCCTCTGGCGCAACCGCCGCCAAGGCCTTATCAAGCCGGGGCGCGGGGTTTTCCCCGATTTCAAGGCGCAGGACGGGATCCGACATGGGCAAAAATCCGGGCGGTACAGGCGAACCCGCCAATCTGAGGTTTCTGAGAATACTGGTCACCATCCTGACCGCATCCATGATTGCGGGCCTTGTAACCATCATCGTGCTGATTGTCATCCGGGTGCCGGATGTGGTGCGCACGGTGCCCGATCCCGTGCCGCTGCCAACGTCGATCACGCTGCCCGACGGCAGCATCGCGACCGCTTTCACCCGCGGCGCGGATTGGTACGCGGTCGTGACCGGGGACGACGAGATCCTGATTTTCGATATCGGGACAGGCGAATTGCTGCAAAGGGTCGAAATCCGATAGTCCGGGTTTCTTTTTGGTCCAAATGCTCAATTCCGGGTCGGCGTCGATCCTGAACGCTTCGGACCTTGCGCCGACCCGCCCGGAGTCCGATATTACCCCACCATGAGCCTGCCACCCGGATTCCTCGACGAACTTCGCGCCCAGACCGCACTGGCGGCTGTGGTCGGGCGCAAGGTGACGTGGGACACGAAGAAGTCCAACCCCGGAAAGGGAGATTTCTGGGCGCCCTGCCCGTTTCACCAGGAAAAGACGCCCAGTTTCCACGTCGATGACCGCAAAGGATTTTATTACTGCTTTGGCTGCCACGCCAAGGGCGACGCGTTGAGTTTCATCCGCGAGACCGAGAATGTGGGCTTTATGGAAGCCGTCAGCATTCTGGCGCGCGAAGCCGGGATGACCATGCCCGAACGCGATCCGCAAGCCGCAGCAAAGGCGGACCGGCGGACGCAGCTTTTTGCCGTCATGGAAGACGCGGTGCAGTTCTACCGGCTGCAATTGAAAACGGCCGCCGCGGCGGATGCACGGGACTATCTGTCGGGTCGCGCCCTGAACGAGGCGATGTTGGACAGGTTCGAAATCGGCTTTGCGCCGGATGGCCGGAAAAATCTGACCGCGCATCTGGCCAACAAGGGCCACGGAATCGAGCTGTTGATCGATGCGGGCCTTGCGATCAAACCAGACGATGGCGGCGCGCCCTTTGACCGGTTCCGGGGTCGGATCATGTTTCCCATTCGCGATATTCGCGGACGCCCCACCGCCTTTGGCGGTCGCGCAATGGACCCGAATGCACGAGCCAAGTACCTGAATTCACCCGAGACTCCGCTGTTCGACAAGGGCCGCAGCCTTTACAATCACGGTCCCGCCCGCACGGCGGCGGGCAAGGCAAATGCGCTGATCGTGGCCGAAGGCTACATGGATGTGATTGCATTGGCGCGCGCCGGGTTCGACCACGCCGTTGCCCCGCTGGGCACCGCGATCACCGAAAGTCAACTTTTGCTGATGTGGCGGCTGTGTCCGGAGCCGGTCATTGCGCTGGATGGCGATACGGCAGGCCTCAGGGCGGCCATGCGCCTGATCGACATCACGCTGCCGCTGCTGGAGCCGGGCCGCGGCCTGCGCTTCTGCCTGCTGCCCGACGGGCTGGACCCCGACGACCTGATCAGAATGCAGGGCAAGTCGGCGATGCAGACAATTCTGGACAACGCGTTTCCGATGGTGCGGCTGCTGTGGAACCGCGAGACCGAAGGCCGTGATTTCGACAGCCCGGAACGCCGCGCCGCTCTTGATGCTGCGCTAAAATCCGCGCTTGGCAAGATCCGGGATGTTTCGGTCAGGGCACATTACACCGACGCGATCAGGGATCTGCGGGCCGGGCTGTTCCGCCCAAGCAATCGCCGTGATGCCCCGTACCACGCCGGCAAGAGACCGGTCGTGGACTCCGCCACCCCGGGCGCGAAATCGTCGATGCTGGCGCAGGGAAGCGGCGACTGGCGCACCGAAGAAAGACTGCGCGAGGCAGTGATCCTGGTCGCCTGCATCAACCACCCCGAGGCGGTGGGACAGTTTGAAAGCGATCTGGAACGGCTGCGCTTCACGACCGCCGGATACGGCGCGATCCGCGACACCATCTTGCGGCATGCGGGCGGGCACAATATGCAACCGGGCGAACTGACCCGGATCATCGACGCGGAACACGGCCCCGATGCCCTTGAAAAGCTGATGAGCCATCGCCATCTGGGCGCGATCAAGACGATTCGGCCTGAAAGCGAACATGACCGTGCGGCGCATGCATTGAGCGAGGAGATTGCCAAGCTGGAGGCCGCCCGCGGCGCGCGATCCGAAACCGACGAGGCAGCGCTGGACATGGCGGGACTGGTCGAAGAGGGCCTGACCTGGCGCCTGTGGCAGGCAATCGACGCCAAAAACAGGGCCACCCGCACCGAGCTGCCCGAGGCGGGAAGCGACGCGCAGGAACGCGAAATCCTGTCTCGAAATCTGCAAGGTCTGATCGATGATCAGGTTTGGGTAAAGAAAAAGAGTTAAAGTGCATTGCGAATCAGTGATTCGCCGTGTTGATTCGCGTCAATGATTCGCGCGCAGCACGGGCGGTGATGATTCGCCCTTTCTGACATGGAGTGATCGATGGCCGCCAAGGACAACGAAGCGACGAAAACCGACGAAGCGCCCGACGCCGCCGCGCTTGGCGACATGAGCCAGGCCGCCGTCAAGAAGATGATCGCCAACGCACGGACGCGCGGTTACATCACCTATGACGAGCTCAACAAGGTTCTGCCGCCCGATCAGGTCTCCAGCGAACAGATCGAAGACGTGATGTCGATGCTTTCCGAGATGGGCATCAACATCATCGAGGACGAGGACGCCGAAGAGGAAGAGACGAAATCCACCGAGCTGGTGGAGACCTCGGCCTCCAAGGAAGTCGCCGTATCGACCACCACCACCGAAACGCTGGACCGCACCGACGATCCGGTTCGCATGTATCTGCGCGAAATGGGCAGCGTCGAACTGTTGTCCCGCGAGGGCGAGATTGCCATCGCCAAACGGATCGAGGCCGGGCGCAACACCATGATCGCGGGCCTGTGCGAAAGCCCGCTGACGTTTCAGGCCATCACCATCTGGCGCGACGAATTGCTGGAAGAGGAAATCCTGCTGCGCGACGTGATCGACCTGGAAACCACGTTTTCGGGCTCGGTCGAAGGGGACGTCGAGGAAGAAATCGGAACCCCGGAAACCACGGCCGCATCCGCCCCGGCAGCGGCCCCGGCACCCGGCGAGGCCGCGAAACCAAAACCCGAAGAGACCCCCGAAACCGACGCCGACGGCAACCCGATCGAACGGGATGACGACGACGAGGACGAGGACGATCAGGCCAACCTGTCGCTGGCGGCAATGGAGGCGGCGCTGAAACCGCAGGTTCTGGAAACGCTGGACCAGATCGCCGGGGACTATGCCAAACTGGCGGACATGCAGGACAGCCGGATTTCGGCAACGCTGAACGAGGATGACTCGTTTTCCAAAAAGCAGGAGGCCAAGTATCAGGCGCTCAGGGCCGAAATCGTGGAACTGGTCAACTCGCTGCACCTGCACAACAACCGGATCGAAGCGCTGATCGACCAGCTTTACGGCATCAACCGCAAGATCATGTCGATCGACGGCGCGATGGTGAAACTGGCCGACCAGTCCCGCATCAACCGCCGCGATTTCGTCGAGGCGTATCGTGGCTCTGAACTTGACCCGACATGGGTCGACCGCGTCGCCGAAAAACCCGGACGCGGCTGGGCGACGTTCATGGAACGGTTCCGCGGCAAGGTCGAAGATCTGCGCGCCGAGATGGCCGAGGTCGGGCAATATGTCGGCGTCGATATTTCGGAGTATCGCCGCATCGTCAATCAGGTGCAGAAGGGCGAGAAAGAGGCGCGTCTGGCCAAAAAGGAAATGGTCGAGGCGAACCTCAGGCTGGTCATCTCCATCGCCAAGAAATACACCAACCGTGGTCTTCAGTTTCTCGACCTCATTCAGGAAGGCAACATCGGCCTGATGAAGGCGGTCGACAAGTTTGAATACCGGCGCGGTTACAAATTCTCGACCTACGCGACCTGGTGGATCCGCCAGGCGATCACGCGTTCGATCGCCGATCAGGCCCGCACCATCCGTATTCCGGTTCACATGATCGAAACCATCAACAAGCTGGTGCGTACGGGCCGCCAGATGTTGCATGAAATCGGGCGCGAACCCACGCCCGAAGAACTGGCCGAAAAGTTGCAGATGCCGCTGGAAAAGGTCCGCAAGGTGATGAAAATCGCCAAGGAACCGATCAGCCTCGAAACCCCGATCGGGGACGAAGAAGATTCACAGCTTGGCGATTTCATCGAGGACAAGAATGCGGTGCTGCCATTGGAAAGCGCCATCCAGGGGAACCTGAAGGAAACCACGACCCGCGTGCTGGCGTCTCTGACCCCGCGCGAGGAACGCGTGCTGCGGATGCGGTTCGGCATCGGCATGAATACCGACCACACGCTGGAAGAAGTCGGCCAGCAATTCAGCGTGACCCGCGAGCGTATCCGGCAGATCGAAGCCAAGGCGCTGCGTAAGCTGAAACATCCGAGCCGTTCGCGGAAGTTGAGATCGTTCCTGGATCAGTAGTTCGGACAATTGTCCGACCTACATCGGGGATCGCATTCGTCAAATCGCCCGGCAAGACACCACCCCGCGGGTGCGACACGACCAAGAACCACGGCGCAATAAATGCCGCGCGGAACACCGCGACATAAACAGCAGCCCGCGATCTGAATCGCGCGCATGACAGGGTCAGAGACCGGACCCAAAGGGACCGGAGGACCCTGCGCCCGTACCGCGCATTCGGGGCAGTTTATCACGTTGGGTGTCGACCCGCATGCCGGGTTCACTGCCGTCCGCAGACCCGCGCCAGATAACGGGTGAATTGCCAGAGATTACGCTCGATCGGGTGGTACGTACCGGCTGGTAAAATGGTCGAGGCGCTACCCCGGTGCAATGCCTCGACCAGCACCTTGTCCTCGTCATTGGCAATATTCATATAGGCCAGCAGGTCCGCCCGCCACCGTTCAAAATCCTCGGGCGCAATATCAGAAAGCACCTCGGGCGGCACGGCAACCCCCCATGTCGCTTGAAACTGGTCGACCGCGATGGGTTGCACCGAAATCCACCAAAGATAATCCGGCATCAGCGTCACCAGATGGCACGGGAATACACAGAAATCGATCATCATCCGCCGCCATTCGCCGGTCAGCCGCGTATTGTCGGGATGGGCGGCCCCGGCCCCGGAATCCGCCGCCTGAGGGGCGCGGTGCCACGCGTAATGATCGCTGTCCTCGCCACAAACGTAATCATCCAGCGGCTTCTTGTGCTTGGCAAAGGTCTTCTTGTGCGCAATCGGGACGTGATAGCTTTCGGTGAAATTCTCGATCAGGTTTTTCCAGTTGGCGTTCCAGACCATCGTCTCGCGCAGCACGGTCCGGTATGCGGCCATGTCGTATCGCCCCACGACATTGTCGCGCAAAGGTGCCAGCGCTTGTGCCACCGTTTCGCTCGGAGCCGGTGCAAGGCAGATATAGACGAACCCCTCCCATATCTCGGTGCAAAGCGCGCGCAAACCGTGCGCGGAACGTACGAACCCGGCCTTCATCTCCATGTGCGGCGCGCGGATCAGGTCGCCTTTCAGATCATAGGTCCATGCATGATACCGGCAGGTGAACCGCTTTGTGTTGCCGGTCGCGTCCGGCACAAGGCAGGCGAAGCGATGCGCGCAGGCATTGACGAAGCCGCCGATGCCCCCCTCTGCATTCCGCACAACCAGCACCGGCACGCCCGCGATTTCCCCGGTCAGAAAATCGCCGGCATCCGCAATCTCGTCTGTGCGTCCAAGGCAAATCCATTCCGCCGCAAAGACGGCCTTGCGCTCGTGTTCGAAGAATTCCGCCGAGTGGTTGACGATCGCCGGGATCGGATTGGCCCGATCAAAAGGTTGTTCACCGGCCGCGTGCAGCGCGGCAAGCATCTTGCGCAATTCGGCATTCGCAATACCATCTTGGTCTGAATTCGGTTCCATCGCGCCACGCTAAGCGGGAATTCTCGTTCTGCAAGCCATATTCGCGGTCATGCCGAAAACCGAAATCCCGCCATCAGTTCGATATTTCACAACCCCGCAACCCGCTGACGACCGCTGTCTGATAGCGCATCAGCACGCTGGGCCCCTCGCGCCGCGCCAGATCGGGCCCTTTGCGCACATGGTCGAAATAGGGATTGCCGTCGGGGAAATCCTTGCGTGATATGAACAGACCGACCGCAGTGCAAAACCGCTCCGGGATATCCGGCAGAAACAGATAACGCCACGGTTCGCTTACGGACCGCACCGGCAGATCGTACCCGGCAAGATAATGCGTCAGTTGCCCGGTCAAGCCATAGGCATCGGTCGCGATCCAGACGGCGTCATTTTCGGCCGCGACCGTCCTGATATCCCGGATCACCGCGTCCCAGCCCCGGATTTGCGTTGACGGATTATGCCCGCCGATCAATGCCCGCCCCGGCCAGAAGGCAACCGCGAAAGTCGCCAGCGCCAGGGCAAACCCCACCGGGGCCGCCCAACGCATCGTCCACCCCCTGGGCATACCCAGCGCGGCCATGACCGCCAGCACCGGAAATATCGGCGCGATCCACTGCCCGCCCGCCAGCGACCTGAGCCCATGCCACGTCAGGTAGATGACGATCGGAGCGGTCAGCCAGATCAGATATCCGGACACGCGCCCCGACCGCAACGCCCGCAGCACCAGCCAGAATATCAGCGGTGTGACCAACAAGACCACCGAAAGCCAAAAAAGCGCGAAATCACCAAGGTCCACGTTTCCGCCGGACCCGACCCGCCCGAATTGCCGTTCAAACCCGATCCAGTCGTTTCGCAGGTTCCACCACAAAAACGGCAGCAGCACCAACACCCCGACCGCCGCCCCGGCCCAGACCTGCCAGACCCGCAACCAGCCACGCCCCTCGCGGGTTGCCAGCAACCAGATCACCAGTGAAAGACCGAAAAAGAAGTTGGTGAATTTGGACAAAACCCCGAGACCGGCAAACAGGCCCACCAACAACCACCAATGCGCGGACCGGCCGTTTGCGACCTCGGCAACGGCCCAGATCGCGGCCACCCAGAACAAAATCGACGGTGCGTCCGGCGTGGCGGCGAATCCCAGCGCTGCAAACGGCACCATCGCGCTCTGCCAAAGGGCCGCCCGAAAGGCGATCCCGCGATCCTTGGAGATCACCCACGCCATGCGCCACGTAAGCAACGTGATCAGCGCCGATGCCAGAACCGGCAACAGACGCACGCCCCAAAACGCCCCCTGCGTCAGCCATTGCCCCAGCCATATCCACCACGCGATCATCGGCGGATGGTCGTAATAACCCACCGACGGCACGCTCGCCCACAGCGTGTAATAGGCTTCGTCCTCGGACAACGGCAACAGCCACGCGGCACCCAGATGCAGCACGCCAAATCCAAGAACAAGCGCCCATAATCCGCCGGATTTAAGCATGATCCACCTCGTTGCCGCCCAAGGCTTAGCGGCAATATATCTTTGGGGTCAAGGCAGCATGTGGTGTTTGGGAAAAGGGCCTACACAAAGGTTTGAAGCCTGCGTATAGTGCGCCCAGCCAGCCGAGTTATTTTCAGGGGAACCCAAAAAATGCGCTGCCCGTTTTGCGGAAACATCGACACCCAGGTCAAGGACAGCCGCCCGGCTGAAGATCATATCGCGATCCGCCGCCGCCGCGCCTGCCCGGCCTGCGCGGGGCGTTTCACGACATATGAACGGGTGCAATTGCGCGACCTCGTGGTGATCAAGAAAAACGGCAAACGCGAGGAATTCGACCGCGACAAGCTGGAACGCTCGATCCGGATTGCGCTGCAGAAACGCCCGATCGACCCAGAGCGGATCGACCACATGATCTCGGGCATCGTGCGGCGACTGGAGAGCCTTGGCGACACCGATGTCCAGTCCGACAAGATCGGCGAGATCGTGATGGAATCGCTCGCCCGGATCGACACGGTTGCCTATGTGCGGTTTGCCAGCGTTTACAAGAACTTTCAGGCGGCGGATGACTTCGAGGATTTCGTGTCCGAACTACGCCCGCCCGACCCTTCTGACGACTGACCATGGCCTGCGATCCGGCAGATCGACGCTGGATGGAACTGGCGCTGGCGCTGGGCCGCCGAAATCTGGGGCAGACCTGGCCCAATCCGGCGGTCGGTTGCGTGATCGTGAAAGATGGCCATGTCGTTGGGCGTGGCTGGACCGGCCCCGGCGGCGTACCCCATGGCGAGACGATGGCGCTGGCCCAGGCAGGTGCACGCGCGCGTGACGCCACCGCCTTCGTCACACTGGAGCCCTGCGCGCATCACGGGAAGACGCCGCCCTGCGCGGACGCCCTGATCATGGCCAGGGTCGCGCGGGTCGTCATCGCGATTCAGGATCCCGATCCGCGGGTGGCAGGCAAGGGCATTTCGCTTTTGCGCCGTGCGGGGATTGCCGTTGAAACCGGATGTCTGGCACGCCGGGCGACGCGTGACCACGCCGGGTTTCTGCAGCGCATCCAGAAGGACCGTCCGCTGGTAACCCTCAAACTCGCCACGTCGCTGGACGGACGGATCGCGACGGGCACGGGCGAAAGCCGGTGGATCACCGGCGCAGCGGCGCGGCGCCACGGTCATTATCTGCGCGCGGTGCATGACGCGGTGTTGATCGGTGCCGGCACCGCGATTGCCGATGACCCGATGTTGAATGTGCGCGGGCTGGGCACGCGGCGTCAACCGGTGCGGGTGATCTGTGACAGTCGGCTGTCCGTACCGACGAACGGGCAACTGGGCCAAAGCGCCCGCGACAACCCGGTCTGGCCTTGCCACACGCGCTCGGCACCGCCGGCGAAAATTGCTGCGTGGCGGGCGCTGGGCGGTGACCCGATCGCCTGCGCGGCGGATCGGAACGGGCGTCCGGATATCCGCACGGTGCTGAGCGCGTTGGCCGCACGCGGAATTACCCGGGTTTTCTGCGAAGGCGGCGGGCAGATGGCAGCGGCGTTGCTGAGCGCGCGCGCGGTCGATCAAGTGGTGGTCTTTGGTGCCGGGCTCGCGCTGGGCGCCGATGCCATCCCCGCGGTGGCCCCCCTTGCGCCAACGGCGCTGGCGGAATACGAGCGCTTCGGCCTGCATGAAGTTCGCGAAATCGGGGCCGACGTGATCTCGGTCTGGCGAAAAGACTGACCTTGGGCATTCCGCTTGGCTCAAATATCCCCGGCGGAGCCTCGGATCGCCGCGAAGCGGCAACCGCGCCCTATCGCCAGAGCGGCGCGAATGTCGCAAATGCCCCCTGCGCCTTGGCCAGCAATCTGATGCCCAATCCACCGGCAAACACCCGCCCCCCGGCCAATCTTTCGGCCAGGACTTCCGGTGGGCAGGCCAGACCGGTGACCGGATCGAAATAGCGCGGATAGGCGATCAGAACCGCGTGGACCATCGCCGCCAGCGACGGCGTTCCCACCCGCCGCGCAAGCCCGGGGCCCAGATCATCGGTCAGGCCCCAACCAGCGTAAAAGGGCGTTCCCAGACAGGTGACGGCCTTGCCGCGCAACAGGGCCTCAAATCCCAGCAGCGAGGTGATGGTCCAGACCGCGTCGCACGCATTTATTGCGGCGATGGCATCGGTTCCGCGCAAAACGACGTCGGCATGGGCCAGTGCGTCACGATCGTCAATCGCACCGATGCGCAGTCCGGCCTCGACGTCCGGATGCGGCTTGTAGGCGATGAACGCGTGCCGATTTTCGACGCGGGTTCGCGCCAGCAGATCGATGTTGCGCCGAATATCGCCGGCGCCAAGGCGGATCGACGCGTCATCTTCGACCTGACCTGGCACCAGAATCCGGGTCTGGTCACGTGGCCATGCCGCGCCGATTTCCCGCGCGCCGATATTGTATTTGCTTACACCGCCCGAAATCAGCCCCGCCCGCAGCTTTTTCGCGCGCGCCAGTTCCGTATCGGTCAGATCGCCGGCCTCGTTCAACAGCCTTTCCAACCGACTTTCGCGGGTGGGATCATAGTAGATGCCCAGATCATCCACGACCAGTGACAGCGGCGGCACCAGGTTAGCCCCCAACCCGCGCGAGCGCAGAAAGCCGTCTTCGACGCGGCCAAGACGCTGTCCCGCCGATCGAAACGCGCGATGGATGCCATCGGTTTCCTTGCCGGCCCAGACGAGGCCAGGCCGCCCCGTTGCACCCGCCACCTGCCGCTGTTCCCGAAACGTGATCCGCGTACCGGGACCGGCAAAAAAGCGACGCAGCGGGTGGCGTTTCCAGAGGCGCATACCCAGCGCCACGTAACCATGACGATCCTCACGCCATGCCCGCGCTTGTGCGGAAAGATTCTCGACAACGGTTTCGAATTCGCACAATCTGCGGCGATAGGGGTCGTACCAGACCGGATAAATCAGCATGGCACCGGCGAACAATGCGGCGCGGGACAGTTTTCGGGCCCGCCGTGCCGGGGGGGTTTCGTCGTCGCTCAAACCCCAGCCACCGTAGAACGGCTTGCCGAAAACACGCGGGCGGTGACCGGCCATGATCGCCTCGAACCCCATCAGCGACGTGACGCAGTAGACGCGGCTGGCACCTGCCAGCAATCTTTGCGGCGACACCGGGGCGGTGATCAATTCGGTCCGCGCGTCCTGATCCGCCGTGGTGAAATGGCCCCTGCGAAAGCGGGCTGTGGTTTCAGGGTGGGTCTTGATCAGGATTTTGCTGTCCGGATTTTCCCGCCTTGCCGCCGCCAGCATCGCGGCAAATGTGGCTTTGTCGGCACCGCCGTACCGGATCGAAGCGTCGCCCGCGGTCTGGTCGATGACCAGCACGTAATCCGTCGCATCAATCGCAAGCGCCGGATCATGCGCGTTATATTTCGATAGGTCCGCGCGGCGGATCGCCTGGATTCCCCCTTCGGCCCGCGCCAGCAGCGCCGGGTCATCCAGCGCCGCGAAATTCAGGAGGTCCTCCAGATCGCTGGCCTGATTGCAGTCGAAATAGGCACCTTGGGTGTCGATCACCAATCCCATTGGCGGCGCGCCCGCCCGCCCCGTGCGCACCGAGCGCAGGAAAGCGTCTTCGACCGTGACGATCCCGGCATCGCGCCAGCGTGCGACCGCGCGACCGCGCCCTGACCGCGGCGTCCGGCCCCAGACGGCAACCCGGTCGGCGCCTCGTCTTGGCAGACTGATTTTCAGGTCGTACCCCGCCAGCGCCAAAATCCGGCGAACCTGTCGGTTCCACAGAAAACCGCCGGTGAAGACGTACAGATTTTGGCGATACCCGCCGTCAGCCAGATCGCCGCGCGGGTCCGGCACGGATCAGCCGCCCGAAACGGTCTTGATGCTGCTACCGGTGGCCAGACCGCTGTTCAGAACGCTGAGGGACTTGTTCCACTGCACAAAGGGCGCCTCGGTCACGTAAACGGTGTCCCCGTCGCGGATGACGAAATCACGACCCAGAAAAACGCCGTTGGGTTCGGTCAGGTCCAGAACATAGGCAAAGCGCTGGCTGCCTTGCAGGTCGCTGCGCCCCAACAGCGCATTGGCAATCTCTGCCGGTTCGTCGCGGAAAATGAATACGCCGGTCGGATCGGCAAGGCTGCTCTTCAGCCCGCCTACCTGCGCGATGGCTTCGATGGCGCTCAATTTCTGGCTGGTAAAGGGAACGCGGGTCTGGGTGCCGGTCGCCCCAAGCGCGGTAAAGGACCGCCGATCCTGCTCCACGAAAATCCGGTCGCCCGGCCTCAGCGCAATATCCGAGCGCGGATTTGCGTAAAGATCGGCCAGCCACGCCGTGCCGGTCTTGCCGCCACGCGTCAATTTGATCTGTGCGACCTCGGGCTCGATGGTGATACCGCCGGCCTTGGCCAGCATCGAGGTCAGGTTGCGCGTCGCGCCTTCGATCGGATAGACGCCCTGCGCGCCAACGCCGCCCATCACGCTGACGGACGAACCGTCGCCTGCCAGCCTTTGAACCACGACCTGCGGGTCCGGGGTCTGGGCATCCAGCTTGCGGGTGATAATCTCGCGCAACTGATCGGGCGTGTTGCCCGCCGCCTTGATCCGGCCCGCATAGGGCACGAAAATGCTGCCGGTCGCGTCGACCTGGATTTCCTGCAGCGAACTGGCGTTTTGCCCGACGCCCGCCAACAGGCCATCGGTCACGTTTTCCCAGATGGTGAGGCCCAGCACATCGCCGGGCCGAATGATGTCGGACCCGATCTTGCCCGCACTCTTGAACCGGTTCGAGAAATCGATGACCGGAGTAACGCTGGTATACTGGATCACCCTGTCGTTGACGGTCACGATGAAGGCATCACCTTCGCGCTGGACCGAACTGGAATATATTTCGGCCTTGTTCGGCCCTGACCGGGGCAGCGCACAGGCCGCAATCACCGCCACAAGCGCGAACAGGGCCACCAATCGGACCCTTTGCAAATTCTTACATGACACGGGAATTGCCCCTTGTTGCCAACGCTGCCTCATTATTGCGGTAACTGTACACAAAAAAAGACAAATTTGCCAAGGAAAGGTTTTTTGTTTCCTATTTCACCACGCGCAACTGTTGCCGGGGCGTCGCGTTCTCGACGTGCAGCGAATCATAGGGGTCCTGCGCCGCCAGCACGCGGTCAACCACGCTGCGGATCAGACGACGGCGGCTCTTGGCGGAATAGAACCCGCCCATGACCTGCGAGGTTTCCAGCAGGTAGTGCCGATAATCGCGATATGCCCGCGCGTCAGGCTTCCACGGATCGGCAAAGAACTCTGCCAGCGGTTGTTCTGAAACAAACTCCGGTTTGCTGTAAACCGAGCGGCCAAACGCCTTGAGCGGCAGACCCCGCCACAGCGCCTGCTGCCCGGCAGTGGAATTGACGGTCACCACGGAACGGGCGAAATTCATCAAGCCTGCCAGCTTGCCCCCGCGCACGAAATGTACCCGGTTTTCGACGCCGAATTCCCGTGCGGTCTGATGGGTGATCCGGTGCAAGGGAAGGCGACCATCCTCCAGCGGGTGGGTCTTGATGACCAGGTGGTGATGGATCGGCGCGCCTTCGGCGAAATTCTCGATGGTAAGGCGAATAAATTCTTCCATCGACTGAAGCCCGGAATGATGCTGGATCGACGCGTCATGGCCAAGTTGCAACAACGCGAGGTGATAGACATATCCGTCCCGCCGAATGCGGATCGAGGCCGCCCGGCGCTGCATCGCGTGCAGGGGAATGGCCAGTAGCCGCCTGAAATGTAACCGGAATTCGCGCAACACCGTGATATCGCGATGCGTACGATAGTTTTTGTAGGCGTGATTACGAAACAGGATGAATCCGTGATAAAGAGCGCCATAAAACGTGTGGTGGTGCATATCACCCCATCGCGCCGGCGCGTCCGGCAATTCGACATCGCGGTCGACCAGCTCGTTTCGCATCTGGGCGATGTCCATATCCACCAGCCGCGAATAGCCGTTGACCCCGCCCCGCTCATACGTAACCCAGTACGGGCGCAGGTACCCTTCTTCGAAACAGTGGATGGTGATCCCCGCTTCGCGCGCGGCCTTCACCGCCTCGGCGTTGACATGGCGCGTGTCTCCGTAAAGCACGATATCGGTGACGTTGCGTTCGGCATAGATGCGGCGGATTTCGGTGCCCCAGTCGTTCAGTCGGCCGTAATATGGCAGATAGGTCGCACGGTCGCGCCAGAATGCCTGATCGCCCCGGTTGAAGCCGACCTTGAAAACCCCGGCGCCCGAGACACGCAAAATGCGAGACAATTGATAGAAAAACGGGCCGTGCGGCCCTTGCAGGAACGCGAAAACCTTGCCTTCGCCTGACGCTTTACCCATAGACCGACTGCCTCTGGTTCAACGCCCCCACGGCACAAAAGCATACAGAATAGCCCGCGTCTGTCACTAAAAATCCGGCTTGTAGGTTGTCATTCATTGCTCTGCGCGGACACTTTGGCCGCTTGGCCTTGACTATGCCCTAATCTGCCATTTTTTCAACGCGGAATTGCCGTCAATTCGCCGCACTTGACGCCGGCGCGGCCTTGAAACCGCCCTTGCCCTGCCCGGCGCGCCGGTTTAGGAAATGGGCGATTATGGGCGGGGCCTGAACCATGTTCACTGGGATCATTACCGATGTCGGCACGGTGCTGGAAACCACCCAGCGCGGCGATTTGCTGGCGCGGATCGGCACGGCATACGACATGTCCGGCATCGATCTCGGCGCGTCGATTGCCTGCGACGGGGTCTGCCTGACGGTCGTCGCGCAAAGCCCGTCTGCGGAAAGCTGGTTCGAGGTGGAAATTTCGGCAGAAACCGTTTCGAAAACCAACCTCGCGGCCTGGGCCACGGATCGGCGCGTCAACCTGGAACGGGCGTTGAAAGTCGGCGACGAATTGGGCGGCCATATCGTTTCGGGCCATGTCGATGGCGTGGCCGAAGTATTGGCGCTGGCGGACGAGGGGGACAGCACTCGGGTGACGCTGCGCGCGCCGGATACGTTGGCGCGGTTCATCGCGCCCAAGGGCTCGGTCGCGCTGAATGGCACGTCGCTGACGGTGAATGACGTGGACGGTGCCGAATTCGGCATCAACATCATCCCGCATACCAAATCGGTGACAACATGGGGCGACGCGACGGTTGGGGATCGGATCAATCTGGAAATCGACACGCTCGCGCGCTATGTGGCCCGGCTGAACGAGATGGAGCGTTGACATGAGCGCCGGGGCCATCCATCTGCGGAGCATTTCCCCGATCGAAGATATCATCGAAGAGGCGCGGCAGGGCCGCATGTTCGTTCTGG
>CAZRLO010000051.1:0-18922 GCA_964600965.1 uncultured Rhodobacter sp.
GTTGCTGATCGGTGTCTTTTTCGGAACGTGTTTTTACTTCTCGATCAGCCACTTCTATTACGCGCAATTCTGGGGCGGCCCGTTTATTGGTGCGTTGGTGTTCATCGCGACATATCTGTTTGCCTATCGCGGCGAAAACCGGGCCGAGGATTGGTTGGCCACGATTGCGGGCTTTGGCGCGATGGGGGTTGCCTTGTTTCCGACGAACGGTCGGGGTTGCGATCTGGCCAGATTTTCGGGTCGTGCCCTCGCGGATTTCAAGTTGTCAGAAAACCCGATTTTCGTCGATGTGGTGCCTGAGACGACTGCCGACCCTTACTTCGAGTTGTTTTCGACGGCACATATCTTTCATTTTGCCAGTGCCGCCCTGCTGTTTGCGTTTCTCGCCTATTTCTCGATCTTCGTTTTCACGCGTGTCATTCAGGCCAAACATCGCGATTCTGCGGGTCGGTTGAAGCGGCAGAAACTGGTCAGAAACACGATCTACCTGATATCGGGCGGCCTGATCTTGTTGTCGATGGCTGCAATGACGCTGAACGCATTATTCGGCTTCGAAGGTTGGGATGGCGCCCGCCTGACCTTTTGGTCCGAGGCGATTGCCCTCTGGGCATTTGGCGCATCGTGGATCGTGAAGGGACGGTTTTTCAACTTGCTGCTGCTGGACTGACGGATCGATTGCACGCCGCGTCGGGTCAACCGTCGGTATGATCCACCACCGCCAGATGTTGCGCAATTCCGCCGACCGTTTCCAGCCACCGGGCCACAAGTTTCGAATCAGAAGGTGCTGCCGAAACGCCCGCACCAATCTCGCCATTCGCCACAGCTTCGATTGCCAAGGACAGTGGGATCGAGACCAGCGCCGCCATGGCTGTGCTTTGTTCGGTCCCAAACGCGTCCATCACGTAGGTCTTGTGATAAACGGTTTCGCCCTCGCGCTCGGCCTTGAGCGAGACACACAGAACGACACGATCCGGCTCGCCCTCGTCATACGCATTGTCGTGCCAGAATTGGTCTGACATTTCCGCAAGCCGCGCGTCGCCACTTGGGCCCTTCAGAGTTTCAACTTCTTTGAACACATCGTCCCATGCGCTGGCCCAGCCATTCAGGCGCAGGGTTCCGCGCACGAATTGCCGGACGGGCCAGTCAGGATCAAACGCGTAATCCTCCATGAATGGCAGGGAATCGCGATTGGGATAGACCTCAAAAGCCTCGGGCGTTGGCAAGGGCGCAGTGTAGGACGAGATTGCATCCCACGGCCGCGCGACGTTCAATTCCTTGAACTCGGCGATCGAACGCGAGGGTGAACGCAGCGCTTTCAGAACCCCAAGCGGAGACCACGAGAATTTATACCTGAAATCGTTTTCAATCTTGGGGATGCCGCCGCAATAAGACAGAAAAGAAATCGCGTTCTTTTTGTCATAAGCCTGACTGGCCCGGTAATCCGCAATCAACCAATGCGCCATGACGTGGTCGATGCCGGGGTCAAGGCCGACTTCGTTCACGACGCAAAGCCCTGCGTCTTTGGCCCGCGCATCCAGTGCCCGCATTTCCGGGGCGATATAGCTGGAACTGACGAAATGCGCGCCTTTTGTCAGGCAAAGCTCGGCCAGGGGAACATGCCAGTCGCCGGGCAGCATCGAAACAAGGATGTCGCCCTTGGAAAGCGCGGCTGTGATTGCCTCCATCGAAAAGGCGTTGATATTGTCCGTCAAGTCCCCGACCGCTGCCTGCGCCTTGTCCGTGGTGCGGTTCCAAACGGCGACGTCGTGACCGTTTTCGATCAATCGCCGCAGGCCCGGAATTGCTGACAGACCGGTTCCGATCCAGTGAATTTGTGTCATCGTCCTACCCTTTCAGAGACCGGCAGCATGGCGGTCGAAAACGGCCTTTGCCCGGGCCCAGATGCCGCCATCGATGCGGTCCAGCGTCAACAGGGCGGGCAAAAGCTGGGCGGCGAAATCCTCGCTGCTTTCGACCGGCAGCATCGAGGGCAGGTTGTCAATGGCGGTCACGTCGAGTTTCGGATCATCGCAAACCCGGATCACCGGATCGTCAAAACGGCTGGCATGGTCATAAATCGGGACCGGGTTATAGGGCGAATTGGGGTCACACGAAACGTCGGCCACCACCGAGAGACGGCGTGGTTTCGCGATTGCCGACGCTGGAACAAAAACCGGAATGCCGGGCGTCGCAAGCACGCAATTGACGAAGATATCATGCGCGAGGATTTCGGGAAACGGCCCGCCACCGGCGGTTTCGGCGATATCCCAGCGCGTGGCTTTCAGGTCGAGCGCTTCAAAAAGATCGGTCGCGCCGCTTCCGACCCGCCCCAGCGCGCCGACGATGATGGCGTGGGGACGATCCGCGCCGTTTGACAGCCCGGCGGCGAGGTCGGTCGCGAGGTCGGCAATAAGCGCGTCGCGGCCGGAATAGGTTCCGACCATTGCCGGCCCCGCAAGATCGCCCGCCTGTTGTGCGGCCCAGACTTTCAATCCGACCGCCGCCCCTGCATATCCCGCCCAATAGCCGAACGCCGCAACCCGGCGACCGTCGTCATTGGTCAGGTATTCCAGATCATAAAGGGCCCCGCCACCAGCACGAAAGCGCGCCAGCAGTGCCCCGGCGTCGGTCTGGCCCTTGAACGCATGGCCAAACATGATGTGGCGATGCGAAAGTGACCGGCCGGTTTCGGGCAGCTCTTTCAGGCCGAAAACGATCGCGTCTTCGGGCGCATTGGGCCAGCTTCCCTCGGCCGCGATCGTGCACCCGGCGGCACGGTATTCCGACGTGGGGATGGCGCGGTGTGAGGCGGACTCGACGGTCACGGCAATCCCGGCGGCACGCAATGCGCGTGCGCCATCCGGGGTGATCCCCGTGCGTTGCTCGCCGGCCCGTTGTTCGGCGCGGACCCAAAGGTGGGTGGGGGTGTCCGAAATTGCTTTCATCCGTTCGGATTAGCCGCGCCTGCCGGAATTGCCAATGCCTAACTGCGCGACGCCAGCCGCGGTTTGATTGCGGCCCTGCGGGCCAATCCCGTCAGCCCCTGCGGGGCGATTCTTGGATATATCTGCCACAAAGAAGCAGGGCGATACGGCGCAAAAATGTACCGGCGTGTCGGTTATCTGAATTGCCGGGGTCGCGGCCTCTGGTTTAAGATACTCTGGTATCGCCTGTTTTCAGGAGCAAAAGGCATGTCCGATTCCGTTTCCTTCAAGCTGGATGGAAAATCCGTGACCGCATCGGATGGCGAAACCATCTGGGAGGTCGCCAAACGCGAAGGCACACAGATCCCGCATCTGTGCCATTCCGGCGAGAAAGGCTATCGCGCCGATGGCAATTGTCGCGCCTGCATGGTCGAGATCGACGGCGAGCGCACGCTGGCCGCATCCTGCATCCGCACCCCGACCGAGGGGATGGTGGTTAATTCGCAGAATGCGAGGGCGACTTCGGCGCGGAAAATGGTGATGGAACTTTTGCTGGCCGATCAACCGGCGCAGGAAGGCGCGCACGACAAGTCCAGCCACCTTTGGGACATGGCAGCGGCGCAGGGCGTATCGGAAAGCCGATTCCCGGCGCTGGAACCCGACCGCATTCCATTGCTGGATGACAGCCATGTGGCGATGCGCGTCAATCTGGATGCCTGCATCCAGTGCAACCTGTGTGTTCGCGCATGCCGCGAAGTGCAGGTAAACGAAGTGATCGGCATGGCCGGGCGCGGGCATGACAGCAAGATCGTGTTTGACATGGATGACGCGATGGGGGCCTCGACCTGTGTGGCCTGCGGGGAATGCGTGCAGGCCTGTCCGACCGGGGCGTTGATGCCCGCAACCGCCGTTGATGACGCCCAAGTGGGCGACAGCGCCGACTTTGACAGCGAAGTCGCCAGCGTCTGCCCGTTTTGCGGCGTTGGCTGCCAGATTTCGCTCAAGATCAAGGACGGGCGCGTCAAGTATGTCGATGGTCTGGACGGGCCGGCGAACGAGGGGCGGCTTTGCGTAAAGGGGCGGTTCGGGTTTGATTACATCCACCATCCGCACCGTTTGACCAAACCACTGATCCGGCGCGATGATGCGCCCGCCAAGGGTTTGAATGTCGATCCGGCCAATGTGCACACCCATTTTCGCGAGGCGACCTGGGACGAGGCCATGGCTGTCGCTGCCGGTGGTTTGGCCGAATTGCGCGATACGAGGGGTGGCAAATCGGTTGCCGGGTTCGGTTCCGCGAAATGCACCAACGAAGAGGCCTATCTGTTCCAGAAACTGATCCGCCAGGGTTTCGGGCACAACAATGTCGATCACTGCACTCGGCTGTGCCACGCAAGCTCGGTCGCGGCGCTGATGGAGAACGTCGGTTCCGGCGCGGTTTCGGCGACCTTCAACGAGATCGAGAATGCAGATGTCGCCATCGTCATCGGTGCCAATCCGATTGAGAACCACCCGGTCGCAGCGACCTATTTCAAGCAGTTCACCAAACGGGGCGGCAAGCTGATCGTGATGGACCCGCGCGGCGTCGGTTTGGGCCGATATGCCACCCACCGGTTGCTGTTCCGGCCCGGCACGGACGTTTCCATGCTGAACGCGATCATGAACGTGATCGTCGAGGAAGGGCTTTATGATCAGCAATATATCGAGGCGTATACCGAAAACTGGGAAGCGCAGAAACAGCATCTGAAGGATTTTCCGCCCGAAAAGATGGCGCCGCTGTGTGGCGTGGACGCCGACGAACTGCGCGAGGTCGCGCGCCTGTTCGCGAACGCCAAGGCCGGGATGATCTTTTGGGGGATGGGCATTTCCCAGCACATTCACGGCACGGATAACTCGCGCTGTCTGATCAGCCTCGCGCTGATGTGCGGTCAGGTGGGGCGGCCCGGCGCGGGGCTGCATCCGCTCAGGGGGCAGAACAACGTGCAAGGCGCCTCGGATGCCGGTCTGATCCCGATGTTCCTGCCGGACTACCAAAGCGTTTCGGACGACGGCGTGCGCTCGGCCTTCAACGAAATCTGGAATTCGGATGTCGATTTCGGTGCCGAAAAGGGTCTGACCGTGGTCGAGATCATGGATGCGGTCCATGCCGGTGATATTTCCGGCATGTATGTTCTGGGCGAAAACCCGGCCATGTCGGACCCCGATGTCGAACATGCCCGCGACGCGCTGGCCAAGCTGGAACATCTGGTGGTGCAGGATATCTTTCTGACGGAAACCGCGAATTACGCCGATGTGATCCTGCCGGCGAGCGCGTTCGCCGAGAAAACCGGCACCGTCACCAACACCAACCGGCAGGTCCAGATGGGTCGCCCCGCCGTGCCGCCGCCGGGCCAAGCACGCGAGGATTGGGCGATCACCACCGAATTGGCACAGCGGCTGGGGCTGGACTGGACCTACACGCATCCGCGCGAGGTTTTCGCCGAAATGAAGCGTGGTATGGCGTCGTTTGACAACATCACCTGGCAAAGACTGGAAGGCGAGGCGGTGACCTATCCGTCGCTGTCGCCCACCGATCCCGGTCAGCCGATCGTATTTGGCGACGGGTTCCCGCGCCCCGATGGCCGCGCGAAATTCACCCCTGCCAGCATCGTGGCGCCGGATGATGTGCCGGACGCGGATTACCCGATGATCCTGACCACGGGGCGGCAGTTGGAACACTGGCATACCGGTTCGATGACGCGCCGTTCCTCGGTGCTGGACGCGGTGGAGCCCGAGGCGAATTGCTCGGTCCACCCGAAAACGTTGCGCGCGCTTGGCATCGAGCCCGGTGGACTGATCCGGCTGACCACGAAACGAGGCTCGATCGTGACCATGGCGCGGGCGGACCGGATGGTGGCCGAAGACATGGTGTTCCTGCCGTTCGCCTATGTCGAGGCGGCGGCGAATATCCTGACCAACCCGGCGCTGGATCCTTACGGGAAAATCCCGGAATTCAAGTTCTCGGCGGTGAAGGCGGAGAAAGTGGACGAGGCGGTTGCGGCGGAGTAGGATGCGAGCTTTGCGCGCGTCCTAAAGGAGACTGGCCCGCACGAACGGCAGCAACGTGGCCGCAATCAGACCGGTGCAGATGCCAAAAAGCAGCCGTCTGAATTTCGAATTCAGCAGCGGCACGGCATAGGCCAGCAGCCCGCAGATGATGCCGTAATAACCGATGGCGAACGCGTCCATGTGGCAGGAATAGCAAATCCCGCCGCCCGCGTTCAAGCGCCAATCATTCCCAGATCACGTTGCCAAGAAAGATATATCCGGCCCCGTAAATGGTTTTGATCAGTTTGGGGTTTTTGGGGTCCTCGCGCAGCTTGGTTCTAAGGCGCGAGACCCGGACATCCATCGCGCGATCAAAGCTCTCGCCGGCCGCGCCGCCCAGTGTCTCTTGCATCTGGGCACGGGAAATCAGGCGGTTCGGCGCATCCAGAAACAGCCGCAGCACCTCGCCCTCGGCCTGGCTGAACGCGATGCTTTCGCCGTCTTCGGCCAACAGCTTGAACTGGTCGAACCGTGCGGTCCAACCGGCGAAGCGGGCGGTTTCCGGTGCCGATTGCGAAGGCGATCGGCCCCGGCGCAACAGGGCGCGGGCGCGGGCCACCACTTCGGCCGGGTCAAACGGTTTGATGATATAGTCGTCCGCCCCCAATTCCAGCCCGGTCACCTTGTCCTGCACCTGCGCGCGGCCCGAAATGATGATGATGGCTGCCCCGCTTTCCAGGGCCAGGCGGTGAACCAGTGCCAGCCCGTCCTTGTCCGGAAGACCCAGATCGACAAGGCAGATTTGCGGGGCAAGGCGCGCAAGGGCGGCTTCGAATTCGGTGGCGCGCGAAAAGCTGGCGGTGCGAAACCCGGCCTCTTCCAGCGCGTCGGACAACATCAGCCGGATTTGCGGCTCGTCGTCCAGAATTGCCACCATCGGAACCGGACCATTCATGATCCGGCGTCCTGTTCCAGAAACGATGTCAGTTCGGCCAGTTTGAACGGTTTCCCGATCAGCGGAAATTCCTTTGCCGCCGCAGATCGAATCGTGTTTTTGGCGGGAAGGGACGTCATCAGGAAGACACGTGCCGGGTTGCCGCCGTCGCGCAGGGCGCGCGCCAGATCGTATCCGGTGCGGTCCCCGCTGAGCCTGATATCGGTCAACACGGTCGTAACGCCGGGAATGCCGGCCAGGGTTTCGGCCTCTTCGGCGGTGGCGGCCTCCATCACGCTATGCCCGATATCGCGCAGCATCTCGCGGGTATCGGTGCGGATTTCCGGCGAATCCTCGACCAGCAGAACCAATTGCGGTGCCGAGGGTTTCGGGCCGAATTTCAGCGGCAGTCGCAGCGAGACCATGCCGCCGCCGGACTCGCTATTGGCGATCCGGGTATGGCCGCCCGAAAGCTGGGTGAAATCGTAAACCATTGTCAGGCCCAGCCCCGAACCCTCGTCATTGCGCTTGGAGCTGTAAAACGGATCCAGCGCATGTTTCAGCGCGTCTTCGCTGAATCCGGGGCCGGTATCGGTAACAGTGATTTCAAGCCACGTACCGCGTGCCTGCCGGGCCACGACGTGGATTTTTCCGGGCGTGCCCCCCATGGCATCGCGGGCATTCAGGATGAGATTCAGCAGTGAATCCTGCAGGAAACCGCCATCCAGCACCACCGCGTCCGAAATTGCGGTGCAGTCGAGCATCAAAAAGGTGCCCGGCGGGAGCGTCGGCGATGCCAGCGCCCGGATTTCGGCGAACAGCGCGACAAGATCGGTTGAAACCGGGCGAATGTCGCGCTGGCCTGACGCGTTGGAAAGCCGGTCCAGCAATACCCCGCCCCGCAGCGCCGCCGCGCGGGTCGTGGCGATCATTTCCTCGGCCCGCTGGGGCAGGTCGGGCAGCTTTCCAAGTCGCCCCTGAAGCCCCAGAATGATTGTCAGCAGGTTGGCGAAATCGTGTGCCAGGCCGCTGGTCAGTTGTGCGGCAAGCGTACGTTTGTGCGATTGCATCAACGCGGCGCGGGCTTGCGCCTCTTCGGTGATATCCGTGGACATCACGTAGACGCCGCTGACCCTGCCATCGCTGTCACGGCCCGGTGTGAAGGCGACCCGGATCCTCTGCGCGTCATCGGAATGCGAAAACTCGAACACGCTGGCTTCGCCGCGATATGCCCGGTCGAGATAGGGCTTGATCTTCCGGAATGCATCGGTACCCAGCGCGACCTCGGCGGGTTTGCCGACAATTTCCGCAGGGCTGTCCGGCAGGAGCGACCGCAATTGCCGGTTGGAATACGTGTAGCGCTGCGACAGGTCGAGATGCGCGATATGGGCGGGCATCATCTCGGCGGTAGAACGTGCCAGTGCCTCGCTGGCGGTAAGTTGCCGCTTGGTTTCGGCCAGTGCCGTGTTGCTGGCCGCCAGTTCACGGTTGGCGCGCGACAGGTCTTCGGAATGGCCCAGCAACTGATCGGACAGATGTTCCGAGCGGTTGCGCAGCAGCGCCTCTTGTCGCTTGATCGCGGTTATGTCGGTGTAGACCGTCACCCAGCCGCCCTGTTGCAAGGGGCTGCCTTCGATGGAAATGACGTGGCCGTTGCGCCGTGTTCGTTCGACATAATGCGGTTCAAACGCCCGCGCCTGATCGACCCGTTCCTGAACATATTGATCCAGATTGCCGACCTTTCCATAATCTCCGCGTTCCGCGACGTTGCGGATCGTGTCGGCAAATCTGGCACCCGGCGTTGTCAGCGCTTCGGGCAGTTCGAACATTTCGCGAAAACGGCTGTTGCAGATGACGAGCCGCAGATCGCTGTCGTAGATGGAAATCGCCTGCTGGATCAGATTGAGCCCAGCCTGCGTCATCTCTGCGGATGTATCTTTCGTTGTGGCCAACCCAACCTCCTGAGGTTCTCGCTAGCATCGTTTTGCCCCGGATAGCCAGAGAGCCATCGCGCAAGTGTTGCTTGTTACAATTCGATACAATTGCGAAAAACTTGCGCATCAATTTCGACCCAATCAAGGTGGGGTCAATTCACGCAGGATTCGGCAAGGGTGAAATGATTGTCCGTCGCCAAAGAACGCTTGGGAGGAACGACCGTGAACGAGAACGCTTCACCTGCCGGTAAACTGGATACCATTCCCAGATTGCTGGCCCGGAACGCGCGGGAGTTCGGCGACAAACCCGCAAGCCGCGAAAAGGAATTCGGCATCTGGCAAAGCTGGACCTGGGGCGAAGTGGCCGAAGAGGTCAACGCGCTGGCGCTGGGATTGCTGGCCATCGGCGTCAAAGAGGGCGACCATATCGCGGTGATCGGGCGAAATCGGCCGGCGCTTTACTGGTCGATGGTTGCGGCGCAGACGGCAGGTGCGGTGCCGGTGCCGCTGTATCAGGACGCGGTCGCGGACGAGATGGCCTATGTTCTGGATCATTGTTCGGCCCGGTTCGTGATTGCCGAAAACCAGGAACAGGTCGACAAGGTTCTGGAGGTGCATGACCAGTTGCAGGGCCTGGAGCAGATCATCTACCTGGAACCCCGGGGCCTCAGAAAATACGACCACACGACGCTTCACGCCTACAAAGACATTCAGGCCGAGGGCCGCGCAGCACAGGAACGTCTGGAACCGGTTCTGGCAAAGCGGCTGGCCAAACAGGATTACGACACGACCTGTGTCATGCTTTACACTTCCGGCACGACCGGCAAGCCAAAGGGCGTGGTCCTGTCCAACCGCAATATCGTGGAAAGCGCCAAATCGTCGTCCGAATTCGACAGCCTCTCGTCCAGCGACAGCGTGCTGGCCTATCTGCCGATGGCGTGGGTCGGTGATTTCATCTTTTCCATCGGCCAATGTTTCTGGACGGGGTTCTGCGTTTCCTGCCCCGAAAGCCCGGAAACCATGCAGAACGACCTGCGCGAGATCGGCCCGACCTATTTTTTCGCACCCCCCCGGTTTTTCGAGGGCGTGCTGACGGCGGTCATGATACGGATGGAAGACGGCAGCGCGCTGAAGCGGCGAATGTTCCACTATTTTCTGGCGCATGCGAAAAAGGTCGGCCCGGATCTGCTGGATGGCAAACCGGTCGGCCTTGGGGATCGGTTGAGATACCAACTGGGCCGCGCCCTGGTCTATGGTCCGCTCAAGAACCGGCTTGGCATGACCCGCGTGCGCACCGGCTATACCGCAGGCGAGGCGATCGGACCGGAGATATTCGAGTTTTACCGCTCGCTGGGCATCAACCTGAAACAGCTCTACGGGCAAACCGAAGCGTCGGTATACGTGACAATCCAGCCCGACGGCGAGGTGCGCAACGATACCGTCGGCATTCCCGCGCCGGGTGTCGAGATCAGGATCGACGACGATGGCGAGGTTCATTACCGCTCGCCCGGGGTGTTCGTGGAATATTACAAGAACCCCGAAAGCACCAAATCGACCAAGGACAAGGACGGCTGGGTCGCGACCGGCGACGCGGGATATATCGAAGAGGGCACCGGGCATCTGAAAATCATCGACCGGGCCAAAGATGTCGGCAAGATGGCCGATGGCAGTCTGTTCGCGCCCAAGTACGTGGAAAACAAACTGAAATTCTATCCCAACGTGCTGGAGGCTGTGCTTTTCGGGGTGAATTCGGAACGTTGCGTTGCCTTTATCAACATTGATCTGGCGGCGGTGGGCAATTGGGCGGAACGCAATAATGTCGGCTATGGATCGTATCAGGAACTGGCGGGGCATCCACGGGTGCTGGACGCCATTCAGGAACATGTCGAAGAAGTGAACGTCTCGCTTGCCGATGATCCGATGCTGAACGGGTGCCAGATTCATCGGTTCCTGATCCTGCACAAGGAACTGGACCCCGATGATGGCGAGATGACCCGCACGCGCAAGGTGCGCCGCCGGATCGTCGACGACAAATACGCCGACCTGATCAAGGCACTGAACGAGGGCGCGACCGAGATTTCGACAGTCACCGAAGTCACTTACGAGGATGGCCGCAAGGGCTCGATCTCGGCCGATCTGGTGATCCGCGATGCCAAAGTGTTTCCACGAAAGGCAAAAGCAGCATGAGCTTTGACGAGGGGTATACCACGGCGGACGGGCGCACGATCGGCAAGCCGGTGATGAAAGTCGACAACATCACGCTGCGGTTTGGCGGAGTGACCGCGATCAGCGACATATCGTTTGACATCCGCGAAGGCGAAATCCGTGCGATCATCGGGCCGAACGGAGCGGGCAAGACCTCGATGCTGAACGTTATCAACGGGTTTTACCACGCGCAGGAGGGTCAGATCACCTTCAAGGGCGAGACACGCTCGCGGATGCGGCCCTATATGGCGGCCAAGTCGGGAATCTCCCGGACTTTTCAGAATGTTGCGCTTTTTACCGGCATGTCCACGCTGGACAACATCATGGCGGGCCGGCAGTTGAAGATGCACAAGAATTTCCTGTGGCAGATGCTGCGCTATGGTCCCGCGATGGAAGAGGAAATCGAACACCGCCGCGCGGTCGAGGAAATCATCGATTTTCTGGAAATCGAACACATAAGGCGCACCCCGGTCGGGCAATTGCCCTATGGGCTGCAAAAGCGGGTGGAACTTGGCCGCGCCCTGGCGGCCGAGCCCTCGCTTTTGTTGCTGGACGAACCGATGGCCGGCATGAATGTCGAGGAAAAAGAGGACATGAGCCGCTTCATCCTTGATGTGAACGACCAGTTCGGCACCACGATCACGCTGATCGAACATGATATGGGCGTGGTGATGGATATCGCCGACCGGGTGGTCGTACTGGATTATGGCAGAAAAATCGCCGACGGGGTTCCGTCGGAAGTACAGAAAAACCAAGCGGTGATAGACGCTTATCTGGGGGTACCGCATTGATGGACCTGCTTTACAGTATATTTGCCGACCCGTTCGTGCAGATGTTCAGCCTACCCGATTTCTTTTTGCAGGTCTTGTGGGAAGGTTTCGTGACCGGCACGCTTTATGCGCTGATCGCGCTGGGTTTCGCGCTGATCTTCAAGGCGTCGGGCGTGTTCAATTTCGCGCAAGGCATCATGGTGGTGTTCGCGGCGTTGTCGCTGGTCGGGCTCTATGCGGCGGGGGTTCCGGCCTATCTGGCGCTGGTGCTGGCGGTCGGGATCATGGCGGTTCTGGCGATTTCGGTGGAACGGCTGGTGCTGAGGCACATGGTCAACCAGCCGGATATCATCCTGTTCATGGCCACGATCGGCCTTAGCTATTTCCTGATCGGATTTGGCGAGTTCATCTTTGGCGGTGAAACCAAGTCGATGATCACGACCGAACTGGGCCTGCCGACCGGATCGACGGTACTTGAACCGTTTGACGGCATCCTGATCCTGCAACACATCGACATCGCCGCGGTGGTGATCGCCGCCATTCTGGTGGGGAGTCTGGCGTTTTTCTTCAGCAAAACCCGCATCGGACGGGCCTTGCGCGCGGTGGCCGATGACCACCAGGCGGCGCTTTCGGTTGGCATTTCGCTGAACCAGATATGGGCGATCGTGTGGTTTGCCGCGGGCATCGTGGCGCTGGCGACCGGTATCATGTGGGGCGCGCGCTCGGACGTTTCCTTTGCGCTTCAGATCGTGGCGCTGAAGGCGCTGCCGGTTCTGATCCTTGGGGGGTTCACCTCGATCCCCGGCGCCATCGTAGGCGGGCTGATCATCGGATTTGGCGAGAAACTGTTCGAGGTGTACTGGGGTGGCCTGTTGGGCGGCGGGGTCGAGGGCTGGTTTGCCTATGTGATCGCGTTGATCTTCCTGTTGTTCCGACCACAAGGCCTGTTTGGCGAAAAAATCATCGAGAGGGTGTGATCAGATGCTTTATCGCGAAGCCGGGCAGTTCAAGACCAACTACAAGGCAGACAATGCCATCTTCCCGATCCTGCAGGACCGGTTGGCGATCATCTTTTATTTGGTGGTGGGGTTCACCGTGATCCCCTATTTCGGTTCTGATTTTTTCATCAATTCGATGATGATCCCGTTCCTGATCTTTACGCTGGCGGCCATCGGACTGAATATTCTGGTCGGCTATACCGGACAGATATCGCTTGGCACCGGGGCCTTCATGGGGGTCGGTGCCTATTCGTGTTATAAGCTGGTCACGATTTTTCCGGACACCAACATCATTCTGCTGATCCTTTTGTCCGGCGGATTTGCGGCGGCCGTCGGCATGATTTTCGGCCTGCCAAGTCTTCGGATCAAGGGATTCTATCTGGTGGTCACGACGCTGGCGGCACAGTTCTTTCTGGAATGGTGCTTCATCCGCATACCGTGGCTTTACAATTACAACGCCAGCGGCGCGATCGAGGTTCCCCGGCGCGAGGTGATGGGCGTGATCATCACTGGTGCCGAGGCCTCGGCGACGACGCGCTATGTGGTCGTCTTGTCCATCGTCGTCGTGATGACATGGATCGCGTCGAACCTGATTCATGGTCGAATCGGACGGTCATGGATGATGATCCGCGACATGGATATTGCCGCCGAACTGATCGGCGTGCGACCGCTTTATGCCAAATTGTCGGCCTTTGCCGTGTCTTCGTTCTATGCGGGCGTCGCGGGGGCGATGATGGTGTTTCTGTGGTTGGGTGCCGCCGAGGTCGAGAGTTTCGACGTCAACCATTCGTTCCTGATTCTGTTCATGGTGATCATTGGTGGTCTGGGTTCGCTGGTCGGCTCGTACCTCGGGGCCGCGTTCATCTGGATGTTGCCGATCCTGCTAAGGGCGGCGCCGGACTGGTTCGGGCTTGATATCATTGCGGCAACGATGGAACATTTCAACTTTATGATCGTCGGCGGCCTGATCATCTTTTTCCTGATCGTCGAACCGCACGGACTGGCCCGGATATGGTCGTTGGTGAAACAGAAATTGCGTGTGTGGCCATTCCCCTATTAGGCTGGGCGCGTGAATATCGGACCGGAGGTGAGACCTGACCGGCCCGACACAAGGCCAGGGTTTCAAGCAATTGCGGAAGGCGCCCAAGCCATCCGCGTAAACTGGGAGGAACTTAAATGTTCAAGAAAATCACAACGGGCGCAGTCGCGTTTGCCATGGCTGCCAGCCTTCAGGTGGCCGGAGCAAGTGCCGAAGACTCGCTCTATATTCCGTCGCTTACCTACCGCACAGGACCTTTTGCCGGTGGCGGCATTCCCGTGGCCAATGGTTTCCGCGATTATCTGACGATGCTGAACGAACGCGATGGCGGGATCGGCGGCGTCAAGATCGTCAACGAAGAATGCGAAACCGGATATAATTCGCAAAAAGGCGTCGAGTGCTACGAGGCGACCAAAGGCAACGGTGCGCTGGTCTACAATCCGTATTCCACGGGCATCACGCTGCAACTGATCCCCAAAGCACCGGTCGACAAGATTCCGGTCCTTTCGATGGGATATGGTCTGTCGGCGACAGCGATCGGCGAAAAGTTCCCGTGGGGCTTCAACTACCCCGCGACATACTGGAGCCAGATGTCTTCGATCCTGAAATTCATCGACAGCCAGGATGGCGGCATCAAGGGCAAGAAAATCGGCTTCATCTATCTTGACGTCGGTTACGGCAAAGAGCCGATCCCGCTGCTGGACCAGCTTTCGGGCCCGATGGGTTTCGAAGTCGTGAAATTCCCGGTTGGCGTCAAGGAAATGCAGTCGCAATCCTCGCATTGGCTGAACGTCCGGAAAGAAAATCCCGACTGGATGATCATGTGGGGCTGGGGCGCCATGAACCCGACCGCGATCAAGGAAGCCGCCAAGATCAAGTATCCGATGGATCATTTCATCGGCAACTGGTGGTCGGGCGCGAATGCTGATCTCGACCCGGTTGGCGAAGCCGGCGCAGGGTATCGTTCGGCGAACATGTCCGGTAACGGCACCGATTTCCCGGCCATGCAGGACATCCTGACGCTGGTCGTCGATGCCGGCAAAAGCCAGGTCACAGACCGCAGCGAAGTCGGCAAGGTGCTTTACAACCGCGGCGTTCTGAACGCAGTCGTGGTTGCCGAGGGCATCCGCATCGCGCAAGAGCTTTCGGGCAAGGCTGCGATCACCGGTGTTGAAATGCGCGATGGCCTCGAAGCCATGGACATTTCGGCGGAACGCTGGACCGAACTTGGTCTCGAGGGCTTTACCGCACCGATCAAATCCACCTGTACGGACCATGCCGGTGGCGGGTCCATCTTCATGCAGCAGTGGGATGGCGCCAAATGGGTCCGTACGTCGGACCTGATCACGCCGATGACCGATGTTGTTCGCCCGATGCTCGAAGCAGCGGCCGAAGCCTACATCGCGGACAAGCCGGATTGGGCAACCCAATCCTGCAACTGATCCCGTGATCTGAATGCCGGCCCGGCCCCCATCGCGGGGCCGGGCCGAACCCAACCACCGAACAACCGGAACTCGACCATGAGCGTTGCCGAACAACCCGATTCACCGCCCGAAGAAATCCTTCAGGTCAACAATATCGAGGTGATCTATAATCACGTGATCCTTGTTTTGAAGGGGGTAAGTCTGACGGTGCCAAAGGGTGGCATCACCGCGCTTCTGGGCGGCAACGGTGCCGGCAAGACCACGACGCTAAAGGCGATTTCGAACCTTCTGCATTCTGAACGCGGCGAGGTCACCAAGGGCTCGATCACCTATCGCGGTGACGATGTCAGCAACCTGAACCCCGCAGAACTGGTGCGCAGGGGCGTCATTCAGGTGATGGAGGGCCGCCATTGTTTCGAACATCTGACGGTCGAGGAAAACCTGCTGACAGGGGCATTCACCCGCAAAGACGGATCGGGCGCGGTCGCCCGCGAACTTGAATTGGTCTACGACTATTTTCCGCGTCTGCGCGAGCGACGCAAAGCGCTTGCCGGGTATACGTCCGGCGGCGAACAGCAAATGTGCGCCATCGGTCGCGCGCTGATGTCTCGGCCTGAAACCATCTTGCTGGACGAGCCGTCAATGGGACTGGCCCCGCAACTGGTCGAAGAGATTTTCGGCATCGTCAAGGACCTGAACGAAAAGGAAGGCGTGTCGATCCTGCTGGCCGAACAGAATACCAACGTCGCGCTGAAATATTCGCATTACGGTTATATTCTGGAAAGCGGGCGCGTGGTGATGGACGGCCCTGCGGCGGAGCTTCGGGAAAATCCGGACGTCAAGGAATTCTATCTCGGCGTATCCGAAGAAGGGCGCAAGTCATTTCGCGACGTGCGCTCGTACCGTCGGCGCAAACGCTGGCTGAGCTGATGCCCGGTCCCAAGTTCGGCTGCCGAACGCCCAACCGGGACACGCTTTGGATCACTGGCATTCCAGCCCCGAAGTTCAATATGCCGCACCGCATGACAAACGAAGACCTGCGCGGCGTCCTTCCCCGGATGCCGACACGAAAGGGCGCATGATGGGTCATTACGACAAGCTTGAAACCCGGTCCGCCGACCAACGCCATTCGGAACAAAGCGCCGCGCTGACCGCGATCCTTGGCGGGATCACCGTTGCACCTGACGAATGGCGGGCGAGCGCTGCACGCGTTCGATCCGCCGACGATCTGGCGAAGCTGCCGGTTCTGCGCAAATCGGACCTGTCGGCCATGCAGAAGGCCCGACCGCCCTTCGGGGGCATCGAAACCGCCAATATCCGCCACTATTTCCAATCGCCCGGCCCGATCTACGAACCGGGTGGCACCAGTCACGACTGGTGGCGAATGGGACGTTTCCTTTTTGCTTGCGGGATCGGCGCGGGCGATATCGTGCAAAACTGCTTTTCGTATCACATGACCCCCGCCGGCATGATCTTTGAGAACGCCGCGCGCGCGGTGGGCGCGTCGGTCTTTCCGGCGGGCACGGGGCAATCGGAATTGCAGGTGCGGGCTGCGTCCGACATCGGCGTCACGGCCTACGCCGGCACGCCCGACTATCTGAAAATCATTCTGGACAAGGCTGATGCGATGGGTGTGGACCTTTCGCACATTACCCGCGCGGCGGTCGGGGGTGGTGCGCTGTTTCCCTCGTTGCGTCAGGAATATGCCGACCGGGGCATTGCGTGTCTGCAGGGTTATGCCACGGCCGATCTTGGCAACATTGCTTATGAGACGCCGGCGCTGGAAGGCATGATCGTCGACGAGGGCGTGATCGTCGAGATCGTGACGCCCGGCACCGGAGACCCCGTTGCCGCAGGCGACGTTGGCGAGGTCGTGGTCACCTCGCTCAACGCCGATTACCCGTTGATCCGGTTCGCGACCGGCGATTTGTCGGCCATCCTGCCCGGCACCAGCCCGTGCGGGCGCACCAACATGCGCATCCGGGGCTGGTTGGGCCGGGCCGACCAGACGACCAAGATCAAGGGGATGTTCGTGCGCCCCGAACAGGTGGCGGCGCTGGTCGCCCGCAATCAGGCCATCAGGAAAGCCAGAGTCATCGCCACCCGCGAAGGCGAGCGCGATGTCATGACGGTGCAGGTGGAAACTCTGGCCAAGGACAAGGCCGGATTCGAAACATCTGTTCTTGAGACTCTGAAATTGCGGGGAAACGTGATAATGATGCCGCCGGGTTCGCTGCCGAACGATGGCAAGGTCATTGACGATCAGCGGAGCTATGATTGAGACCAGTTTCCGGTTTTGGGGTTGTCATGCCGCGCGTTTGCAAGAGTTTTTTCGCTATTGTCTTGAGTTTCGCGATCACGGTCTCCGCCGCGATGGCGGCGGATGTCGCCCTGGTGATCGGCAACCGGAACTATCTGCAGGCCAGTTGGATGTACGGGGCCGAAAACGTCATGAATTCGGCGTCAGGATTGCGAAACTCTGGCTATGCGGTGGTCTCGGGGCGCGATCTTTCGGTGCCACAGACACGGCAGGCGCTGGATGGTTTTCTCGCCCGGTTTGCCAACGCGGAACGCGCGGCGATCGTTCTTAGCGGACATTTCGTCCATTCTGCCACTGATACGTGGTTTGTGTCGGTCGATGCCTCGCGACCCGATCTTGGCAGCATCAGTTATGATGGCCTTTCCCTGAATACGTTGATGGATATCGCTGCCGCGAAACCCGGCGGTGCCGCGATTTTTCTGGGAACAGTGCCGCGCCAGATCGATCTGGGTTTTGGTCTGAAACCCGGTATTGGCGATCTTGCCGTGCCGCAGGGTGTCTTTGTGGCCATAGGCAGCCCCGCCGATATCGACCTGACGATCCGGCGGGATTTTCTGGCGGGCGGCGCGGGGTTCGCAACCGCGCTGGCCAATGCGCCGGCATCGGTGTCGGGATCGGGCTTCGTTTCCGATATGGGTTCGCTGCTGGCACTGAACGGTGCGCGCCGAAACGAGGGCGAGATCAGCGAGGAAGCGTACTGGCGCGCGGTGCGGGACATCGACACTGCGGACGCGATGCAGGCCTATCTGAACGCATATCCGGCCGGGCGACATGCGACCGAAGCCCGCAACTGGCTGGATTCCAACCGGCCCAAAACCCCTGAAGAAATGGCGCGCGACGCCGAAGCGGCGCTTGGCCTTGGCCGACAGTCTCGGCAATCGATTCAGGAAAACCTTTCGCTGCTCGGCTATGACACGCGCGGGATCGACGGCATTTTCGGGCGCGGCACCCGCGCGGCGATCACGGCGTGGCAGGGCGACAACAATTTTGTGCCGGTCGGGTATCTGAGCCGGGCGCAAATAAACCGGCTGGATCGTCAGGCGACAGACAGGGCCCGCCAACTGGCCGAGGAAGCGCAGCGCAATCAGCGCGAACTGGAACTTGCCGACCGCGGTTTCTGGCAAAGCTCGGGCGCGGCGGCGGGCGACGAAGACGGGCTGCGACGTTATCTGCGCCGATATCCGGACGGGTTGTTCGCGGATGTGGCATTTTTCCGGCTCGATGCGATCGAAAAGGCGAAACGCGACCAGCTTCGCCGCGTGGAACGCGATGCCTGGGACCGGGCGGTTCAGGGAAACTCGGTCGAATCCTACCAGACCTATCTGGACCGGTTTCCCAGTGGCGCGT
>CAZRLO010000052.1:0-18796 GCA_964600965.1 uncultured Rhodobacter sp.
TGACACGGGCTTTGCCGATTCGCCAAGCGAAGCTTCGGGCCGCGGCAACGGTTTCGTTTCGATGCCGGTCGTGTCGGGCGGATCATTGAGGGCCACCACCTCGTCACCGACCACGGTCGCCGATACCGCCAGATCGCGGTCACCGCCGGGCCGGGCGGGCCCGGCATCCTCACCGCTCGCCGGGGGCTGGGTGATGGCCGCGATGTCGGCCTCGGGTTCGGTGGATGCGGGCGGATTTTCGGTGCCGGCTTCGGGGACCAGCGCTTCAGGAACCTCGGGGGCATTCATGGAAACCGGCACCCGCCCGACTTCGGGCGCGTCGCTCCGCGGCACCGCGAAGATCGCGATCCCCACGATCACGGCCGTCGCGACCGCCCCCGTCAGGACCAGATTGCCGTTGCCAAATCCGCCGCGTATTGCCATTTGCGCCCGCCCGCTATCGCACAACTCTGCGGAAGCCGACCGCGTTCCTGGCAGAGATCACGCCTTGTCACTCTGATAGCAACTCCGTTAAGGATTTACCAATAATATCGAAGAAAAATCGGACCCCGCGATGACCGGCACCCCCGCCTCTGTCTGTGTATTCTGCGGCTCGCGCATGGGCGATGATCCGGCCTTTGCCGCGACCGCGCGCGACCTCGGCCATATGCTGGCACGGCGAAACTGGCGGCTGGTCTATGGCGCGGGCGACGTGGGGCTGATGGGCGAGGTCGCGCGCGGCGCCCAGAAAAACGGCGGGACCACGTTTGGGGTCATTCCCGTGCATCTGCTCGCGCGCGAAGTTGGCAAACGCGACCTTTCACAATTTGTGATCACAGAAAACATGCACGAACGCAAAAAAGTCATGTTCATGAACGCCGATGCCGTCGTCGCCCTGCCCGGCGGCGCCGGATCGCTGGACGAGTTTTTCGAGGTGATGACATGGCGTCAGCTCGGCCTTCATGAAAAACCCATTTATCTGTTTAATATCAACGGATACTGGGACGAACTTATATCACTGATCGACCATATGATCGAACGGGGATTTGCCGATGCGCGTTTTCGCGCCTACATGTCCGTCGTCACCGATGTTTCGGGGCTCGAACGGGCTTTGGCCGGAGATTTCGCCAGTCCCGCCAGCGAATAAAGCGCCAATGCCAGCCAGATCAGGGCAAAGGCAATGGCATGAACGCCGGTGAACGCCTCGCCGAAAACCAGGACCGCGACCATGAATTGCAGACTGGGATTGAGGTACTGGATCACCCCCACCGTGGACAACCGCAACCGCCGGGTGGCATACGAAAACAGCATCAGCGGACCCGCCGTGATCACACCCGAAATCACCAGAAGCCCGGTCGTGACGGGATCGCGCCCGAAATACCCGCCCGGGCGTGCCGCCACGCCGGTCCAGCCGGCAAAGTGAACCCCGTACAACCAGATCAGCGCCAAAGGCAGCAACAAGAGAACCTCGCCGGTTACCGACAGGATCGGCCCGACCGCCAAAAACTTCTTGATCAGCCCGTAGGTTCCGAAAGTCGTCGAAACCACCAGCGCAACCCAGGGCGGCGTTCCCAGCCCGATCGACAGGATCAGTACCGCCAGCACCGTCAACGCCACCGCCGCGGTCTGCCCCCTGTCCAGTCGCTCGCCCGCGAAAAGATAGCCCAGCGCGACCGCCACCAGCGGAAAAATGAAATATCCAAGGCTCGATTCAACCGTCAGCCCGATCTGCACCGCGAATATGAAGGTGAACCAGTTGACCGATATGAGCACCCCTGCCAGCAGCAAGGTGCCCGCGCCGCGACGGGATGCCAGCAGGCGGCTCAAATCCCCCAGGCGGCGCTGCCAGGCCAGCACCAGACCGAACAGCACGAACGACCAGAGGGTCCGGTGGCTCAACACTTCCAGCGGCGGCACGGCGGCCAGCGCCTTGTAAAATATCGGCGACAGCCCCCAGATCGAAGCCGCCAGAACCATCGCCAGCACGCCCCTGAACCTGTCGCTGTTCACCGCTTCACCGTTCCCGAAATACTCGCGCCGCAGGCACCGCCCCGACGGGGCGGCCCGTTTCGCCATGGTGCATCGTGCGGCTCAGGCGCCGCCCAACCTTGCAGCCACGTTTTCCCAATTGACCAGATTGTCCAGGAAATTCGCCAGATATGCCGGGCGTTTGTTGCGGAAATCAATGTAATAGGAATGCTCCCACACATCGCAACCCAACAGTGCGGTCTGCCCGAAACACAGCGGATTGACGCCGTTTTCGGTCTTGGTGACCTTCAGCGAACCATCGCCGTCGACCACCAGCCAGCACCAGCCCGATCCGAACTGCCCGGCCCCCGCGGCCGCGAAATCCGTCTTGAACGCGTCGACCGAGCCGAACGCATCCGTCAAACGCCCGGCCAGTTCGCCGGGCATGTCACGGCCGGTCGGGCCCATCATTTCCCAGAACTGATTGTGGTTCCAAAGCTGGGAAATGTTGTTGAAAATGCCGCTCTGGGCCACCGAGCCGGCGTCGTAGGTGCCGGTTACGATATCCTCCAGCGATTTGCCGTCCCATTGGGTGCCCGCGATCAGCTTGTTGCCATTGTCGACATAGGCCTTGTGGTGCAGGTCGTGGTGATATTCCAGCGTTTCCCGGCTCATGCCGGCGCTTGCCAATGCGTCGTGCGCATAAGGAAGTTCAGGAAGTTCAAATGCCATGTCGGCCCCCTTGGTTGTCCAAATTTCCCGGCGGTCCCTTTGCCGCCGCCCGCAGAATTCATACGCCCCGAACCGAACATAGAAAAGCGTGAAATTCGCGGATCGTCAGACCGGCAGCAGGGCCGCGGCAATCCGGCGGCCCTCGGCCAGCAGGATATTGTAGGTTCGGCAGGCCGAGGGGGTCGCCATGGGTTCGACCCCGATCGCCGCGTCGTCAAGGGCGGCCATGAACGCCGGAGGAAGCGGCGCGATTGTCGGACCCGTCCCGACCAGCAGCACATCGATCTCCGCTTTCAGCGCAAGGATCGGCGCGGCCTCGTCCAGCCCGGCCCAGACGGCAATGCGCCCCGGCAGCAGCAGCAGGGGACCGCGATGGATTTCATCGCGTACGCGGAAAAAACCGGGGCCGTAACCATCGACCGGCACCGGCCCGTCGAAAGAGATTTCGTGCATGCGCATCCCGGAAACCTAGCCCAATATCGGCAGATTAAACAGCGCCGAGGTCGCGATCAGCAAGTAGGCAACGACGCGATAGACATTTTCGCGTTCGGGATCGAACAGTCTCGCACCCGCGACATTGGCCACGAGATACGGCACCACCAGCAGGAGCCCGATCATGACCGGCACCAGATCGAGCCGCCCCGAGAACGCCATCATCGCGAACGCCAGCACATCGAACACCAGCAGATAGAGCAGGATATTGGCCCGAATTGCGGCAACGCCCTGACGGCTTGATACATAAAGCAGGATCACCGGCGGGCCGGGCAGGCCGCTGATGCCGCCCAGAAAACCGCCCGCAGCGCCAACGGGCAACGCCAGCCGCCGCGTCGCGCCACCGCCGTGCCGCCAGCCGGACATCAGCAGGAACAACAGGCCCAGCGCAATGCCCGAGACCAGCCAGCGAAACAGGTCGGGATCGATCCGGTAAAGCAGGAACAGACCGACCGGCAAGCCCAGCACCGCCCCCGTCCCAAGCCGCATCACATCGCGCGAATTGCCGTCGCGCAGCGCGCGCGGCACGTTGGGCAGCGGGCCGAACAGATCAAAGACCAGCACGGTGATGATCGCCCAGACCGGTTCCAGCACGTTGCTTGCGAAAGGCATGAAGATCATCGCCGTGCCAAAACCGGCAAATCCGCGCACCAGCCCCGCGACGGCAACCGCCACGACCAGGACCCACAGGCCCTCGGTCGCAAGTGCGGCCAAAAAGGCAGAGATGGCGGCGTCGATCAAGCGTCGATATTGGCGTATTGCGTACCGGCGCTGCCGTCAGATTTGCTCCAGTCGCGCTTGACGCCGAGACGCAGCAGGATGTTCGAGGCGACAAAGACCGACGAATAGGTCCCCACGACCACGCCCCAGATCATCGCGAAGACAAATCCCCGGATCACGTCGCCGCCAAGAACGTACAACGAGACCAGCGCAATCAGCGTGGTGACCGAGGTCATCACGGTGCGCGAAAGGGTCTCGTTGATCGACATGTTCAGAATTTCCTGCAGGCCCGTGGTCTTGAATTTGCGCAGGTTCTCGCGGACCCGGTCGAAAACCACCACGGTATCGTTCAGCGAATAGCCGACAATGGTCAGAATCGCGGCGATGATGGCCAGGTCGAACTTGATTTGCAGCAGCGCGAACACGCCGATGGTCAGAACGACATCGTGGATCAGCGCCGCCACGGCACCGACCGAGAACTGCCACTCGAACCGCAGCCAGATATAGAAAAGCACCGCCAGGATCGCCAGCACGACGGCAATCACCGCCGTCTGGATCAGTTCACCCGACACTTTCGGTCCGACGCTTTCGACCGACGGAAACAGGATGTCCGGGTCCAGTGTCCTGAGCGCCTCTTTGACCGCGGTCACGGTCGCGACGGTGACCGCCTGATCGCCCTCTTGCTGTTCGATGCGTATCTGGGTCACGTGCTTGTCGCTGGCGAAATTTGGGTCGAAAACCTCGGTGATCGACACATCGCCAAGATCAAGCGCCAAAAGCGCGTCGCGGTAGTCGCCGACCCTGATGTTGACATGGCTTTCCGTGCGGATCGTGGTGCCGCCGCGAAAATCGATGCCGTAATTCAGGCCCATCAAAAAAAACAGAATGACCGACGCGACCATCGCCAGCATCGAGGCACCGAACGTGATGGCGGAAATCCGGAAAAAATCGAACTTGGTATTGTAGGGAACCAGTTTCAGCCGCATGACGGGGCCTCCTCAAACTTCGATTTTGCGCGGACGACGGCGGTGGAACCAGACCGAAATCAGCAGGCGTGTCACCCAAATGGCGGTGAAGACCGAGGTCAGAATGCCCAGCCCCAGCGTGATCGAAAATCCGCGTACCGGCCCCGATCCCATGACGAACAGGATCGCGGCGGCGATGAACGTGGTGACGTTGGCATCGATGATCGCGGAAATGGCCTTTTCATAGCCCAGTTCGATGGCGCGCGCCGGTCCCTTGGCGGTTTTCAGCTCTTCACGGATACGTTCGAAAATCAGCACATTCGCATCCACCGCCATCCCGATGGTCAGCACGATCCCGGCGATACCCGGCAAGGTAAGCGTGGCCCCGATGGTGCTGAGCAACGCGAAGATCAGGGCAACATTCAACAGCAGCGCGATATCGGCAAACAGGCCGAACAGACCATAGCTCAGCACCATGAACACCAGCACGGCACCAAAGGCCAGCGCCGTTGCGATCTTGCCCGCATCGATGCTGTCCTGCCCCAGTTCCGGACCGATGGTGCGTTCCTCGAGAAAATCCATGCCCGCAGGCAAGGCCCCGGCGCGCAGCAGAACCGCCAGTTCGGTCGAGGATTCGACGGTGAAATTGCCGGTGATGATGCCCGAGCCGCCGGGAATATGCGACTGGATCACAGGTGCGGAAATCACCTCGTTGTCCAGCACGATGGCGAACAACTCGCCAATATTTTCCGCGGTGTATTGCCCGAATTTCCGCCCCCCCGTGGGATTGAAACGGAAACTGACCGCGGGCCGGCCGTTCTGATCGAACGAGGGTTGGGCGTCGACCAGTTCTTCGCCCGTCACCACCGCGCTTTGCGAAAGGATGTAGAACACGCCGTCGTCTTCGATATCGGGCACCAGAATATTCCGCGCGCCGGGGGTGGCGGCGCCGTCGCCGGTGCGGCTGACGACCGAATGGAAGGTCAGTTTCGCGGTGGTTCCGATCAGGCTTTTGAGCTCTTCCGCGCTGCCGATCCCCGGCACCTGAATGAGGATGCGCCGGTCGCCCTGCCGCTGGATCGTCGGCTCGCGGGTGCCGACCTCGTCCACGCGGCGGCGGATGATTTCCAGCGATTGCTTGACGGTCCGATCATCGGTTGCCTGCCTTTCGGGTTCGCTGAGCGTGATCACGACCTCGCCGTTTTCGCCGCGCACCTCGATGTCGTTGGATCCGACACCGGTCAGGCTGACCACGGGACGGGCCAGCGCATTCACGATCTCGACCGCGCGGGCGATTTCATCGGGCTTGCTGATCCGCACGCGCAGTTCATCGGCAGCACCGTCCTGACGTCGGATCGTGCCAATGGTGGCGCGTTCGCCGCGCAGCGCGTCGCGCACATCTGGCCACATGCCATCCAGACGGTCGGCATAGACCTCTTCGACCTTCACCTCGGCCAACAGATGCGCGCCGCCCCGCAGATCAAGGCCCAGATTGACCAGTGCCGACGGCAGCCAGACGGGCCAGCCATCCAGCGCCGCCTGGCGATCCGGTGTCACCGGCAGGCCCGCCGCCAGTTCCAGTGCGGCGTCGTTATGGCCCTCGACGCGGGTATACCAGGCATTGGGCGCGGCCAGCGCGATTCCCAGAGCGCACAATCCCCAGATAAGGATTTGTTTCCAAAGCGAAAACTGAAGCATGTCGGATCAAATCCCGAATTTCATTCTGGGCCTATTTCTTTTCGGCCGGTTCCGTCTTGCTGAGCACGTTGGTGATCGTGCTTTGCACCACGCGGATTTTCACACCGCTGGCGATTTCAACGTCGACCTCGTTGTCATCCTTGACCTTGGTCACCTTGCCGATGATCCCGCCCGCCGTGACGACCTGATCGCCGCGCCTGAGCGCATCGACCATCTTGCGATGATCTTTCATCTTTTTCTGCTGGGGTCGGATCAGCAGGAAATACATGATCGCAAAGATCAAGAGCAGCGGAATGAACTGGCCAACACCACCGATGCCGCCACCGGCGGTTTGCGCGAAAGCGGGGGTCACAAACATCAACGGAATCCCTGAGTTGAAAGCGGGTAAATCCCGCCGGTTTCAAAGTCGCGGCACCCTAGACGTGGCGTGGGGGGTTTGCAAGGCGATGCGCGCGCACATTACGCGGCGTTTCCGCGCAATACCGGGTTTATCTGGGCCCTCGATTAGGGCATAAGCGGCGCAACGATTTCAACCGCCCCCGGGGTCCGAAAACCATGCACGACATTCGCCAGATTCGCGACAATCCCGATGCATTCGACACCGCCCTTGCCCGGCGCAGCCTCGCGCCGATGTCCCGCGACATTCTGGGCGTCGATGAAAGCCGGCGGGCGAAGATTCTGGCGGCGGAAACCGCTTTGGCGGAACGCAACGCCGCCAGCAAACAGGTCGGCGCGGCCAAGGCGGCGGGGGACGAGGCGGCGTTTCAGCGTCTGCGCGCGCTGGTCGCCGAGAAAAAGGACCAGATCGCACGGCTGGAAGCCGAGGCAAAGGCCGAGGATGAGCGCCTGTCCGAAATCCTGATGGGCATTCCCAACCTGCCGCATGACGACGTGCCCGAGGGCCAAGACGAATCCGACAATGTCGAGATCGGGCACTGGGGCACGCCGCGTCGGTTCGATTTTACGCCGCTTGAGCATTTCGACATCCCCGCCGCCAAACCGGGGCTTGATTTTGAAACGGCCGCACGTCTGTCAGGATCGCGCTTTGTGGTCATGTCGGGCGCCATGGTGCGCCTGCACCGCGCGCTGGCGCAATTCATGCTGGACACGCATGTCAACGAAAACGGACTGACCGAGATGTGGACACCTGTGCTGGTGCGCACGGAAACCATGATGGGCACCGGGCAATTGCCCAAATTTGCCGAGGACAGCTATCAGACAACGAATGGTTGGTGGCTGATCCCCACGTCTGAGGTGACGCTGACCAACATGGTCGCGGGGCAAACCATCGACGAAAGCACCCTGCCCCGGCGCATGACCGCGCATTCGCAATGTTTCCGCTCTGAGGCGGGTTCGGCGGGCAAGGACACGTCCGGCATGCTGCGCCAGCACCAGTTCGAGAAGGTCGAGATGGTCTCGATCACGCATCCCGACACCAGCCGGGACGAGCTTGACCGCATGACCGCCTGCGCCGAGCGCCTGCTGCAATCCTTGCTGCTGCCTTATCGTACGGTCGCGCTTTGCATGGGCGATCTGGGGTTTGGCGCGCGGCGCACCCATGATATCGAGGTCTGGCTGCCGGGGCAGGACGCCTATCGCGAGATATCCTCGGTTTCGGTCTGCGGCGATTTTCAGGCGCGGCGGATGAACGCGCGGTTCCGACCCGAGGGCGGGGGCAAGCCTGAATATGTCCACACGCTGAACGGTTCTGGCCTGGCGGTCGGACGTTGCCTGATCGCGGTGCTGGAGAATGGCCAGCAAGCGGATGGGTCCGTGTGGATCCCGCCGGTTCTGCATCCGTATCTGGGTGGCAAGACGGCGATTTCCGCCGGGGGCGCATTGGTTTAGCGGCGTTCGTTTCACGCCGGGTTGCAATCTCGCCCTCTCAGCGTATCCTGCCAATCCTACTGTCCGCCTATAAGGAATGTGTTCCATGAAATTACGTCTGTGTTCATTCGCGACCGCGCTTTTGTTGCCGCTCGCCGCCCATGCAGGAATGGAAGAGAATTGTGTTCAATCATCCGATCCTGACCTTTCTATCGGCGGATGCACCGCGATGATCCGCTCCGGAGAATATGAAAGCAGGAACCTTGCCGTAGCCTACACCAATCGGGGCAATGCCCATCTCCGTCTCAGCGAGACTAGCCAGGCAATCGCCGACTACGATCAGGCGATCCGCCTCGATCCGGATTACCCGCTCGCCTACAACGGCCGGGGCCTTGCTTATCGCAATCTCGGCGAGGATAGCCGTGCAATCACCGACTTCAGTCAGGCCATCCGCCTCGATCCGCAATATGATCGTGCCTACAAGAACCGGGGCATCGCCTATGAGCACCTTGGAGGCAACCATCATGCGATGCGGGATTATGAAACCGCGATGCACATCGGGGGAAGTTCACGGGTCAAGACGTGGCAAAAATACCTGGCCAAGACCGGTTTTTATGATGGTGCGATCGACGGCAAATATGGCCCCAAAACCCGCGCCGGTTTGCTTGCCTGCACCGAGGACCCGGATTGCTGACGCGAACGGGTCCGCTGCTGGCGATACCCGTGACTGCACTTGCATCGGATTTCAGGTTCGCCAGACCCGCGATACACCTTGGCACCCTTTTCGCGGAAAGACCCGATCGTCGTCCTGGCGTTTGATTCAGGCGGTGAAGAATCCGCAATTCACGTAGGCTTAACGGCCCCGGCCTTGCGGTCGGGGCTGTCTGATCGCGGCGCCGGAGAATGGCCGGCAGGCGGGTGGGTCGGTGTGGATTCCGCCGGTGCTGCATCCGTATCCGGGCGGCAAGACGGCGATTCCTGCAACGGGCGCAACGATTTGGCAGGATCAGATAATGATTGCCCGAGGCCGGGCACGGGCATTCTGCTGAGAGCCATTTTCGAAAGGACCGGCCATGAATAGTGACATCGACAGGGCGGCGTCTTCGGTTTGCGCTGAAAATGCAGATGGCGAAATGGAATGCGTCGTGGAAAGTGGTTGCGTGACCATCAAGGTTTCGGTCGTCCATGCGGCGTGGCGTGCCGAACGACGATTGCAAAGTCACGTATAGACCGCCCAGCAAAAAGACCGTTCCGCCACAAACCGCGCGCGCAACAGTGGTCGGTGCCAGCCGCAAATACGTGACGTTCCGAGTGCGACAGTCCAACGGATATGGCGATGTCGCCGTCGTCGGGGCCACCAACGGGCACGCCAATAGATATCGCTATCCGCCACGCAGAGACCTGGTTTTCGTGGGCAAGTTCAACGACTGCGAAACCGACGAGGACGGTGCGGGAAACGAACCCGATCAGATGACGACGGTAACCTGACGCGCCGCGGGTCTGGCCGGGACCCGGTGGCCGCTTGGGCCGATATTCCGCCGGACCGAATACTCGAACCACATCACGTGGCCGGTATCGGCCCTGAATCCGACGCTCAAGACCGGCCGGTTGCGCGGGATCAAGGGCGCAAGCCCGCCGCGTATCATTGGACCGCCCGCGGCATGGCGATTTGCCACGGAATGCGCAACCTGTTTGGGGTCGCGCAGGTTATGCCGGAATAAAGTGGCCTTCACCGGCGGCGGTTCCCCGCGCCACAGCCCGTGATCGCGCGGCTCCGTGGTTGTCGGGGATAGGTTCCACCGGGAGGCCCTAAACGTTCAATGAAGAAAAGTCAGTCCTCGGGACCGTTGGTATCAACAGCCCTTGCGCAGATAGACCCAGTCGTCATCCTGGCGTTTGACCCAGGCGGTGAAGAAACCGTCGGATTTCACGATCTCGCACCAGTGTTCGTTGGAATTGAAGGCTTTCTCGCATTTCTTGATCTGGCGGCAGGTCCCGCGCGCAACGGGTTCGTCCGTCGCGATCCCGCGCCCGCCGGAAAAGGGATAGGTCGGCTGGTCGTCCAGAATGCGCACGGTGATCGTCTGAAAGGCCGGGATTTTCGGGTCCTTCAGATCCTGCGCGATGGCACAGTTGCGGTTGTTGGCATAGCGAACGCAATCCGCGCCGTCGTCGCCTGTGGTCCCGCCCGTGGTCCCGCCCAGATCGACGGTCACGCTGGAACTTGACGACTTGAACATTTCCGTCGGCTCGCCGTCGCCGATCATCCCCGACATCGAGTTTTCACTGGTCCGGTCAAAGGCCCCCAGCATCGGACCCTTGGCACCCTTGCGGGTGAACAGCACCATATGCGTCTTGGTTTCGTCGGTGTAGACGAAGGATTTGACCTTGCGCATTTCCTTGCCGCAATTTCCGCGGGGCCGGGCCGGGCCCTGCAGCCGCGATTCGTCGTATTTCAGCACGATCGTGCACTTGCTGCCGGGCCACGTGGCCTGCCAGGTTTCCGTGGTCCTGGTGCCTGCCGCCGCCATACCGGCAAACGCAAACGCGCAGATGATCGCAAGGGACAATCGAATCGGCATCGTGATGTTTTTCCTTCGTTTTATGGCAAGGCCTCCAACAAACTGGCACCTCGGACCGGGCGTTGTAAAGCCCGGATTGGCAATGGATTTTCCGGGTACCGGAAACGAAGTCGGCGAAGTATTCGCCATTGTTTCCACCTTGCTGCGAGGATGGCGCAACAGCGCGTGACGCCAGCGGGGCCAGATCGGTCGGGCGGTCGTCCAAATGCTGGCCAACCCGCGACACCTGCCAGCCGCCGATGCGTGGCATCTTTTGTGGGCAAGGTATTGAAAACGCCCGCCGGTGCGCCGTGCCCCCCCGGTTATGAGGTTCATCTTATTGTGGCGTGGCACATTGTTTCTGCACCGGGAGTTTTGGGAAAATGCGTTTTTCGGTTTGAATTTCATAGCGTTACGGGGTCGTCCGCTCGTCTAGATGTCTAGACGGCCAGACGGTTGGACGGCCAGACGGCCAGCGGGTTAGACGGCCAGACGGCTGGCCGTGTGGAGGTGTTTCAGGGCTGTTTCTGCCCTTCGCCCGGCCGTCGGGTTGCGCGGCTTCAGGGTTCGGCGACTTTTCAGAGGGCCTCGCAAGCAGCCGTTTCAGCAACGGCTCTCAAATTGTTTTGGCAGCGCCGTCCTGTTTTCATTGACTGTTTCTTCACGAATGCCGCCCGCAGATCACGGAAACTCACGGCGCCCGCGCGAACACACACAGCCTGTTGCGCGACCGTGTTTTGAAACGCGCCAAATGCGTCACCACGTCGGGTTCAGATCAACAATGATCCCACATCTAACCAAAGAAAAGCAAAGGCTGAAACCATGAAACTTACAATCGCAACCATCGCCCTCTCTGTTCTTGTCGCGTCAAACGCTTCGGCGGGTATCCTCGGGGCATTCACCGCCCGCGAAATCGCCGAAGGCGCGACCGGGCATATCGTGACAGGGTTCAAATCGTCCCGATCCAACCCGAAATTCGTGAGCGCGCGCGACCTCTCTGAAAACGGTGGCGCTTTGCGGAAATATACCTTCAGCGGCGATCCCTCGCGCATCGTCGGCTACACCGAGACTTCAAATCGCTAGGCCCGTACGGCTTGCATTTTCATTCAAAACCGTTTCGCGCCGGGTCTGGCAAGCCCGGCGTGAAATCTTTGCGCCGGGTTGGGCCCGCAGGCCTCTTTTCTCTGTGCACGGCTTGCTGTAGCTAGGTCCGAAACCACAGGACCGGGCCGAAAAAATGCCGAAATCGATGCGCATTCTCATTACCAATGACGACGGCATCAACGCGCCCGGGCTCGAAGTCATGCATGCGATCGCCACCGATCTGGCGGGACCGGACGGCGAAGTCTGGACCGTCGCGCCGGCGTTCGAGCAATCGGGCGTCGGCCATTGCATTTCCTACACCAGACCGATGATGATCGCCAAGCTGGACGAGCGACGATTTGCCGCCGAAGGCTCGCCCGCCGATTGCGTTTTGGCCGGGTTATATGACGTGATGCAGGCAAACGCGCCGGATCTGGTGCTTTCCGGCGTCAACCGGGGAAATAATGCCGCCGAAAACGCGCTTTATTCCGGAACCATCGGCGCCGCCATCGAAGCCGCGCTTCACGGCGTCCGCGCCATCGCCCTGTCGCAATTTTACGGCCCTGAAAACGGCGGGCTGGACGACCCGTTCGATGCCGCGCGCACCCATGCTTTGCCGTTGCTGCGAAACCTGGTGGAAAACGGCATCTGGCACGACCGCGATTACGGGGTTTTCTACAACATCAACTTCCCCCCCCGGCCCGCCGCCGGGGTGAGGGGTGCCAAATCCGTCGCCCAGGGGTTTCGCCATGACTCGAAATTCGGAATTCAGGCGCATCTGTCGCCCTCGGGGCGCAGATTTCTGTGGGTCAGGGGCGGGCCGCAGCACACGCCGACCGGGCCGGGCACCGATGCGCGGGCCAATCTTGAAGGATATATCTCGGTCACGCCGATGCGGGCCGATCTGACGGCACACGACGCGCTGGAACGGATTGCGGACATTCTGCCATGAGCCCGGATGCCGAAACCCAGATGCGGTTTCTGTACGGCTTGCGCGCCCGGGGCGTGACCGACGCGCGCACCCTGTCGGCGATGGAGTCGGTGGATCGCGGCCGCTTCGTTCAGGGCCTGTTCGCCGATCGGGCCTACGAAGACCGGCCGCTGCCGATCCCCTGCGGGCAGACCATCAGCCAGCCGGCCATCGTCGGGCTGATGACGCAGGCGCTGGAGGTGGGGCCGCGCGACAAGGTGCTGGAAATCGGCACCGGGTCCGGCTATCAGGCCGCCATCCTCAGCCATCTCGCTCGCCGGGTCTATTCGGTCGAGCGCCACCGCGAACTGGCCCGCGCGGCCCGGGTGATCATCGACGACATGGGGCTGGTCAACGTTACCGTGCTGACGGCGGACGGCTCGCTCGGGCTGACCGATCAGGCACCGTTTGACCGCATCCTCGTAACCGCCGCACCCGAAGACCCGCCGGCGAACCTGCTGGCCCAACTGCGCGTTGGCGGCATCATGGTGCTGCCGGTCGGGCAGTCGGACCACGTTCAAAGCCTGATAAAAGTGCAGAAATCCGCCGATGGGCTGGATTATTCCGAACTTTGCGAAGTTCGTTTCGTGCCGCTGGTTGAAGGGATTGCCCAAGGATAGTAGGTTGAACCCGCATTTTGAGGCAAAAAGGTGCGGGCGATGTTGATGGCGACAAAGATGAAACGCGGCGCGACCCTGGCGATTTGGGTTGTGGGCGCGATGGTATTGGCGGGTTGCGAGCAGGGGTTTGAGCTGACCAGTTTCAATCTGCGCGGCGCCGACACGGCCATGAAAACTGCGCCGCGCCCGGAACCCGATGCCAACGGCGTGATCTCGTATCCGAATTACCAGATGGCGGTGGCGCGAAGTGGTGACAGCGTTGGCGATCTGGCGTTGCGGGTCGGTCTGAAACCCGAAGAGCTGGGCCGCTATAACGGGTTGGCGACCGATCACACGCTGCGCGAGGGCGAGTTGCTGGCCCTGCCCCGCCGCGTCAAGGGCGGCGGCGGGCGGATCGACATCGCGTCGATCGCATCAGACGCCATCGACAGCGCCGATACCCCCATTCCCACCGGTCGTTCGGCCGATACATCACCAGCGGAACCGATCCGGCACCGTGTCGAACGCGGCGAGACCGCCTATTCCATCGCGCGGCTCTATGACGTTTCGGTGACGGCACTGGCCTCGTGGAACGGCCTTGGGGCCGATCTGGGGCTGCGCGAAGGCCAGCAGTTGCTGATCCCGATCGTGGAACGGCGCACGGCGGCGGTTGCCAATTCCAGCCGTCCGGGCACCGGCACGACCACCCCGACGCCGCCAAGTGCTTCAAAACCGCTGCCCGAAGCGGTCGAAACCGCAACCCTGCCGCCGTCGCCCGATCTGGGCCAGTTCAAGACGGAACCCGGCGCGCGCAAATTCCTGACCCCGGTCAAGGGCAAGATCATCGCCGGATATTCCGGTAAATCGGGGGGCAACGAAGGCATCGACATCGCCGCAGGTGGCGGAACCGCCGTCAAGGCCGCCGAGGACGGCGAGGTCGCGCTGATCTCGAAATCGGTCGGTTCCGGGGCCATCATCCTGCTCCGACACGCCGAAAACATCTATACCGTCTATGCCAATGTCAGCGATGTCAAACTCAGCAAAGGCCAGAAGGTACAACGTGGCCAGCGCATCGGCACCGTGGCCGACGGCGACCCGTCGTTTCTGCATTTCGAGGTGCGCCGCGGCACCGAAAGCGTCGATCCGGCGCCGTTTCTTTAGGTCGCGCGGCGATGCGCATTGGACACAGGATCGGATCGCCCGGTCTGATCGCGGTGCTCTGGTTGCTGACCACTGGTTTGGCAACCGCGGACCGGCTGACCCTGCCTTTGGTCCGCGATGCGGCGGTGCTGGAGCGGTTGGTGATCAGGGTCGGGCACGCAGCGATGCCGTCGCTTGCAGTCAGCGATCTGTCGCTTGATGTGATCATCGGGGCCGGGGGATTGGCGGCGCCAAACGTGACCCGGCAAAAACCGTTTCACACAAAATTTGTCACCAACCTGCTGATCGTGGCCAATGGAAGGTTGCTGCGCGACGGCTATGGCCTGTGCAGCGACTGGAAGGACGATATTTCGGTTTGCACGGTCGAATGCGATGGCGGACATTTTCTGCTGAAACGTGGCGCGGGCCATATCACTTTGGTCCTGTCGCGTCTGCCCCGGCTGATCGAAGGCGACCAAAGTGCCGCCATTCGGGTTGGCGAATGTGGCGAAGGTGGGGAAATCGTGCTGGACACTGCCGATGGCGACAAGGCCGAACTGGTGTTTGGGTACGGGCAATGACACCGCCGGTACGGCGCAGCGGGTCTTGCGGAAAACCGTAAATCGGGATCGCTCTGGTGGAATGGATGCGCCGGACGCGGGCGCTTCCCGGATTGTGCTTGCAATGACGCGACCTTGGTGGCGTGGACGATCCGGCGGCCGACCGGCATGGCCGCCGTGTGTCGTTGATATTTCGGTGTTGCCCAGGTCTGCGGAAACGAAACCGTGGCTGAGGCGCGCGTTTGACACGCGGGCACTCGCGATTTCGACCACCGGATAATCGCTGGTTCGGCCGGCCAGCTACCGGCCGCGTCGCGAAATTCCAGGGATTGTTTGGCGGCATTCCAGCGGTCGTAACCCTGCCTCGCCAAAGGGATTAAAATATTTTAGTCACGCAAGAGAACATCGCTCAACCCGCTGTTATTCCAAACAAATACACGGATGATCCCAAAACCCAAACGCCCGATATTCATGGAGGTTAACGCACCGGATATTTGCGCTGGCATCGGGCGCGGTTAGCCGGGACTCTGCGCGGCAGCCGACGGGATCAATCCCCGCCTGATCGGTATCCGGTTCGATTCCCGATTGTTCTTGGCGCGCAATATGGCCCGGAAATCAAATCCCGCCATTCGGAATTCGCGTTAAATCGCGGTGCCCTGACGCCCCGCCAGATCGACGAAATACTGCCACGCAACCCGCCCGGATCGTGCGCCGCGGGTCTGTTGCCACTCGATCGCCTCGCGCCGAAGGTCGGCATCGGTGATCGAAATATCATAGGCGTCACAATATCCCCGGATCATCGCCAGATATTGATCCTGATCACAGGGATGAAATCCCAGCCACAGGCCGAAGCGGTCGGAAAGCGAGACCTTTTCCTCGACCGCCTCGGACGGGTTGACTGCGGTCGAACGCTCGTTTTCGATCATGTCGCGCGGCATCAGGTGGCGGCGGTTCGATGTGGCGTAGAACACCACATTATCCGGCCGCCCCTCGATCCCGCCATCAAGCACCGCCTTCAGGGATTTGTAGTGACTGTCGTCCTGCCCGAAGCTCAGGTCGTCGCAGAAAAGCAGGAACCGATGATCGGAAGCGCGCAAGATATTCAGCAGCCGCCCGACCGAGGGCAGATCCTCACGCTGGACTTCGATGAGTTTCAGCGTCGGATAGGTGGCTGCGGTCCGCGCGTGGACCGCCTTGGCCAACGACGATTTGCCCATGCCCCGCGCCCCCCACAAAAGCACGTTGTTGGCGGGCAGGCCACCGGCAAACTGCCGGGTGTTGGCCAAGAGGGTGTCGCGGGCGCGCTCGATGCCGATCAGCAAATCAAGATCGATGCGGTTGACGGTCTGAACCGGGTCCAACCGGTCCGGTTCCACATGCCACACGAAGGCCGGTGCACTGTCAAAATCGGGGGCGGCACCGGTTTGCGGGCTGATCCGCTCCAGCGCTTCGGCGATCCGTGTCAGCAGCGTGTCGTTCATGGCGCGTCGGCTTCGGGCGCTTCCTCTTCGGGGTCTTCGTCAAACAGCCCCTCGGCCTTCAGCTTCGCCTCGCGCTGCCGTTCGACCCGGCGCACAAGATAGATCGAGATTTCATACAGCCCGTACACCACCGCGAACAGGATCACCTGCGTGATCACGTCCGGGGGCGTTACGACCGCTGCCAGCACCAGAATCCCGACGACGGCGTATTTGCGCACGCCCTTCAGGCCTTCGGACGATACCAGCCCCGCCTTGCCCATCAACGTCAGCAGGACCGGCAACTGAAAGCACAACCCGAATGCGACGATGAACTTGATGGTCAGGCGCAGATATTCCTGTGCCGAACCCTGAAACGCGATCGCGGCAATGCCGCCACCCGTGGCACTGTCCCCCAGCACCGTACCGGGTTGCTGGAAGCCAAGGAAAAAGTTGAACGCCAGCGGTGTGACCACGTAAAATGCGAACGTCGCCCCCAGAAAGAACATGAACGGCGAGGCCAGCAGGAACGGCAGGAACGCGCCCTGCTCGGTCTTGTAGAGCCCCGGCGCGACGAACCGCCAGAGCTGGTAGCTGATATAGGGGAATGACAGGATCAACCCGCCCAGCAGCGAGATTGAAATCGCCACAAAAAACCCCTCTTGCAGCTTGATCAGGATCAGCCCGCAATCGTTCTGACCGCGTTCGGCCATGGCGGAACACAGGGGATTGGTCAGGAAGTTGAATATCGGGTTCCAGATCGTGAAACAGATCACCATGCCGATGATGAACGCCACGGCAGAGTGGATCAGCCGCGTTCTCAGCTCGGTCAGATGCTCGATGAGAGGGGCGGCCGAGCCTGCCAGTTCGTCGCTGCTCATGGTTTGGCCCCGGATTTCGCTTCAGGCTTGGGGGCGGATTTCCCGGCGGCAGGCTTTTTGGCGGTCGGTTTTTTGGCCGCCGGCCTTTTGGCGGGTGATCTGGCGGCTTTGGCCTTCGCGGCACCTGACCGATCGGCCTTGGCCGCCGCCGGTTTCTTTGCCGCAGCCGTCTTTTTGGTCGCCTGCTTTTTCGCCAGTGTTTTTGCGGCCTTGCCCGCCGATTCGGCCTTTTTTGTGCCTTGGGTCTTGCCGCGCGAGGTTCCGGTATCAAAATTTTCGCTGGCAAGGTCTTTCAGACTGTCCAGACCCATGTTTTTCAGAGACGTCGCCTTTTTCAGGTCACCGGTAAGCTCGGAAACCCCGGCTTCGTCCGCCGCACTTTCCATCGAGCGCTGGAATTCCCGCGCCATCGACCGGGCCTTGGCGGTGAACTTGCCCAATTGCCGGAACATGCCGGGCAGGTCTTTCGGCCCGACGACGATCAGCGCGACGACGCCGATCACCAGAAGCTCGCTCCAGCCTAAATCGAACATTGGCCCCGGGCCCTTTTCGCAAGCTGGATCAGGATTTTTCTTTTTCGCCCTCGGGCGTCACATCGACCGCTTCTTCGGCGGCGGCGGCCTCGATCTCGGCCTTGCCGTCGCTGACACCCTTTTTGAACGAAGTGATGCCTTTGCCGACTTCGCCCATCAGCGACGAGATTTTGCCGCGCCCGAACAGGACCAGCACCACGACCGCAATCAGCAGAATGCCGGGCAATCCGATATTGTTCAGCATATTGGTCTCCTATCAACCATCGGCGCGTCGCAAATGCGCCAGAATTCTCCCCGCCGCATCATGTATGGCTTTTGCCGGCAAGTTCAAAGCCCCATTCGAGGGTTTTTGCTGCATATTCATCGGCAGTTCCTGACTTTATCAGGAAACCTGTGCTTTGGTGTCGCCCGCGTCCCCGCCCAGATACCTCGTCGCCAATCCGCTTGAACCCCCGGCAAGCAGCGCCACATCGGACCCGACGGCGACGAACAGCGCCCCCAATTCGATATAGCGCCGCGCCCTGACCTCGTCCGCCATCAGAATGCCCGGTGCCTTGCCGGCGGCACGGATGCGCGTGATCCCCTCCTCGATCGCCGCCTGGACGTCGTCATGGCCCGGAGGGCCGTGGTG
>CAZRLO010000053.1:0-18752 GCA_964600965.1 uncultured Rhodobacter sp.
CCTCTGCACACGCCGTTTTCGATCAGAAACCCTTCGACTTCGCAATTCTGTATGATGTCCACGCCGCGCATGTCGGCGCCGCGTGCGTAACCCCATGCCACCGCATCGTGGCGCACGGTTCCGCCGCGTTTCTGGCGCAACCCGCCCTTGATCGGGAACCGGGCATTGTCAAAATCCAGGAACGGCAGCATTTCGCGCAATTGTTCGGCGCTCAGGTAATCCGCGTCCGCCCCGGCAAGGTGCATCGCGTTGCCGCGCCGCATGAATGCGTCGCGCTGCGCATCGCTGTGTACGAGGTTCAGGATAGAGCGTTGGCTGACCATGGCGTTATAGTTGAAATCCTGCTCCAGCCCCTCCCAGAGCTTCAGCGAAAACTCGTAGAACGGCTCGTTTCCGGGCAGCAGGTAATTCGAGCGGATGATTGTCGTGTTCCGCCCGACATTGCCCGAACCGATCCAGCCTTTTTCCAGCACGGCAACATTGGTGATGCCGAATTCGCGGGCCAGATAATAGGCCGCCGCCAGCCCGTGACCACCGCCGCCGACAATGATGACGTCGTATTCGGATTTCGGCTCCGGTTCACGCCAGGCGGGTTTCCAGCCCTTGTTGCCGGTCAGTCCCTGCCAGAATACATTCCATGCCGAATAGTGCATCAGAATCCGCCCCAAATGTCCGCTTGCCATTTTTTAGCTGAACGTGGCGGTGGACTTTTACATTAAAGCCGGAAATATGCACAATATGGACAGAATTGGTACAGATTCGCCCGTTTACCGCATCGGCGTGCTGCTGATCGACGGATTTGCGCTGATGTCCTATGCTTCGGTCGTGGAACCGTTTCGCGCGGCGAACCTGCTGAGCCGGCGTCAATTGTACAGCCTCACCAACATCACGCCCGGCGGTGGTACGGCGCATTCGTCGGGTGCGGCACGGGTCGACGCAGCCGCACAGGTCGGCGACGATCTGAAACTTGATCTGCTGCTGGTTCTGGCCGGTGGCGACCCGGTCTCCTTTGACGATCCCGCCGTGTTCCGCTGGCTGGGCCGGATGGCGCGGTCGGGGCTGACGTTGGGTGGCGTGTCCGGCGGGCCCGTGATTCTGGCGCGCGCCGGGCTGATGGGCGGGCGGCGCATGACCGTGCATTGGGAACATGCCGAGGCGCTGGCCGAAATCTCGCCGATGTTGCTGATCGAGCGCAGCCTCTATGTGATCGACCGCGACCGGGTGACCTGCGCGGGCGGCACCGCACCGATGGATCTGATGCATGCGATCATCGCCCGGCATCACGGGCCGGTCTTCGCGCGACTGGTCAGCGACTGGTTTCTGCACACCAATATCCGCCCCTCGGGTGACCCGCAGCGCGGCGGGCTGGTCGAAAGGGTGGGCACGACAAACGCGATCATTCTGGATGTCGTGGAATCGATGGAGTCCCATATCGCCGACCCCTTGACGCTGGAGCATCTGGCGCAGTTCGCCGAAATCTCGTCCCGTCAGCTAAACCGCCTGTTTCGCAGGATCATGGGACAGACGACCATGGCGTATTATCGTGATCTTAGGCTGGACAAGGCGCAAAATCTGCTTAGAAACTCGCCGCTGTCACTGACCGAGGTGGCGCTGGCAACCGGATTTTCCAGTTCGTCGCATTTTTCCAAGGCGCATACCGACAGTTTCGGCATGCCGCCGTCAAAATTAAGAAACTGAGCCGCCGCCGCGCCCGCCATCCGAAAGGTACATCATGCACATTCTGGTTCTGCAACACGCCCGTTCCGAACATCCGGGGTCGTTTCGCGGTTTTCTGGAAGAGGACGGGCATAGATGGACCGCCGTGCATCTGGACGAGGGCGAGGCCCTGCCATCACTGGACGCATTTGACGCGCTTTGGGTGATGGGGGGCCCGATGGATGTCTGGGAAGAGGACCGGCACCCATGGCTGGCCGCTGAAAAAAACCTTATCCGCGAGGCGGTCGAGCGCAGGGGGATGCCCTATCTCGGCCTGTGTCTGGGGCACCAATTACTGGCCGAGGCGCTGGGCGGCACCGTCGGAAAATCGGCGATCCCCGAAATCGGCATCATGGATGTCCAACTGACCGAAGCCGGAGCGACCGGGATTTTCTTTGACGATGTGCCCGAACATTTCAACTGCATGCAATGGCACGGCGCCGAAGTGACCCAGATGCCCGCCGGCGCCCAGTGCCTTGCCACGTCGCCCGCATGTGCAGTTCAGGCGATGCGTTGGGGCACGCGTGCGTTTTCGGTTCAGTTTCACCTGGAAATCGAACCCGACACCGTCGGAAATTGGGCGGCGATCCCCGAATATGCCACAGCGTTGCAAACGGCGCTGGGACCGGATGGCGTGGCGGTGCTTCAGGGCGACTATGATGCGGATTCCGGCCGGATCGCCGTCCTGGCCGAACGTGTATACATGAACTGGCTGCAAACGTCGGCGCGCACGTAACTAGACGCGGCCCATACCTTTCCAACCGCACTCGGCTGCCGAAAACGGCCATGGGGCGGCAAGGGATGTGGCGCGAAGCATCAAACCGCTCGCCTGGGCGGCCAGACGCGTCGATCTTACCGTAACGCGTTGGAAATTACCGTAAAAACGGGCGATCGCGGTGATCTGTCAGGTTTCCGAGGCCCGCGTCAGTGACAGGCGCGCCGTTTCCAGGTGCGCTTTCATCATGTTGGCGGCCCGTTCCGGTTCGCGCGTTCGGATGGCGTTCAGGATCTGGCGATGCTGCGCGTTGTATTGCGCGATGATGCGCTCGCCCAAGGTCAAATGCCGCATCCGGGTCCACTCGTCCTGCGAGCGTACCGAGGTGATCTGGCCGATCATCCAGATCAGCAGATTGTTGCCCGTACATTCGGCCAGAACCCGGTGAAAATCCGTGTCTGCCTCGGCGAAAGCCACGGGGTCCGTGATGTTGTCTTCCATCGTGATCAGCAGCGTTTCCATCCGGTCGAAATCCGCGCGCCTTCCATGCAGGACCGCAAGTCGGCACATATGCGGCTCCAATGCGAATCGCGCGTCGATCAATTCCAGCGGATTCGCATTCTCGATCGGGGAAACCAGACCATCGTTCGTTTGATGTGAAACATAGGTTCCGCTGCCGGGGCGCACTTCGACGAAATTTTCCTGCTCCAACCGATGCAGGGCTTCGCGAATCGTGCCGCGCGATACGCCATACGTGTCGGCAAGACTGCGCTCGGCGGGCAAGCGGTCGTGCAAGAGCAGGATTCCCTTTAGTATTTCCCTTCGCAGCGCCGCCGCGATGTCGGCAGAGCCCTTCAACTTTTGCAAGTCGGTACTCACGCGATTGCCTCCAATATTTATACCAATCTTATACCAAAAAACCGGATAATCAAGATATTTATAAATTTTGGATCAGAAGTGGTTGCATTTTGGCACTGGGTTTGGAAACATGCCGCCGAATGGGTTTTCGGCTGGCCGCGGGCTGAGTCGCGGCACAACAAAGGGACGATCTGGATGGCATTTCCTGAACACGCGAAATACCTGATTATTGGCGCCGGTATTCACGGTTTGTCGACTGCCTGGAAGCTGGCGGAGCGGCTGGCCGAAAGGGGCGAATCGGTCGACGGTCGCATCGTCGTGATCGACAAGAGCGGGATCGCCTCGGGTGCGTCCGGCATTGCCTGTGGCGTCGTGCGCAACAACTATTTCCAGCCGGCCATGCGCAAGCTGATGGCGCATTCGGTCGGAATCTGGGAAAGCGATCCCAAGACCCTCAGCTATCATCCGGTCGGGTATATGCAAATCTCGTCGGAATCCATGCGCGACGATGTGCGCACGATCTATGAACAGCAACAGGCCATCGGCTATGAAAGCGATTTCATCGAAGGTGCCGATGCTTCCGACGCCTATATGAAGGGCATGTTCAGCGACTGGCAGGCGCAGGGCATCACCTCGGTTCTGCATGAAAAGCGCGGCGGCTATTCCAACAACACCAAGTCGATGTACGGGATTGCAAGCAAGGTCGAGGCACTGGGCGTGCGCATCCTGACCGGAGTCGAGGTCAAGGGCCTGAACCAGCAAAGCGGCTCACCGACCATCGAATCGGTCGAGACCAACAAGGGCACGATCACGTGCGAACGTCTGATCATCGCCCCCGGCCCGTGGGCGCGGGATTTCTGGGACATGCTGGGCATGCCCAAGCAGATCACGGTCAAGGGACTGGACGGCTCTGTTCACAACGACGTCGACATGTGGCGGTTCTGGCAGTTGGAGGAAGGCGTTTTGCAGGTCGAACCGGAGATGTTGCAAACCAACGACGGCAAGGTTCCGCCGGTCATTCACGTTGACACCGACGCGCCGCTGTATTCGTGCGAAGACGGCTCGTTGGTCACGGATGAAATGTGGGGCATCTACTACAAACCCGACTGGCATTTCGGTGGAATTCAGGGCGGCGCATCGCCCTACAAGGTTGAAACCGCGGTCGATCAGGTTGCCATCGACCCTTACGGTCCGTCGTCGCCAGAATTCGTGGCGTCGGATCATTTCGCCCATATGTGGGTGTCCGCATTGGCGCATTGCCACAAGCGGTTCGAGGGCATGATGCCGAAATATCACCGCGAGGCATCGGGCGGCATTGGCTGTTTTACCGCCGACAGCTTTCCGGTTTTCGACCATTTCCACGAAAACACCACCATGATCGCCGACAGCAACCACGGCTGGAAAATGCTGGGTGTCGGGCACCTGATCGCTGACGAAGTGCTGGGCGAAGAGCAGGATCTGCTGAAACCATTCCGGTTCGGGCGGTTTGAAAAGGGGGAACTACACCCCGTCTCGAACAGCCCGTATCCGTGGAGCTGACTCGTTGAAACCAATGGAGGCGCAGACCTCCGGAAAATTGAAAAACAGGGAGACTGACATTGGCCTTAACTGACCTGGAAAGATTTGTAGATGCGCCGGGGCGCGACGAAAAAATCAAGGAAGTCCGCAAGATGATCGACCGGATGGGGATCGAGTATCTCTATCTGCAGTTCGTCTCGGTTACCGGCAAGATCATGGGCAAGGGCATTCCGTCCGACCATTGGGAAAGCGTCGCCAAGAAGGGCTTTCAGCTCGTTTACGGCGCGACGGTCAACCTGTTCACGGACCGCGCCGGCAACTATCTGGGCTATGGCCCCGAAGCCGCGGAACTGGTCGGTATTCCAGAACCCGAAACCTTCATGCAGCTTCCGTGGGCACCGACCATCGGGCGGATGTATTCCACACTGTTCCGCAACCGCGAGGAAAAACAAAATCCCGGCGGTTACCTGACGTCCGACGGACGCGGCAACCTGCGCCGGATGCACGAAGACTTTCAGAAAAAACATGGCCGCAGCCTGCGCATCGGCACCGAACCGGAAATGATGTGGCTGAAATTCGACGAGAACGGCAAGCCGCGCGATGGTTATTCCAAGCCCTACTGTTATCACATCGATCAGTTCGAAAGCCTGCGCCCGGTATCCATGCAGGTGATCCGCTATTCCCGCAAGATGGGTCTGGACATGATCCAGGGCGACCACGAGGACGCGCCGGGGCAGTTGGAGCTGAACTGGATGTTCGACGACGTGCTTCGCAATGCCGACCGTCTGACGACCTATCGCCAGATCTGCGCACAGGTGGCTCGTGAAAACGGGATTTTCGCCTGTTTCATGACCAAACCTTTCGAGGGCGTGTCGGCCTCGGGCTGTCACCACAACATGAGCCTGTGGCGCGGCGGCGACGATCATTTCGTTCCCTGCGGCAACGACAAGGACAGCCTGCCGGGCATGGCCGAAAACTACATGTATGTCCGGGGCGGCGATAACACGTTCATGCCGGACGACGACGATCCGCAAATGCCGGGCAAGGAAGGGCTCGAAGCCATCGGCGGCGTCGTGCACCACCTGCAGGCGTTGACCGCGATCGGGTCCTCGACCGTGAATTCTTACCGTCGGCTCTGGGACACGGGTTTCTGGGCACCGGTCTTTGCGGACTGGGGCTTCCAGAACCGCACCACGGGTCTGCGGGTCTCGGCACCGGGTCGGTTCGAATACCGCTCGGTTGACAGCATGGTGAATCCGTACCTGATGGGCTCTGCTCTGCTGGCGGCCATGGATGACGGCATCGACAACCAGTTGGATCCGGGCGAACCCGAAGAACGCAACATCTATGATGCGATCAAGGCGGGCAAGCAGGTCAAGAAACTGCCGATGAGCCTTGGCGAAGCCCTGGATCATCTGGCGGGCAGCGAGGTCGTTCAACGCGGCCTGCCCGGCGAGATGTACCGCTTGTTCCACGAATACAAGCATGACGAATACGCCCGTTTCATGGCGACCGTCACCGAATGGGACAACGACACATACATGGAATGCCTGCCCTGATTGGAGCGCGAAATCACGCACCCTACGCCAGGGTGGAAATGCGGGGTGCGCGCCAGGCGCGCACCTTAAACAAATCGAAGGAGGTGCAACGCAGATGTGCGGTATTGCAGGACTAATTCACAAGGGCAAAAGCTCGAACGTCGGCGGTGAAATGACCGCGATGTTGCAGGCCCTGAAACATCGTGGGCCGGACAGCACAGGCTACGCGGTCTACGGCAAATCGACGGAGGGCGATTATGTCATGCGCTTCGTCGTTGCCGAAAAGGAAGACATGAATCGCGGCTTCGGCATGAAGGAAGTCGCCGCCGAGCGTGTGAAAAAGGTCGAGGCCCGCCTGAAAGAGCACGGTGCCACGATCAAGTCGAAAGAAGCGGCCACCGATTACGCGCATCGTTTCGTCATCAGCCATGAGGGCGACACCGAGGAAATGGCGCGCCACATCGAAGACCTCGAAGGCGTCGAGATCATGTCGATGGGCAATGGTCTGGAACTGATCAAGGACCTTGGCGATGCGGCGGTTGTGTCCGAACAATACGGCCTGAACGATTTCGCCGGCACCCATGGCATCGGCCATACAAGGATGGCGACCGAATCCGATGTCGATATCCGGTCGGCGCACCCCTATTGGGCGTTTCCGTATAACGACGTTGCGGTTGTTCATAACGGCCAGATCACCAATTACTGGATCATGCGCCGCGAAATGGAGCGCAAGGGGCACCGGTTCCAGTCCAATTGCGACAGCGAATTGCTGGCGGTCTATACGGCCGACAATCTGGCCAACGGCGTCACACTGGAAGACAGCCTGACCCGCTCGATCGAGGAAATCGACGGCGTGTTCACCTATCTGGTGGCAACCAAGAACCAGCTTGGCATGGCCAAGGACACGATGGCGGCGAAACCGCTGGTGCTTTACGAAAGCGACGATCTGATCGCGATGGCAAGTGAAGAGGTGGCGATCCGAGCGATCCTGCCGCAGGAAATCGACACGACTGATCCCTATGACGAGGAGGTTCGGGTATGGCAAGCATGAGCGACGCTGACCTCAGGCAATTGAGCCAGGAAGAGCGCGTTACCGCGCTGGGCATGCGCACCGATCAGCTTTCGGGCCGCGCGATGCGCATTGAATTCAATCCCGACGAAGAGGAGCGGTTCGAATATCCCTGGGCACCGGACGTTGACTTCAACAAGCGGACCGAGCTTGACGTCGACGACATGACATCGACCGAAGCCAACCAGAAAATCCGCGCCCTGATGCAAGAGGGTTACGGCACCATCGTGATCAAGAACCCGCGCGGCAAACATTCGTTGGGCGTTGGCATTCTTACGCGCCTGCGGCTGATCTTCGAAGGCTCGCTGGGTTATTTTGGCGTCGGCCTGATCGACGGCCCGAACGTGACCGTGAACGGCCGCGTCGGCTGGTCCTGCGGGGAAAACATGCTTGCAGGCACGATCGTGGTTGAAAAGAACGCGGGTTCCACTTTCGGCGCGGCGATCCGCGGCGGCGATCTGGTGTCCAAGGGTTCCGTTGGTTCCCGGACCGGCATCGACCAGAAAGGTGGCACGATCGTCGTTGGTGGCGACACCGGCGCCCTGACCGGGTTCATGATGCAACGCGGGCGCATGATCATCTGCGGCAATGCGGGCAAGAATCTCGGCGACAGCATGTATGACGGCACCATCTATGTCGGCGGCGAGATCAAGTCGTTCGGCGTGGACGCTGTTACCGAGAGCCTGACCGATCTGGACAAGGCATGGCTGACGCGCAAGCTGACTCAATATGGCCTGATGCCCGACAATGGCGTCGATCATTTCACCAAGGTCGTCGCCGGTCGGCAGCTCTGGAACTATGACAACCTCGAACCCTCTGAGAAAAAACTCATTCTCTGATGAGCGGAAAGGAAAAGAAAAATGGCTGATGGCGACATCAAAACGAAAAAGCCGCTCGATCGTGACACGAACCGGATGGGGGACAGTTTCATCTTCCCCCCACGCGTCATCGACGACATTCACGTCAAGGCGCAACTGGGCCGTTACCGGATGCGCGGCATGTCCCTGTTCAAGAAAATTCCGCATTGGGATGATCTGACATTCATGCCGGGTACGCTGACGCGGTTCATCATCGAAGGCTACCGCGAGAAGTGCCTGACCAAGACCGTGATTGGCCCGCGCGCCAAGAAACCGCTGGAGCTCGATATCCCGGTATACGTCACCGGCATGTCCTTTGGCGCGCTGTCTTACGAGGCGAAAACCGCGCTGGCGCGTGGGGCGACCATGGCGGGTACGGCAACGTGTTCCGGCGAAGGCGGGATGATCCCGGACGAGCGTCGTTACTCTTCGAAGTGGTTCTACCAGTGCATCCAGTCGCGGTATGGCTTCAACCCGAACCACCTGGTTCTGGCGGACGCCTGCGAGTTCTTTATCGGACAGGGCTGCAAAGTCGGGCTTGGCGGCCACCTGATGGGCCAAAAAGTGACGGATCAGGTGGCCGAGATGCGGTCTCTTCCGGCTGGCATCGACCAGCGGTCACCTGCCCGTCATCCCGATTGGCTGGGACCGGACGATCTGGCACTGAAGATCCAGGAAATCCGCGAAGCAACCGATTGGCAAATCCCGATCCAGCTCAAACTGGGGGCCGCGCGGGTCTATGACGACGTGCGCATGGCAGTGAAATGCGACCCGGATTCGATCTATATCGACGGAATGGAGGGTTCCACCGGTGCCGGTCCGCACCTTGCGACCGAAGATACCGGCATTCCCGGCATTGCCGCGATCCGGCAGGCACGCAAAGCGATTGACGACCTTGGCAAGCGCGGCCAGATCAGTCTGGTCTACGCCGGTGGTATCCGTAACGGTGCCGATGTCGCCAAGGCGATCGCGCTTGGTGCCGATGCGATTGCCATTGGTCATTCGGTCATGATGGCGCTGAACTGCAACAAGGACATCCCCGAAGCCAACTACGAGGAAGAAGTCGGTGCCGCACCGGGCCATTGCTATAACTGCCATACGGGTCGTTGCCCGGTTGGCGTTGCCACGCAAGACCCGATCCTGCGCGCGCGGCTCGACCCGGACGAGGCGGCGGAACGTGTCTACAACTTCCTGCACACCCTGACGATCGAGGCGCAGCTCTTTGCCCGTGCTTGTGGCAAGACGCACGTCCATAGTCTGGAGCCGGAAGATCTGGCAGCGCTGACGATGGAAGCATCGGCAATGGCGGGTGTTCCGCTGGCCGGCACCAACCACACCGTTGGCGTCGACGATTATCACCATCTGTAAGGCATCGGTGCGTGGGAAACCACGCACCCTACAAAAACCGTAGGGTGTGTTCTTTGAACGCACCGACACCTGAAAAAGGAGGCCATCATGGCTGGAACACAGTACAGAGGCTCGGAGATCACGGACGTCGATCAGTTCGTCAAGGATTCGGCCGGGCTGGAATCGGAACGTGAAAAGGAAATCGGACAGCACATTGGGTATCGTTACGACGTCAACCTTGTGCCGGACTATTCGCGGATCACGCCGTTTCTGACCAAATACATGGAAACGATGGGCTGGGACGACCTGAACTGGCTCGAAGACATTCACATGGGTTATGAAGACGGCGCACCGGCCGTTTTCGACCGCAACAACAATGGCTGGGTTTCGATCCCGGACACGATCAAGTTGCCGGACAATCAGCAGGACCGCGACATGATCGCGCGCGAGTTGCTGCTGAAATTCCAGATGTCGGACCGGCACCCGCTGGTCATGCTTCGGAAAGCCTATATGAAGTTCTAAGACATGGCGCGCCCGCTTGAAATTGCCTGCCTCCAGACCCGCCCAATGCCCGACTTCGCGTCCGCATTGGACGAATCCCTGCCGATGGCAGACGTCGCCGTCAAGGCGGGCGCGCGGTTTCTTTTGCTACCGGAATATTGCGGTGGGCTGAAAAGCGAAGGCGCGGCCCTGGTCCCGCCCGCGGCACCCGAAAGCGCGCATCCCTTCCTGAAGGCGTATCTGGATTTCGCCCGCGAAAACCGGGTCTGGATCATGCTGGGCAGCATCGCGATTGCCACGGGCGATGACAAAATCCTGAACCGCAGTTACGTGATCGACGACAGGGGCATGATTCAAAGCCGTTACGACAAGATCCATCTATTCGATATCCAGTTGTCCGCGGACGAGGTTTTCCGCGAAAGTGCCCGCGTATCCGCCGGAACGCAGGCGGTTCTTGCCGACACGCCGCTTGGCCGGATCGGACACACGATCTGCTACGATCTGCGCTTTCCCGGTCTTTTCCGCGATCTGGCGCAGGCCGGTGCCGAGATCATCGCGGTGCCCGCCGCATTCACGCGCCGCACCGGCGAGGCGCATTGGCACGTTCTGAACCGGGCGCGCGCGATCGAGAACGGCGTGTTTGTGCTGGCACCCTGTGCCATCGGCGAAATTCCGGGCGGCGGCGAAAGCTACGGCCATTCGCTGGTGATCGGGCCCTGGGGCGACGTGATCGCCGACGGCGGCACCGCGCCGGGTATCGTTCACGCCACCATCGATCTGGACGAGGTTCCCGCGACCCGCGGACGCATTCCAAGCCTGTCCCACGACCGTCCTTTTGCCGCTGTCGTCAACGTGAAAAGGGAAGTCGCATGAGCTCGGTTGCATCCGCATTGGGCGTAAGTTTTTCGGATCACCCGCTGCGCAGCGCCTTTTTGAAATGGCAATGCCATGTGCGCCAGATCGCGATGCGCGACACGGATGGGCGCCCGGACGACCCGATTATGCCGACCGTTCTGTTGCCCGGCGAGGCGCAGTCGCAAGGGCGCATCATCACCGTTCTGAACAAGGCACCGGGATATTCGGTGACGCCGGAAATGATGCATATGGCCAAGAAGACCAATGATCCGGCGCAGAAACGCAGCGCCGCGTTGCAGTTCTTTTCGGCCACGTATTATCAGAAACACAAGGAATTCTCGGATATTCTGACGGCGACGTTTCCACCGGCTTCGCCGGGTGCGGCCCGCATTCGCGCGGCCGAAACGTGCATTCTGACTTTCGAGGCTTATTCCCAGCGGTTTGATCTGCATTGCAAGACTTGGCGTCTGGCACCGCACAACCCGCTTTTCGTGGCGACGATGGCGCATAACCAGCTCTTCAATCCGGCATTGCCGCCGGACACCGAAATTCTGGGTTTTGAACCGGACTGGGATCATTCGCGGTCCGACCCGCCGCTTGGATGAACCGGAGGGCATTGGGTGCCAGGCATTCGGCCATGCCGTGGTTCCCCGGCAGATTTCGGTGCCCGAAGATACAATTTCCACTGCCGTGATTTACCGGAACCGCACCGGTCTTTTCGACACGACGACCCGGCTGACCGACAGATCAAAGCGGCGCATATTCGGGCGAAACAACCGATTCGCGCGATGCGAAACGTCTGTACCAAAATCGAACCAAAATTGTGAATCTGCGCCATGAATTCAGTTGGATCGACCAATTAGATGCCACATCTGGACCAAATTGGGAGAATGCGGAACCAATTTTCAATAAAAGTCGACCAAAATCCCGTGATTCAGCATGCTAATTGTTGCAATGATAATCCGTTTCACTCAAAATCGCGGGCACGTAATACGAAGACCCCCAAGGGTCCGACAGGGCGCTCCGCGTCCGCAACCCGAGGTGACGCCGTTAGGGTGCCACCAGACACAATGACAGGGAGACTAAAATGAAAGTACTCAAAAACAAGGCCACAGCGTTTGCGCTTTCGCTCGCGCTCGCGTCCGCATCCAGCGCGGCATTCGCGCAGGATTCGGCAGAGCCGATCGTGATTCCGACGCACAACTGGTCCAGCCAGGTGGTGATGGCCTATGTGATTGGCGGCATCTTCGAAAGCATGGGCGACACCGTTGAATACGTGCCGGCTGACAGTCAGGCTGTTTACGAAGCCATCCGTAACGGCGACGTAACCATCTCGCACGAAGTATGGCAGTCAAGCTTTGGCGCGTCGTTCTACAATGCGATGGCCAAAGGCGGCATTATCGACGCCGGTACCCACGCTGCTGCGACGCTCGAAGAAATGGGTGTTCCGCAATACGTGATCGACGACAATCTTTGCCCGGGCCTGCCGAATTGGGAAGCTCTGAAAGGTTGCAAAGACGTGTTTGCAACTGCCGACTCCGAAGGCAAGGGCCGCTGGCTGGAAGGCCCGCAAAGCTGGCACGGCGATCTGATGCCCCAACGGGTTGATGCGCTGGGTCTTGGCGACGACTATGTTGTCAAATTCGCCGGCGGTGCCGACGCGATCTGGGCCGAGCTTGCCTCTGCCAAGAAAGAAGGCCGCGGTATCATCACCTTCAACTGGACTCCGAACTTCACGGATGCGGACGGCTTCGTCTTCATCGAGTTCCCCGAGTACTTTGACGGTTGCCGTCAGGCCGACGGTGGCGATGGTTCCTGTGGGTCGCCCAAAGGCTGGCTGAAGAAAGCGGCGAACTACAAGTTCCCGAAAACCCACCCGGCTGCCTATACGGCATTCTCGAAAATTTCGTTCTCAACGCGTGACATCGGCCAAATGGCTGCGTTGGTCGACATCGACAAGATGAGCCATCAGGATGCTGCCACAAAATGGCTTGCCGATCACGAAGACGTCTGGAAGCCCTTCACTCAATAAGATCAGGCGCTTAACTCCAAGAACTCTCCTCGCGTCGCGCGACGCGGGGAGACCCCGCCCCCTTCATGACCGCTTGGGCATCGCCAAAACCGATTTGTCAGGTTAACAATTGAGCAAGTCGCCTGGAACTGTGCGCGACTTCGGTGCAACGCGTCTGCAAGGAAATGAAATGACTTCGCAAGCTCCCCCGGTCATCAAATGTGAATCCGTCTACAAGATTTTCGGCGAGAATGCGGAAAAGATGCTTCGCGAAGCCAACGGTAACGTCGACGCGAAAAAGTTTCAGGAGGCGGGCTGCGTCGTCGGCGTAAACGATGCTTCTTTCGAAGTTTATCGCGGCGAACTCTTAATGATCATGGGGCTTTCCGGGTCTGGCAAATCGACGCTGCTGCGTTGTATTTCCCGCCTCACGGACGCCACCGCCGGGGACATCCATATCGACGGCGAAGACATCATCGCGATGAACGGCAAGCAATTGATCGAGCTGCGCCGGAGCAAAATGGGGATGGTGTTCCAGAGTTTTGCCCTGCTGCCCCACAAGACCGTCCTTGAAAACATCGCCTTTCCGCTTCAGGTCAAGGGCACACGCACCCCCGAAGCGATGAAACGCGCCAAGGAAATGGTCGACCTCACCAGCCTGACCGGACGCGAGAATTATTTCCCGCGGCAATTGTCCGGCGGTCAGCAGCAGCGGGTTGGTATCGCACGTTCATTGGCAGTCGAACCGGACATCTGGTTCCTGGACGAACCTTTTTCCGCGCTTGACCCGTTGATCCGAAAGGAAATGCAGGACGAGTTCCTGCGCCTGCAGGGTGTTTTGAAGAAAACCATCTTGTTCGTCACACACGATTTTGCCGAAGCCCTGCGACTGGCCGACCGCATCGCGATCATGAAAGACGGCGTGATCGAGCAATTGGATACGCCGGCCAACATCGTGCTGGCCCCGGCGACGGAATATGTCCGGAAATTCACCGAAGAGGTCCCGCGCGAGAAAGTGCTTACCGTAAGGTCGGTGATGGAGCCGGTCGGCAAGAAGGAAGAAATGAGCAAGCTCCGGGTTTCGGGCGATGTGATCATCGAAACGGTCGCCGAAGCGATTCTCGAAGAGCAAAAAACCGTGGCCGTGGTCGATGCCGACGACAAGGTCATCGGGTCAATTCGCCGCTCGAACATGCTTCACATTCTGTTTGGCGGCGATGACGCGCAAGCGCACGGGGCCTGATCATGTTAGAGCGGTTCCGGCAATCCAGTTTCCAGCAATTCATCGCGCTCATGATCGTATTTTTTCTGCTGTACAACTTTGTGGGGCCGTCGGAAAACAAGAGCCTGAACCTGTTTTGGCGGCTGCCCTCGCTGATTGCGTGGCTTCCGCAATGGCTGACCGACGGCATCAGTTATGTCATGTTCGACTGGATAACCGTCGATGTCTACAATCCGGCTCTTGAGGAAAACGAAGAGATTTCCGTGATCAAAGAGATCACCAGATCCCTTTCCTGGTTCATCCTGTTCTTCATCCAGACCATTCGCGAATTTCTGGTTGGCGGCGTCAAGACCATCGTGACGTTCACCGACTGGAGCTACGTGCGTGACAATCCGTGGGCAAGGCTTCCCGGTCTGCCGTGGACCGTCGTTCTTGGCGGCGCGGTGCTGCTTGGCTACAACCTCGGCGGCAAGGCACTTGCGGCCCTTGTCGGGCTGTCGCTGGCCTATATCTCCATATTCGGGCAATGGGAACCGGCGATGAAAACCGTATCGCTGGTGCTGGTGGCCGCGCCGGTATCCGTGATGATCGGTCTGTTCTTCGGGATTGTGGCATACCGAAATCGCTCTTTCGAGGCGACGATCATGCCGTTTCTGAACATTGCGCAAACGATGCCGCAGTTTTCCTATCTGGTGCCGATGACGGTTCTGTTCGGTCTGGGCGATCATGCGGCGGCTCTGGCAATCGTGGTTTACGCGACCCCGCCCATGATCCGGTTGACGATCCTTGGGCTCAAGGGCGTTTCGCCGGAGGTCGTCGAAGCCGGACTCATGAGCGGCTGCACCGCCTTTCAGTTGATGTTCCGCGTCATGTTGCCGACGGCCCGTCAGAACATTCTGGTCGGCGTCAACCAGGTCATCATGCAATGTCTTGCGATGGTCGTGATTGCCGCGCTTATCGGTGCGCAGGGCCTGGGCGATGATCTGCTCAAGGCGCTGAACGGACTGCGGATTGGCAAGGCGCTGGAACTCGGTATCTGTATCGTGCTGATCGCGATCGTTCTGGACCGGCTTTCGCTTGCCTGGGCCAACAAGCCGATCGACTATTTTGCCGATCTGTCCTTTGCCGAACGCCACCGGAACAAATTCATCCTGGCCGGTATCTTCGTTGGCGGCATTGCGCTGGCGTTCGTTGGCAAACTGATTTTTCAGGGCGGAACCAACTACCTGTTCCTCGTCCCGACCAACAAGGGCATCACCACCGAACTGTTCTGGCAGTCGGGCGTCGACTGGATGGTCACGAATTGGTACACGCCGCTGCATGGTTTCAAGGTATGGATGATTGAAACCGTGCTGCTGCCAATGAAGAGATCCTATCTTGGCATGCCGGTGATTTCGACATTCACGCTGGTCATGGGGATCGGATATTTGATCGGCGGCATTCGCTCTGCCCTGGTCGTTGGCGGTTTCCTGTTGTTCATTTCGCTGACCACGTGGTGGGATCGGGCGCTGATCACCGCATACCTCGTATCCATTTCGGTCATCGTCGCCGGATCGCTCGGCTTCGTGATCGGTGTCCTGGCGGCGCAGAACCCGCGCGCCTCCAAAACGGTGTTGGTGATCTGCGACACGCTGCAAACCTTCCCGTCGTTCATCTACCTCATTCCCGCGATCATGCTGTTCAACGTTTCGGACACTGCGGTTTTGATTGCGATCACGCCCTACGCGATGATCCCTGCGATGCGGTACACCATTCAGGGTCTGAAAAATGTTCCGCCGGAATTGCATGAGGCCGGATCGATGTCGGGCGTCAGCCGTTTGCAAAGGTTGTTCCTGATCGAACTGCCGCTGGCATTCCCGCATATCGTGCTGGGGATCAATCAAACCGTGATGTTTGCGCTTGCCATGGTGATTATCGGCGCGATGATCGGCACCGACGATCTGGGCCAGTTGATCCTGGGCTCGCTGTCCGACAGCAATGGCATCGGGAACGGTCTGATCCTTGGGCTTTGTGTGGCCTTCATCGGGTTGGCGATCGACCATCTGCTCAACAAATGGTCGGTCAAACGCAAAGCAGCGCTTGGGCTGGCCTGATGTCCGGTTACCCCAATCCCGACGCGCGAGATACGTTCAGCGAAGCGAAGTTTGCCGGATTTTCCGGCAAGCCTTCGCGCGTTTAACCCGCCTCTCAACCCAGGTTCCTTGGCACATGACAATTCACCAGAAATTCGAAACCTCGACAGCGCGGCGCGGCATCATCTCGCCCGGATTGCCGATCCTGCCGCATGGCACCGAACGATATCCCATCCGGGGCGGCGGATCCCGCGCGGTCAAAATCGAAAAGGGCGACGAGATTTCGATCCTCGACCGCGAAGGGTTGCAACCGGTCGAACTGGTATTCTTTGCGCCCGACGGGACGTCCGATGCCGCGATGATCGGGGCAAGGGGTGGGCGCGATCCAAAGGGCCTGCAAACCGCGCTTTCGACCCATCCCACCGGGCTGAAAGTTCTCAAGGCCCTGAAAGCCGCGAATTTCGACATTGGTCGTGCCGATGGGGCGTTGATATTCCCCGAAGGCTCCAAAGCCGGCGAGACCGCCGATTTCCACGCCAGCCACGAGGGGCTGTTGATCGTCTGCGCGGCGGGCGGACCGATGGACCCGCATGCTCAGAACGTTCCAACGGAAATCGTGCTTTATGTTCGCCGCGCGAACCCTTCGCAGGGCAAGGGCGGCATCGGCCCGGCGGCACCGGTGGCCGATCCGTTGCAGGACTACAATATCCAGCCGGGCAACGCCAAAGCCTACGAGGTTCGCAAGGGCCAGTATATTCAGATCATGGATGTGCAAGGGCGCGAATGCACGGATTTCCAGACCTTTTCGATGGCCGAGCTCGACAAGGGGATCGAGCGCGACATCAACATGACCACGACGCGGTCGCTGACCGGATGCATCTACCCGGTGCCGGGCATCATGTCGAAATTCTGGAGCGTCGATCAGGAGCCGTTGTTCGAAATCGTGCAGGATACCTGCGGGCGGCACGATGCCTATGGTCTGTCGTGCTATCCGCGTTATTACGACGACGCGGGCTATCCCGGCCATGTGAATTGCAGCGACAACATCAACCGGGAATTTGCACAGTGGGACATCCGGCCACGCGTCGGCTGGCCTTCGATCAATTTCTTTTTCAACACGATGATCGACGATCATCATGTGCTCAGCATCGATGATCCGTGGTCGCGTCCCGGCGATTACGTGATGCTGCGTGCGCTGACGGATATTGTTTGCGTATCGACGGCCTGCCCGTGCGATATCGATGCGACCAACGCCTGGAACCCGACCGACATTCAGGTCCGGGTTTACAAGGATACCGAAGACTTCAAACCCTCAGCGGGATTTCGAAAAAATGTGGAGGCGGATGTGGAGCCGACCAAAGAAACCGGATTTCACAAGTGCTTTGCCAAGCATACCCGTGAATTCGTTGAATATAACGGCTATTGGCTGGCCAACCAGATGTCCAACCACGGCGCCATCGCCGAATACTGGGCGGCGCGCGAAAAAGCCGTCGTGATGGACCTGTCGCCGTTGCGCAAGTACGAAATCACGGGCCCGGACGCGGCCGAGCTGGTGCAGATGTGCGTGACCCGCAACATTAGGAAACTGGCCGTTGGTGGCATCGTCTATACGGCCATGTGCTACGAGCATGGCGGCATGATCGACGATGGCACGGTTTTCCGGCTGGGAGAGTATAATTTCCGCTGGATCGGTGGCTGTGACAGTTCGGGCAAATGGCTGCGCGATCAGGCCGAGAAACACGGGATGAATGCCTGGGTGCGGTGCTCGACCGACCATCACCACAACATCGCCGTTCAGGGGCCTCTTTCGCGGGACATTCTGAAACAGGTGCTGTGGACGCCCCCCACCCATTCGACGGTCGAGGATCTGGCCTGGTTCCGGTTCACCACCGCGCGTCTGGGCGATATTCAGGGCACGCCCGTCGTTCTCAGCCGCACGGGGTATTCGGGCGAGCTGGGATACGAAGTGTTTTGCCACCCGGATGCCGCCGAAGAGGTCTTCGACGCCATCTGGAAAGTGGGCGAACCCATGGGCATGGTGCCGCTGGGACTGGCGGCGCTCGACATGTTGCGCATCGAATCCGGTCTGGTCTTCGCAGGCTACGAGTTTTCCGATCAGACCAATCCTTTCGAGGCGGGGATCGGCTTTACCGTGCCGCTCAAGACGCAGGAAGACGATTTCATCGGACGCGCGGCGATCGAGGAGCGCAAGGCTCACCCCAAGGAAAAGCTGGTCGGGCTGGATATCGAGGGCGGCCTGATCCCGGTTCACGGCGATTGCGTGCGGATCGGCAAGGCACAGATCGGGGTCGTCACCTCGGCCATGAAATCACCTTGGCTTGGCAAGACCATCGCGCTGGCGCGGCTTGACGTGACTCACGCGGAACCCGGAACGGCCGTTGAAATCGGCCAATTGGACGGTGAACAGAAACGTCTGGCAGCGACCGTTACCACATTCCCGCATTTCGACCCG
>CAZRLO010000054.1:0-17794 GCA_964600965.1 uncultured Rhodobacter sp.
CAGCAGGGCCGAGATCACCCTGGCGGGCGACAAAATCACCGTCTTTCGCAAGGGCGATCGCGTACAGGCCGTGCGCACCAATTACCGGCAGAAATCCCAGCGGAAATTCGGGCAGGAACGGCTGGTTCTGGCCATCGAGGCGGCCACCGGTTGCGCGGTGAAGCCCCGGTCGGTGAAGGGTGACATCGTGTTGGTGACCGCGCGGCTCGATTGTCCGTAAGGCCTTGATTTATTTCGTGAATGCCCGCAATCCGTCAATCTTGCTATTGGCGTCGACCAAGTCCCAAGTCCGGTCCATCAAGCGGTTGGCGGCCTTGCGGATCTTGTCGCGACGGCTTTTGGTGTAGACCTTCTTGGTTCCCGCCGCTTTCGCCGCCTTCTTGAGCGATTTTTCGTTGGTATTCACGCGCTTGGTATACCTGTCCAGCGCATCGCGTATGATGCGGCTGGCGGTTTTCAGATTTTTTCGCGCACTCTTGGCCTTGGCGCGCTTGGTGCTGGCCTTTTTCGCCTTGGCATATGCATCGGAATCCTTGGCGGCCGCCTTGCGGAATTTGCCGGATTTCTTGCAGAAAGAGTCAAAAACGTGCTTGCGCCCTTCCTTGATATAGGGGGCGGATTTTCCGGTCGAAATCTCCAATAACCGGTTGTATTCGCTACGCAATTTTTTCCGCAGCGCCACCAGGTTCGCCTGTTCTTCGGCCGACATACCACCTGCTTTCAGGCGGCGGTCGATATCGGCCAGCATTTTCTTGTAGCAATTGTTGATGATGTGCATGTCGTCCCGGATCAGGCGGCACAATGTCTTCAGCCGTTTGACGCAGGCATCGATCAGGGGCGGCGCCGTCTTGTATTTCACCTTCTTCTTTTGTGACGCTGGAATTCCGATCAGGATATCAGGTGCACCGTCGGCAAAGCTGCGGGTTGGGATCAAACCGAATGAAATCAGCGACATCGCTGAATGGGTCAATAGGTCTCGGCGTTTCACGGGCAAACCTCCTGATCAGAGCTATACAAATACCGGGGCATCCTAGTCCAGTTCGCGCCGCTTGCCAACGTGGGCGGGTCATTGGCGGCATCACCGGTTCAGAAAATGCTGCAATTCGCGTTCGAATTCGCGCGGCCTGTCGGCGTGCAGCCAGTGACCTGCGCCGGCAATCTCGCGAAATTCCGCGTTTGGAAACAACGACATGATGCGCGGATGATAGCCGGGAAGAACGTAGTCCGATTGGGATCCGGTCAGGAAAAGCGTGCGCCCGCCAAAGCTGCCGGAAAGGTCCGGAAATCCACAAATGCGATCCATGTCAAAGGCAAGTTGCCCAAGATTCAAATTCCATTCGGGGCGTTCGCCGTGAAGGTTGAGGCTTTGCAGCAAAAAGGCGCGTACACCGGGATCCGCGATTTGCCGGGCAAGTGCCGCATCTGCCTCCCGGCGCGATGAAATTGCCGAAAGATCAAGCGATTGCATCGCGTTGATCATCGGCATCTGGCTGTGAGAATACGCCACCGGCGCAATGTCGGCGACAATCAGATTGCGCACCAGCCCCGGCTGCCGCAGCGCCAGAACCATCGCGGCCTTGCCCCCCATCGAATGGCCCAGCACGTCCGCTTTGGTGCCCAGCGGGGCAATGACGTCGGCCAGATCGCCCGCCATGTCATCGTAGGTGTTGCTTGAAAAATGGGGGCTGGTGCCGTGATTTCGCATATCAACAACGACGACGCGCCGTTCGCTGCTCAGCCGTCGCGCCACGGCGCCCCAGTTGCGGGCGGAACCAAACAGCCCATGGGCAATCAGCAAAGGCACCCCATTTGCATCACCCAGACTGTTATAGTTGAGCATATCCAAGCCTTGTTGCCGCGCGAAAACGGTATGGACCTTGCAGCGCCACCGGGCAAGCCCGTCATGCGATTGTGGTTGCGACTGCGGTTTCGGGGCAGGGGCCGAAGCCGGACAAGGGCCCGGCCGAAACGGCGCGGCAGCAACCACGTCCACCGGTCTAGCCGGTTAGACGACCGGACGACCAGTCGGCCAGGCGGCCAGACGACTTGAATTGATCTATCGTGTTGATGTTAAACAGTAATCTCCATTGCATTTGAAACGTCGATACCATCTTATCCCCGGTGGCATAGCCGGGGGATTCCTGACGATCAGCGCCCCTCGCGCCGCCACGACAGCAGTGCCAGCCCGGCTGCCAGCAGCAGGAACAGCAACGCCGAGCCCAATGGTCGCAACCGGATATCGGTGGTGACATAGGCACCGCGCGGGGTGAGGCCGACCCAGTTCCGCCCGGTCGCCACCCGGCCCGCATTGACCAGCCGGATATCGGGCACACCGGCGGTCAGACGGTGGATGCCGCCGCGGGTTTCGGCAATGTAAGGGGCCACTATATCCGGTGCGGAAACCGGGTTTTCGAACTCTTTCGGTGCGGCGGGGCCAAGCGCGATCACGGCCCGAAGCTCGCCGTCGGTCAGACGATACAATCCGTTTTCCGCCCCTTCAAATCCGGCGGTATAACGCCCGGGCGAGATTTCATCAAAAGCGATTTCCTCGGAATCTCCGCCCGGACCCACGATCGTCAGGCGCCGGGTCGTGTCAACCAGCGAGCGACGCGTCACCGTCACCTGTCGACCGCGCGCGGTCGCCCGCAGCGCCTCTTCTTCCAGTTCCGGCTCTTTCATCATCCAATGCGCCAGCCTTCGCAGCAGCTCCAGTTGCGGGCCACCGCCTTCGTAGCCCCGATGCCACAGCCAGGCCTGATCCGACGCCAAGAGCGCGATGCGGCCGACGCCGACCCGGTCCAGCACCAAAAGCGGGCGATCCTGCGCGCCGGTCATCACGGTATGGCCGGACACCGCTTTCAGATCGACCATGCGGAACCATCGGCCCCAACCCGGATTGCCATCGGAATCCCGCGGGCGGGGGGCGAAGTTTTCCAGCCCCTCGGTCACCGGGTGCCGCGTGCCCAGATCGGATATCCGGGGCACAAAGCCGGTTTCGTGCACGCGCGAGGTCGGCTCTGCCGGCAAGACCCGAGAAAGTGGCGAGCGCCACAGGCTTTCCACACCGGCAAACGCCGGACCGGCGGCCACCAGCACCGCGCCGCCGTTTTCGACATAGCGGCCGATGTTATCAAGATAGACCGACGGCAGGATGCCCCTGCGGCGGTACCGGTCCAGAATGATCAGGTCGAACTCGTCGATCTTGTCCAGAAACAGCTCGCGGGTCGGAAAGGCGATCAGCGACAGTTCGGTCACCGGCACACCGTCCTGTTTGCCCGGCGGGCGCAGGATGGTGAAATGCACCAGATCGACCGCGGAATCCGATTTCAGCAGGTTGCGCCACGTTCGCTCGCCCGCGTGAGGTTCCCCCGAAACCAGCAAGACCCGCAGCCGGTCCCGCACACCGTTGATGGTGACGACGGCGGCATTGTTACGGTCCGTCAGCTCGCCCGGGGCCTTGGGGATCGAAAATTGCAGCACGTTCTGGCCGCCATGTTCCAGTTGCAGCGGCAATTCCAACTCTTCGCCAACGCGCACGCGGAAGCGCTGGACCGGGCCACCATCGACGGCGATGGCCAGGTCGGTCTGTTGGCCGGTATCCGCAGGTATCTGGCCCGTGTCGCTGACTTTCAGTTTCAGCATGACCGGTTCACCCAGAATGGCGAATGCTGGCGCTGCGGTGATATGCAGGCGCCGGTCCCAGTCATCTTTGCGCCCGGTCAGCAAAACATGCACGGGCGCCGGGAAATCCGGGGCAAGCGTCATGTCGTGAACCTGCCCGTCGGTGATCAGGATCGCACCGGCCAGTCGCGCGCGCGCAACCTGTGCGGCGGCATCTGAAAGGGCGGTCATCAACAGGGTTCCGGCGTCGCTGCCCTGTGGCGCGTCCTTTAGAACCACCTTTTTGATTTCGATGTTTTCCCTGCGCTTCAGGCTGGCCTCGATTGCCGCCAACGCATCGTTTGCCTGATCTTCGCGCCCGGCGATCTGTTGGCTGGACGTCTGATCAGACACCAGCAGCACGACGTCGCTCAGAGGATCCCGCTCTTCCTGACGCAGCGACGGGTTGGCAAGCGCTGCGAACAGCACAAGGGCCGCACCGGTCCTCAGCCACCAGCCATTCAGGCCACGCCACAGCGCAAGGATCAGGAACCCGGCCGCAACCGCCGCCAGCAGCGCCAGAAATAGGGGCGACAACAATGGGTCGAAGACGAGTTCGGTCACCATCCTATTGCCCCAGCCTGTCCAGCAGCGCCGGCACGTGGACCTGATCGGACTTATAATTCCCGGTCAGCACATACATCACCAGATTGACCCCAAAACGAAACGCGATCTCGCGCTGGCGTTCCCCGGCATAACCGCCGCGTCCCACCGGATACATGAACTGGCCTTGCCGCGACAACGCCCAGGCCGATGCCCAGTCATTGCCGCCAATCACCACGGGCGAAACGCCGTCATTGAGATTTCGGAAAGGCATTCCCTCGATGCGAACGGCATCTGCGGGCGCTGCCTCGACCCAGACATCGCTTCGGGCGTGGCGACCGGGGAAATCCTGCAACAGATAGAACGAGCGCGTCAGCACATGATCGGCGGGGATCGGTTCCAGCGCCGGAATGCTGAGCGGGGCCGCGAGTTGCTGCAACCGCCGTCCGTTCGGGGTGCCGCCGCCCAGCCCGCCAAGATTGGCGTCACGCGTGTCAAACAGGATCATGCCGCCGGTGCGCAGATAAGCGTTGAGCCGCTCATACGCGGCCTCGGACGGCATTGGCTGAGCCTCCGAAACCGGCCAGTAGATCAACGGGAAAAACGCCAGTTCGTCGTTTTCCAGATCAATCGCAATCGGATCGGGCGGCTCCACCGCCGTGCGCAGGGCCAGCACCTGCGAAAGCCCGTACAAGCCGGCGTCGGACGTGCCGTCGACCGCGGCATCGCCGGTCCGGACATAGGCCAGAACCGTATCGCCCGTTGCCAGCAGCGCCTGTTCATCGGCGGCATCTGCCCGCGGCGGGCTGATCAGCGCCAGCAGCAACATGCTGGCCACTACTCCGGCCCTTGGTCCGGCCCTCGGCCCGGTCAATCGACCGCCCAGCCACAGGGTCGCCACGACGTCGAGCATCAGCAGGATCAGCGCCGCCACGAGGAACAGCGCCTTGAGCGGCTGCTCGGCCACGGTCTCCATAGATTGCACGGCGATGTCCGATGCCCAGACCGCCGGTTCGAGGTCGCGCTCGGGTGCGATCACGTTCACCGCGATCTGGCGTTCATCGTTGCGATAGGTTCCCGGCAGCAGGTCGGGTGCAACCGCGCCGCTTGCCAGATGCTCGCCCGCAATGCCGATCAGGTCGTCGCCCGGGCGCAATTCACCGAAGGCGTTCATCACCTGTTCGGGCTGCCAGACCTGCCCTGCCAGATCGGCCGCCAACGGCGCGGCGATGCGCGTCGAGACCGCCAGGCGGTCCAGCATCTGCACGAACAGGCCCGAAAGTGGCAGGGTCGACCATTCGGCGTTCGCGGTCACATGCACAAGCACGACCCGCCCGTCGCCCAGCGCTTTCTGCGTGACCAGCGGCGTGCCGTCCTGCAACGACGCAATCGTTCGTTCCGCCAGAAACGGATCGGGCTGGGCCACGACCTGCGAAGTGACGGTCACGTCGTCGGGCACGGCAAGGCCGAAAAAGGGCGTTCCCTTTTTGAACGGGCGCAAGCGCTTTGGCGAACCCCATGACATTGCGCCGCCGACATTGCGCCCGCCCGCGCGCAGGCGCACGGGCAGCAGCGGATCATCCTCGGCCCGGCGCAGGCTTTTTGCCGCCAGCCTTGGCCCGGCAAACCGAACCAGCAGACCACCGGATTTCACCCAATCGCTCAGGGCCGCGGATTCAAGATCGGTCAGGTTCGCGACATCCGCCAGAACCACCACATCCGGGTTGGCCAGCAGGCTTTCGCGCACCGGGGCTTCGATCAGTTCCGCGCTGGGCGCCAGCGCCTTTTTCAAGAAATGCAGCGACGATACCAGTTCCTGGCCTTCGCGGGCCTGCGCTCCGGCGAAAAGTGCCACCTTGCGGCGTTTCAGGGCATCGTCGGTCAGGGACACGGCCCCGGCAGATCGTTTCCCGGCAATCACGAACCGCCGGATGCGATTGCGCAGCTCGGCCGGCAGGTCGAATTCGGCGGTGGTTTGCAGCGCTCCGGCATCAAAAACCACGTCCAGCGCCGCCAGCCGCCTTTCGATGCCCGACGGGTCCGGGCCAAAGGCGTAGACGGTGACGGTTTGTTCCGGGCCGGCAACCGGGCGTAGCAGCGTCGCGGAGATCATCCCGCCCTGATATTCCGGCGGGCGGATGGCCACAACATTACCTGGCGATTCAAGGATCGTCAGGCGTCCGTGGCGTTGCAGGTTCGCAGCCAGCGACTCGCGCCCCGGCCGCGCCAAACCGTCGGACAGCCAGATCGTTTCAAACCCGGCATCCGGCACAGCCGCAAGCCAGGCTTCTATCGCCGGATGGTCCGGCTCCCACGGCGAAGGTTCCTGGGCGGGCAATTCCTCGAGCCAGTCGCGCGCCGACCTGAACGGCGGCTTGCCGGTTGGCATGTCGGTCAGCAGCAAAGCCGCGACGGGGCGGCCGGAACGGGCGGCCTCGGTCAGGATCGCCGTGGTCTTTTCCTGCCGTCTGGCCCAGTCGGCGGCACTGGCCCAACTGGCGTCGCGGATCACCAGCAACGGGCCCGACACGGTTCGCGCCTCGCGCGGGTTGAGCACCGGGCCCGCGAATCCGACGATCAGCCCCGCAATCGCCAGAAGCCGCAGCAACAACAGCCACCACGGAGTCCTGTCCGGCGTGCTTTCGGGATCGCGCAATCCCAGCAACAGGGTCACCGCCGGGAATCGCCTTTGGACCGGCGCGGGGGGTATCGCACGCAACAGCCACCACAGAACCGGCAAACCCAGCAACCCCAGCAAAAGCCAGGGCGACAGAAATCCGATGGCGCCGATTGCAGGCATCGTCAGTGTTTCCTTTCCAGCGCCTGAAACAGCCACATCAACGCCGGTTGCGCGGTTTCGGCGCTGTGGTGGCACAGATATTGCCATCCGGATTGCTGACAGGCGACCTGCAATTCGGCTTTGCGGGCCGTCAGACGTTTCTGATAAGCCTCTTTGAGGCCGCGCGCGCGCAGCGTTTCAAAGCGGATGGCACCGGCCATGCTTTGAAATTCGGTGCGGCCATCATAGGGGAACAATTCCTCGGACGGGTCCAGGATTTGCACCAACGCGCCCTCGACGCCGCGTTCCGCAGCCTTGATCATCGCGGCTTTTGCGGCGTGCCAGTCGCCCAGAAAGTCCGACAGAAAAACCACACGGCTTCCCTTGGTGAAAACCCGGTCCGCCGGTGTGCCGTAGTCGGCGCCGGTCTCGCGGGCGCCGATCTGGGCCGTGATCCGGTCGATCTGGGTCTGACCGGATTTCGGCGGGTCGGGATCCTCGATCAGGCCGACCCGTTCGCCCGCCCGCACCAGCAACATCGCCAGCGCCAGCCCGATCACATGGGCGCGTTCGCGTTTGGTGTCGCGTTTTGCATGGCCGGAAAAGTTCATGCTTTGCCCACCGTCGAGCCACAAAAACACCGACTGCGCCGCCTGCCATTCACGCTGGCGCACGTAATGTACATCGGACCGAGCCGAGCGCCGCCAGTCGATATTGCGCCACGCGTCTCCGGGTTCGGCGCGGCGGAATTGCCAGAATTCCTCGCCCTGGCCGGCCTGACGCCGCCCGTGGGTGCCCATCGCAACCGACGCCGCCAGCTTTTGCGCGGCGACCAGAAGCGGCGGCAGCAGCGCTGCCTGTTCCTGCGCCTTGCGGCGGGTGTCGAGCAGGGTTTCGTTCAAGCCGCTGCCTCGATCCTGAGCGCGCGCGCCACCATCTCGTCGATCACCTGACCCAGATCGACGCCCTGCGCCCGTGCCGCAAAGCCAAGCGCCATGCGGTGGATCAGAACCGGCCGCGCCAATGCGGCCACGTCCTCTGCCGAGGGCGCCAGCCGCCCGGCAAGCAGCGCGCGGGCCCGCACCGACAGCATCAGCGCCTGTGCCGCGCGTGGCCCCGGCCCCCAACTGACGAATTCGCGCACATGTTCGGGCGCGTCCGGTTCGTCCGGACGCCCCGTGCGAACGAGATCAAGGATCAGGTCCACCACGGCATCGCCCACCGGCATCCGGCGCACGACGGTCTGCGCCGCGATCAATTCGGCAGCGGTGAAAACCGGGTGGGCCTGCGCCTCGTCGGCACCGGTGGTGGCCAACAGGATTTCGCGTTCGGTGCCCCGATCCGGATAATCGACATTGATCTGCAACAGAAAGCGGTCGAGCTGGGCCTCGGGCAGGGGATAGGTGCCCTCTTGTTCGATGGGGTTCTGGGTGGCCAGCACGTGAAACGGGTCGGCCAATGCACGTTCTTCGCCGGCGATGGTGACCTGGCGCTCCTGCATCGCCTGCAACAACGCCGATTGCGTGCGCGGGCTTGCACGGTTGATCTCGTCGCCCATCAGCAACTGACAGAAGATCGGGCCCTGAATAAAGCGAAACGCGCGGCTGCCGTCGTCGCCGGTTTCCAGCACCTCGGAACCCAGAATGTCGCCGGGCATCAGATCGGGTGTGAACTGTACCCGGTTGGTGGTCAGGCCCATCACCACGCCCAGTGTTTCCACCAGCCGCGTCTTGGCCAGTCCGGGCACACCGACCAGCAAGGCATGGCCACCGGACAACAGTGCCATCAGTGCCAGATCGACAACTTTTTCCTGGCCGATGATGCGCCTGGCGATGCTTTCCTTGGCCAGGGTCAGCCTTTCGCCCAGTTCGCCGATGGTTTCGACCAGTTCCTCGCCTTGTTCTGCCATGACAAATGCCTTTTCTCGTCCTAGTCTGTTCAGAGCAGCCAGCCGGGCGGCGCTGCTCGCGGTATCAAAGCAAAGTAAAGCAAGTTGAACAAATGGCAAATCAAACGGAAGCACAAAAGATCGTGAAGCCGAGTGCTGACACGCTTGCCAGCGCCGCACAGGCCGCAAGCCGCAAGGGCCCGCCACCGGTTCATTTGTGGAACCCGGAATTTTGCGGTGATCTGGACATGCGGATCGCGCGGGACGGGACATGGTTCTATCTGGGCACACCCATCGGACGCAAGCCGCTGGTCAAGCTGTTTTCGTCGATCATCCGCAAGGACGGCGGCGATTATTTTCTGGTCACCCCGGTAGAGAAGGTGGGAATCACGGTCGACGATGCCCCGTTCGTGGCCGTCGACTTCGATGTGGCCGCCCCCGGGCAGGATCAGGCGATCAGCTTCGTGACCAATGTCGATGACGTCGTGGTCGCGGGGCCGGAAAACCCGATCCGCATCGTTCGCGACCCGGAAACGGGGGAACCCTCGCCCTATGTCCTGATCCGTGCCAATCTGGAGGCGCTGATCGACCGCAAGAGCTTTTACCGGCTGGTGGATATCGGTACGCACGAAAATTCTGGTGGTGAACGCTGGTTTGGCATCCGGTCGGGCGGAATGTTCTTTCCGGTGATCCCGTCGCGCGAACTGGAACAGATATGAACGGAGGGTAACATGGGCAACAACGCGTTGATCATCGGGGCCGGCCCGGGGAATTCCGCCTCGCTGGCCAGATTACTGAACCGCGAGGGATACAGCCTGCATCTGGCGGCGCGAAACGCCGGCAAGCTTGGGTCGCTGGCGCAGGAAACCGGAGCAATGGCGCATTCCTGTGATGCCAGCGACGCGGATCAGGTGGCGGCGTTGTTCGACGCGGTTCCGGGACGGATCGAGGTGGTGGTCTACAACCCGTCGGCGCGATCGCGCGGCCCGGTTGCCGAACTTGACCCGGCCGAGGTACGCCGCGCCCTGGAAATCACCGCGTTCGGCGCCTTTCTGGCCGGCAAACACGCCGCCGGGCGAATGCTGGCGCAACCGGCGAAAGACGGAAAACGCGGCACGATCCTGTTCACCGGGGCCTCGGCGGGGGTAAAGGGATTCCCGCAATCCGCCAGTTTCGCAATGGGCAAGTTTGCCCAGCGCGGGCTTGCGCAATCGATGGCGCGGGAACTGCATCCCCAAGGCATCCACGTCGCCTGGATCAACATCGACGGCGGGATTCGCAATCCCGGGCGGACCGAACCGCAGGACCGGCCGGATTCGATGCTGGATCCCGACGAAATTGCCCGGGCCTATCTTGGACTTATCCAGCAGCAAAGATCGGTCTGGAGCAACGAACTGGCGATCCGGCCTTGGCTGGAACGGTTCTAGGCGGAAAGCAGCGGAGCGCCGGTGAGATGGCCGGCGTTTTGAGTATTTTTGGAACCATGAAATCCGGGGAACGATTTGAGTTTCGGGCACCGTTTTTTGCGCCAAACGTGGAACAAATATCGGGATCGGCCGTCGGGTCTGATTCAGATCACATCGGCGCGGCGCGTTCGGTGCTGGGCAACCACTACGCCCAGCCCGACCAGCAATGCACCCAGCGCCTGCATCCCATTCCACGATCCTCCAGATGCCACGATCAGCAACATCACGTAAAACGGTACCGCGTTGATGTGAATCGCTGCCAGCGCCACGCCCAGCCGGCCCACGCCCATGATCCAGAACAATTGCGAAAGCGCCATCGCGCCCAAGGCAAAATAGACCAGATAGACGACCTGGGTCGCATTGACCGGGACGGCGACGGTCCCGGCCCATCCCAATCCCAGTGCGGCCAGCAGGATCAGGACCAGAAAAATCGCCCCGCCGCCCAGCGTGATGGTCGTTTGCCCGATCGTGCTGAGCTCGGGAAATTCGCGCACTGCCGCGCGCGAGCCCCAGGCGAAAAACACCACGGACACCAGCGCCAGCGCGGCCCCAAGCCCCGTGGAACCCCTGTCGGAAACGGCCCCGGTCGCGACCAGACCGCCAAGAACCGCCAGGGCAATGCCCAGCACAAAGGCTGGCCGAAGTTTCCGGCCGTCCAGCACGACCTCGAAAACGGCGCCGATCGCCGGCATGGCCGACGCGACAATGGAAACGGTTACCGCATCGGATACCGATTGCCCGAGCAGGAACAGATATGCCCCCAGCCCGAAACCGATACCGCCAACGATGGTGCCGCGTCCCCATCGGGCGTCGAGAAAGGCGCGGGGGCCTTCCAGCAGCATCCAGACCGGCACCAGAATCAGCGTGGCCAGCGCGAACCGGACGGCGATCAGCGCCAGGGGATCCCACGTTTGGAGCAGAAAATCCGCCGCCGGAAATCCCGCGGCCCAGACGATCATCGACAGGGCGCATACCGCGTTGGATCCGATGATCGTGCCGCGAGTCCCGCCGATCGGGACCATTGTGCCGTGAGGAAGCGCCATGTGATTCGTCCGGTATGAAGGTGAACTGACCGGTTGAGAAAATCAGGGCATCGCAAAAAAATCGCCCTTGTTTCCGACGCTTGCGTCGGAATCGGGTGCTTCGATTGCGACCGCCAAGTCGGTTTCAGACGCTTCGAATGCGACGGTGGCGTCGCAATCGGACCATGGTTTCAGTGCGCTTCGGCCCAGTTATTTCCGTGCCCCGCATCCACCACCAGCGGGACATCCAGCGCCACGGCTGGCAACGCTGCGCCCGACATCACCTTGCGCACGGCATCTGTGGTCGCATCAACGGCCGTTTCGGGCACCTCGAAAATCAGCTCGTCATGCACCTGCAGCAACATCCGGGCGGGCAGATGCGCGATGGCCCGGGGCATCCGGATCATGGCGCGTCGAATGATATCGGCGGCGGTGCCCTGGATGGGCGCATTGATGGCCGCGCGGCGCGAGAACCCGGCATGTGGTCCGCGCGCGTTGATTTCGGGCGTGTGAATCTTTCGCCCGAACAGGGTTTTGACGAAACCATTCTCCTTGGCGAAGGCGACCGTGGCGTCCATATAGGTCCGAATGCCGGGAAACCGCTCGAAATATGTGTCGATGAATGCCTGTGCGTCCGCACGCGGAATGCGCAGGTTCCGCGCCAGCCCGAACCCGGAAATCCCGTAGATCACCCCGAAATTGATTGCCTTGGCCTGCCGGCGAATGTCCGGCGTCATTTCGTCGAGCGGCACATTGAACATCTCGCTCGCGGTAAGCGCGTGAATGTCGTGTCCGTCGTGAAACGCTTGTTTGAGTGCCGGAATGTCGGCGATATGGGCCAGAATACGCAATTCGATCTGGCTGTAGTCAAGGCTCAGCAGCACGTTGCCGGCATCGGCGATGAACGCTTCGCGAATGCGGCGGCCTTCCTCGGTTCTGACCGGAATGTTCTGCAGGTTCGGGTCGGTCGAGGCCAGCCGCCCGGTCGAGGCACCCGAGATCACGTAAGAGGTATGCACCCGCCCGGTCTGCGGATGGATATGTTCCTGCAATGCGTCGGTATAGGTCGATTTCAGCTTGGCCATCTGCCGCCAGTCGAGCACGCGGGCGGGCAGGTCGTGGCCCTCGGCCGCAAGGTCTTCCAACACGTCGGCCCCGGTGGAATAGGCCCCGGTCTTGCCCTTCTTGCCGCCCGCCAGCGCCATCTGATCAAACAGGATCTCACCCAGTTGCTTGGGCGAGGCAACGTTGAACGATCCTCCAGCAAGTTCGTGGATTTCCGCCTCCAGCCCGGCCATCTTCTGGGCGAAATTGTTCGACATCCGGCTAAGATGATCGCGGTCGACCTTGATGCCGTGCATCTCCATCTCCGCCAGTACCGGGATCAGCGGGCGTTCCATGGTTTCATAGACCGTGGTGACCTGCGCGCGGTGCAGTTCCGGTTTGAACGTCTGCCAGAGCCGCAGCGTGATGTCGGCATCTTCAGCGGCATATTTCACCGCCTCGTCCACCGGTACCTTGTCAAAGGTGATCGCGGATTTGCCGGTGCCCAACAGCGACTTGATCGGGATGGGCGTGTGGTCCAGATATCGCGTCGAAAGCGCATCCATGCCATGATTGTGCAGGCCCCCGTGCAGGGCATAGGACATCAGCATCGTATCATCGATCGGCGCGACGTTGATGCCAAGGCGCGCGAAAATCTTGGCGTCGTATTTCATGTTCTGCCCGATTTTCAGGATCGCGGCGTCTTCGAGCACCGGTTTCAGCATCGCCAAAGCGTCGTCGACCGGCATTTGCCCGGCGGCAAGATTGGCGCCTCCGAAAAGATCGCCCTCGCCGTCTTTGTGGATCAGCGGAACATAACAGGCCTGCCCGGGTGTGACGCAGAGACAGATGCCGACCAGATCGGCCTGCATCTCGTCAAGGCCCGTGGTTTCTGTATCCACCGCAACCCAGCCACGTTCGTGAATGCGGTCGATCCAGATTTGGAGCCCCGCGGCATCGCGTACGCATTCGTAATTGTCGGGATCGATCGGGGTGGCCGCGACGGGCAGCGCGTCGGTCGGAACCGGCGCGACATCCTTGATCATGGGCGGGGCGACCCCCATCTTTGCCGCGATACGCGCCGTCAGGGTGCGAAACTCCATCTCCGCCAGAAAACCCAGCAGATCGTCTGCGACCGGCTCTTTCGCCTCCAGCTCTTCAAGCGTCACGTCCAGCGGGGTATCGGTCTTCAGCGTCACCAATTCGCGGCTGACCCGGATCTGATCTGCGAAATTGATCAGGGTTTCGCGGCGTTTCGGTTGCCGGATCTCTTCGGCGCGTGCCAGCAGCGTTTCAAGGTCGCCGTATTCGTTGATCAAAAGCGCGGCCGTCTTGATACCGATCCCCGGTGCACCCGGCACATTGTCAACGCTGTCACCTGCCAGCGCCTGCACGTCGATCACCCGGTCGGGTCTGACACCAAACTTTTCCTCGACGCCTTCGATGTCGATGCGTTTGTTTTTCATCGCGTCCAGCATCTCGACCCCGCCACCGACCAGTTGCATCAGGTCCTTGTCGGAGGAAATGATCGTGACGCGACCACCCGCGTCGCGGGCCTGAACCGCCAGGGTCGCGATGATGTCGTCCGCCTCGAACCCCTCAAGTTCAATGCAGGCGAGGTTGAAGGCGCGCGTCGCGTCGCGCGTGAGCGGAAATTGCGGAATCAGATCCTCAGGTGCGGGCGGGCGGTTGGCCTTGTAGTCACCATAGATGTCGCTGCGAAATGTCTTGCCCTTGGCGTCGAAAACCACGGCGACATGGGTGGGGGCATCGGCACCGGCCTGATCCTCGACCAACTTGAACAGCATGTTGCAGAACCCGGCGATCGCGCCCACCGGCAGGCCATCGGATTTACGGGTAAGCGGCGGCAGCGCATGATAGGCGCGGAAGATGAACCCTGAGCCGTCGATCAGGTGCAGGTGGTGGCCTTTGCCGAATGTGTTCAAGGAAACTCTCCGCCGCGCTATCATCCCCGCCGGTTTCTCATCGCTGGGCGTGAAGAGCAAGCGTTAGCGCCGAACGAGCGATTTGTCAGTGTCCGCCGTCGGCGCCTTCGGCCAGCACGAACCGCTTGTCGCAATACGGGCATTCCACCCAACCCGGATCGACAGGTATTTGCAGCCAGACGCGTGGATGACCGCCCTTTCCGCCGTCGCAGGCCACCCGCGCGGCGGTTACGGTTTCGGTCTCGGGCGCTTCGTGCTGCATTTCGGGCTCCGTCGATGAAAATTCCCGGAAACCAATCCCGCGAAACAACCTTCATGATACCGAAACCAGTGGGGGGCGCAATGCGGTACGTGGAAAAGAAGGCACGCGGAAAATCATTCGCGAGGGATTTTCTTTCTTCGCTCATAAAGCCTTTGGCGGCTGCACCATGCGTCCGATTCGGCGACCGGCAAGGATGTGAACGTGCATATGCGGCACTTCCTGGACACCATCACGCCCGGAATTCGCGATTATCCGGTAGCCGTTGCCACCTTCGCCCGGCTTGACCCCCAGAATCCGGCACACTTCGCCGATGGCGCGGGTGAAATCGACGATTTCTGCCGTGCTGGCGGCGTCGGCGAAGTGGTCAAAACAGACATATGGCCCTTTGGGGATCACCAGAACATGGTCCGGCGCCTGCGGGGTGATGTCGTTGAAGGCCAGCGTGTGCTCTGTCTCCAACACGGTTGCGTTCGGAATTTCACCGCGCAGGATTTTGGCAAATATGTTCTGGTCGTCGTATTCGTGGTTCATCGCCTACTCCGCAAACAATTGCCCGGTTCCGGCGATATCTGCGGCCAGATCGGCCGGAATGTCCAGAAAGGACGAGATCGGTATCGCGTTTTCGGCATCCGAGTGCTGCTCGCTGATCCGGTAATACGGCGCGAATCCGGCGTCGCGCAGCGCATCGGTCTGCCAACCGAATTCCTGCCGGATCGTCGGGACGAGCTGCGAAAGCGTTTCGCGGGGCGTGTTTTCAGCGGCGAGACCGGATCGTCTGGCGTGGCCAACCAGATAATCGTCGTCATATGTGCATTCGATTTCCATGATGCGGGTTGTGCACCGGTCGGAATAGAAGTCGCGCAGCAGGTCGAGATTATCGGGATCGAGGCATATCAGCAGGCGATTGGTTTCGAAAAAGTCAAACAGCATCCGCATCATGGCCCGGCGGTGGCGAGTGCGCTTGGCCATGGTGTTTTCGATGCCGCCCAGATGTGGAAGTCCGGCGCTTTCCTCGTCAAACAGGAACTCGACTCCGTGCAGGTTGGTCGCATGGCGGATCGCATCCAGCAATCGCTTGGCGACATGCCACTTCTTACAGACCAGAATCAGCAATTCGCGCTCGCGTCCCAGCGTGCTTTCGCGTTCCCAGAATCGCGGCGCGAAACGACGCCCGTGACGCCCTTGCCGGGTCAGGTAGTGATAAAGCCTGCGGCCTTCGTTGGAGACGTCGAAATCGGTGCGACCGCTTGCATATAGTTCGCCAAGCCGCTTTTTCATCTCGTGCGCCTCGGTTGATATCTTGCGTGCGAACATGAATTCCTGACTGAGCAGCAGATCGTACTGATCATTGTAGAACGTCACCGGCATCCCGTAGTCGGAAAACATAAGGAAGGTCAGCGTGCGCGGGTCGATCTCGGCGTGCGGAACCAGATGGCGCACGACGGTCTGGAAAAAAGTTTCGTCCGGGATCCACGTGCGTCGAAAAAACCGCATCACATCGCGACGCTCTTTGACGAAGTTCTGAACCTTTTCGATGGTGCTGCGTCTGAGGCACCACCACTGCGAACCGACCATCACTTTCAGGTCCGCGGGGATTTTCTGACCGAGCCCAAGGCTTTTCTGAAGCTTGAGCGACGCATAAAACAACGCCTTGTGCTTTCTCTCATTGATGAAATGGCGGTAGATCAGCCGCTCTTCACGCATACCGGTCTTGATCCAGTCGCTATCAAAGAAGTCGAAACTCTCAATGAAATCCTTGTCGTTCGACTCGAGGAATGCGTGGATATATTCCGACGATTTTATGGGCATGCAGTCGCCCGAGACCATGTAGAAATGCGTCGCGCGGGGATACGCAATCATCGCGGCATCGATGGCGTTCAACGTCCCCTGCACCAACGACCATTCCCCCCAGCCGCAGCGCACGCGTTTTGCCATGACGACGAAACCATTTTCACCCAATGCCTGTTGGATTTCCGCATAATCGGCAGCGCTTGCGCGCGCGTCGAAATGGATCGATACGAAATCGCCCCTGGCGGTCAACTGCCGCGCCTGTTCGATGATTGCAGCAGGGTTCTGGTGGCACAGCAGGATGTAGGCGATTTTTGCCATGCGGACTGCTTTTCCTCAAAATCTTTTGTTGTTGGCGCTATAAAACCAAACTTTCGTTGAAAAACCACCTTTTCTTTGCTCTCTTGCGGTTCAATCTGGCGCGAAAACGAAAATGACCAGTTAACCAAAGCGTGAAGGGCAGAAAATGGGCTTTCCGGGTACCTGGATGACGACTGGCGAACACCTGATCTACAGGGTGATCCCAAAATGTGCCTGTTCGACCATCGGGCAGATCATGCATTACATCGATCACGGTGAATATTTCGATGGCGACATTCATGATGCCAAGCAGGGCATCCACAAATGGGCGCTGCCCGAAAGTCAGGATAAATTGCGGGACGCCATCCGGCAGAACGAAGTTTTCACATTCACCTGTGTGCGCAATCCCTATACCCGGATCCTGTCGGCGTTCTTTGACAAGATATGTGGCGTGCAACGCAACGGGAAACGTTATCGCGGCAATCTGGTGCCGCTCTTGACGCAGAAATACGGTGTCGTGGTCGAAGGCGATTTCGATCAGATCGCCAGTTTTCGCCGGTTCGTTCTTTTTGCGCGCGATACCATCCGATACCGGCGCCCGATGGACGCGGATATCCACTGGTCAGCCATGTCGGGCCACGCCTCGACCCTCGTTCATGGCGGTGGTCACTATGACCGGATCATCGCGACCGAAAATTTCAAGGATGGTATGAAAGACGTTCTGCGCCATGTCGAGCAGCGCCATCAGATCGACATCGAAACCATGCCGCGCTTCAACGAAAGCGAAGGACACGGCCCCAAACGCGCGCATCCGGTCGAGGATTTCTTCGACGATCTGACGATGCACCTGGTCTACGAAATATATAGCCGGGATTTCCGATTGTTCAAATACGACCGTGAGAACCCGGCCAACAAGATGCCGGTCGCCGAAATCGATATGGACGAAGTGCACGCGAAACTGGGGGATTAGGCAGACTTTTCCAAAAGTCTGGCCCAAATCCTTGGCAAGGATTTGCCGCGGTACCTGTGCGGGGGCGGTGCGCCGGTCCGGGGAACCAAAGCCAATTCAATGCAGGTGCTCGCAGGCTTTTCCAAA
>CAZRLO010000055.1:0-15763 GCA_964600965.1 uncultured Rhodobacter sp.
ATCGATCGAGGAAATCCGCAGCCGTGGCAGGTCTGGCACCGATTTGAGGATGTTTGCGACCAGATCCCCCAGTCGCTGGGTGCTGTGCAGGTCGGCCCCCCAACTGGTCATGTCGACCCCGGTCAGCACGATCTCGTTGTACCCCCTGCCGACCAAACGCCGGACTTGTTCAACGACGGTTTGCGCCGGAACCGACCGTGAATTGCCCCGCCCAAAGGGGATGATGCAAAAGGTGCAACGATGATCACAGCCGTTCTGAACCTGCACATAGGCGCGCGCGCGGGTGCCGAAACCGTCGATCGCGGGGCTGGCGGCAACTTTCGCCTGCATGATATCTGCCACGTCGGCACGGGCGTCGGGCTGATTGCCTTGCGCCAGCGACTGCCAGGTTGCGGGTTGGAGTTTTTCGAGATTGCCCAGCACCTGATCCACTTCGGGCATGGCAGTGAAGGTTGCCGGTTCGATCTGCGCGGCGCAGCCGGTGACGACGATGCGACGCGCCGGATTGTCCCGGCGAAGGCGGCGGATTTTCTGCTTGGCATGGCGAACCGCTTCGGCGGTGACCGCACAGGTATTGAGGATCACCGCGTCATCCAGCCCGGCATCGCCGGCCTGACGGCGGATCACCTCGGATTCCCAGGCGTTCAGGCGACAGCCGAGGGTTTCAATCTCAACATCACCGGTCACTGCACCTGCTCCAGAAAAGCGGTGGTGAAAGTGCCGTCGAAAACATGGGCAATCGGTCCTGCCATCCACACACCATCGTCGCACCAGTCGATATCCAGTGTCCCGCCGTCGACCCGTACCCGACATTTGCGCCCGGTCAGACCGCGACGCGCCGCCGCCACCACGGCAGCGCACGAACAGGAACCGCTCGCAAGCGTGATGCCGGTGCCGCGTTCCCAGATGCGCAGGCGAATTTCGGTCGTCCCCCGCACTTCGGCGAATTCCACGTTGGTTCTTTCCGGATATAGCGGGTGATGTTCGATCGCTGCGCCCTGTGTTGCGACATCCACCGTTTCTGCATCGTCCACGAAAAACACGCAATGCGGGTTGCCCATGCCAACGGCGCTTGGCGCGCCGTCGATCGGCAGGCGCAGCGTGTCGGTTTCACGCGCCAGCGGGATGTTCTGCCAGTCGAGTTGCGGCTGGCCCATATTCACACGGTAGACGCCGTTGCCCGCATCCTCGCACGCCAGCAGCCCGCGTTCGGTCTGAAGCGTCAGGTTTTTCGCGCCGGTTTTCGCGAACAGCATTCCGGCAATGCAGCGGGTCGCGTTGCCACAGGCGGCGGAAAGGCTGCCGTCGCTGTTGCGGAACACCAGCCGTGCATCGGCCCGGTCGCTGTCGAGGATCACCGCCAACTGATCAAACCCGACCCCGAAATGCCGGTCGCCGATGGCGCGGGCCATATTTTCAGAGACAGGATCGGCGCGCCCGCGCGCGTCGATGACCACGAAATCATTGCCCAGCCCATGCATTTTGCGAAAGGGTAATCCGGTGCTGTTCCAGTCCTGATCCATGCGCGGCGTATAGCCGGACCGCGATGCAAAGGCCAGAATGGTTTCGTTGGCAGGAACGAGAACCCGCGCCGGGCCGATCGGATTTTATCCTTGACCAAAATCCCAACCGCTTATAGCTACCCCAACTTGTGTGGGCCCGTAGCTCAGTTGGTAGAGCAACTGACTTTTAATCAGTGGGTCACAGGTTCGAATCCTGTCGGGCTCACCAGATTTTCCGGTAATTTCAAAAACATAGACGGTCCATGACCGTGCCGCCCGGTGGTTGTCGGGTTGCCAGATGAAACCCAGACGCCGAGGCACCGGCCTTGCGCCGCCGGGCCGGCTGTCAGAAGTTCAATTTCCCAGAAAAAATCGAGCGATCCGACAGGGTCGCGGCTTGCGGAGTGATTCCCCGTAAATATCGGCCGTCGCATCGTTTACGATCGCTTTTGGGCACCTGCTATTCAGTCGAACGTTCCCGTCACCCGCCCCAGCAGCATGAATGCGCGCGCCGTGCGGGTTTCGCCCATCTTGATCAGTTCCTGATCGGTGGCGTTGGTCTCGAATTCCGACAACACCGTGTCGAACTGGCGCAAGAAATGGTGCCCCGCATCGCGAAAAACCGGATCCTGCTTCATGCGGCCGTTGGCCAGCGCCAGGCAGCTACGGTCGCGAATGCCGCCAAGGCCCGCGACCATCGGGCCACGGTCGCCACGGGCGAATTGACGCCACGTTTCGGCGCGCGGACGATCCGGGCGCAGATCGTCCATATAGATGCCGTCCTGAGACAGCAGCGTCAGTACGTCCTGCGAAGCCCGGATCATCTTGGCGATATCGCGGTCTTCGAGGGCGCGGCGCAGGGTGCGGAAACCCTCGGAGTCGGTTTCGTTTTCGGGAAAGTTCAGGGCGCGGATGAACTCGGCGATGGAAATCGGTTCCTGCAAATCCGCCGCGGGCGTTCCCAGTTCCAACGAGGCCTGTCCGACAGATTCCGGGGCCGATTTCCGCGCCAGTGCGGCCTTGGTGGTTGACGGTGACACCGTGTCGGCCGCCGGGTCGCGCCGGGTTGCGAAAGTGGCAATCGCGGTCTGGGTCTGCTTCTGCGAGGCCGCGATTTCGCCCAAACGTTTCTCAAGCGACGGTTTGACCACCAGCCCCGCCTCTTGGGCGTGCGAAACATAGGCGTGTCGCATCGCGTCGATCGAAGATTGCAGCCGCGCGGCCTCTTCGCGCATCACGCGCGAGGTCTTGGCCCCGGCGCTGGCGACCCAGATCAGCCCGATCGGCAACAGGATCGATACCATCGTCATCACAAAGGTCATCGGGTTGAAACCGCTGGTCCCCGCTTCCGACGATATGCCGATGAAAAACCAGAATCCGGCCACGGTCGCGACCCAGACCAGACTGAGCACCGCCGCCACGATATCCGCAATTTCAACCCGATTACGAATTTGCCGCCCGTAGATTCCAAGATCGAGCGGGGTTTCGGGCTTTTCTCTGTCCATAGACATGCCGCCTTGAGGGCAGGTTCCCTCAGATAAATTTCACGCTGAGAATTTCGTAGCTTTTCGTCCCCCCGGGCGTGCTCACGTCAACACTGTCACCTTCCTCTTTGCCGATCAAGGCCCGGGCAATCGGCGATTTGATATTCAGTCGCCCGTTCTCGATGTCTGCTTCGGCTTCGCCCACGATCTGAAAGGTTTTTTCTTCGTCCGTATCCTCGTCCACCAGTTCGACGGTGGCACCAAATTTGACCGCCCCGCGCAATTTGGTCACGTCGATCACGTCCGCAAGCGCGATCAGGCTTTCAAGCTCCTTGATCCGGCCTTCTATATGGCTTTGTTGCTCGCGCGCGGCGTGGTATTCGGCGTTTTCCGAAAGGTCGCCGTGTTCGCGGGCTTCGGCAATGGCGCGGATGACCTGTGGGCGTTCGACCGATTTCAGTTGCCTGAGCTCGCTGTCCATCGCCTTGTAGCCGCGCGGTGTTACCGGGATCTTTTCCATTTCTCCGGCCTGTCCTTTTACCGTTTCTAAGACGAGGAACATATGTTTCACGCCCCCGAAGGGCAAGGGATTCCGTCGCCGCGCCGGTGGGATCACGGTGCCCCGGTGCCGCAAATTCGAAAATCATGGTCGCCCGCCGTTTTGTCGGTTAGCCTTGGCGCGTTGTGTTCCCTGGTATCGAGTCGATTATGGCGTTGTTTCCCTCTCTGCCCTCCGTGGCACATTTGTCCGATGTCTTTCGCCGGTTTCCGGATAATGTCGGGTCGTTGATGGTCTATCTCGAAGGGATATTGCGCAGCGAGGGTGCGTTTTCCATCGGCGAACGCGAATTGATCGCGGCTTACGTTTCCGGTCTGAACGCCTGCCGTTTCTGTTACGGCTCGCATCGGGTCTATTCCGAGATTTTCGGCATGCCGCACGGCCTGGTCGACGCGTTGCTGGACGATATCGACACGGCCGAAGTGAGCGACCGGATGAAACCGGTGCTGCGATATGTACGGAAATTGAACGCGCTGCCCTCGAAAATCACGGAAGATGACGCGCGTGCCGTTTTCGATGCCGGCTGGTCGGAAGAGGCGTTGTTCGAGGCGATTCAGGTCTGCGCCGCATTCAACCTGATGAATCGCATTGTCGAGGGGGCGGGTGTCACGTTTGACTATGACCGGCACGACGATGTGCGCGACGAGCTCCGGAATCGCCGACAACATTCGTATCTTGATTTTGGCCGACGTCTTGGCGTGCTGCCGCCCGAGGATGAATCGCTGAAAGTCTGAACCGGTTTCGGGCAAATATGTCGGTTTTGGCCGATAACCGACGCCGGGTCGGAATTGACCCCGCGCAGGCCCTTGCGCTAGGCAGGGCCGGAAATTATCCGGCTGCGCGCAGGCATTGGCGCAGGCACGAAACCAGAGGGTGATCATGGCCGAGACCGAACGCGAGTCAATGGAATATGACGTGGTGATCGTCGGCGCAGGGCCGGCGGGTTTGTCTGCGGCGATACGCCTGAAACAGCTTGACGCCGATCTGGAAGTGGTGGTGCTGGAAAAGGGTTCGGAAGTCGGTGCGCATATCCTTTCGGGCGCGGTGCTGGACCCCAGCGGGCTTGACGCGCTGATCCCGGATTGGAAAGACAGGGGCGCGCCGATCGATGTCCCGGTCAGAAATGACAATTTCCTGATGCTCAGCAAAGGCGGGTCGGTTCGAATTCCCAATTTTCCCATGCCGCCCCTGATGAACAACCACGGCAACTACATCGTCTCGATGGCCAATGTCTGTCGTTGGATGGCGGAACAGGCCGAAACGATGGGAGTGGAGATTTTTCCCGGCATGGCGGCATCGGAACTGGTTTTTGGCGACAAAGGTCAGGTCAAGGGTGTGGTCGCCGGTGAATTCGGCCGGGCCAAGGACGGCAGCGAAGGCCCGAATTACGAACCCGGCATGGAACTGCACGGCAAATATGTCTTTCTTTCCGAGGGCGTGCGCGGCTCGCTCAGCAAACAGGTGATCGCGAAATACGATCTGGATGCGAACAGCGATGCTCCGAAATTCGGTCTTGGCATGAAGGAGATTTGGGAAGTCAAACCCGAAAACCACGCCGAAGGCACGGTTACACACACGATGGGCTGGCCGCTGGGCAAGAACGCGGGTGGGGGATCATTCATCTATCACATTGACAACAATCAGGTTTACCTCGGATTTGTCGTCCATCTGAATTACAAGAACCCGCACGTCTATCCCTACATGGAATTCCAGCGATTCAAGCACCATCCCGCAATTGCCAAGCTGCTGGAAGGTGGCAAACGCGTGGCTTACGGGGCGCGGGCCATCACCGAGGGCGGCTGGCAATCCCTGCCGAAAGTGGTTTTTCCGGGCGGGGCGTTGCTGGGATGTTCGGCCGGGCTGGTCAACGTGCCGCGCATCAAGGGCAACCACAACGCCATGTTTTCGGGCAAGGCCGCAGCCGAGGCCGCATTCGATGCCATCAAGGCGGAACGCAGCGGCGACGAACTGGCCGCGTATGAAACCGACCTTCGCAGCGGCCCAGTCGCGCGCGACCTGAAACGCGTGCGCAACGTGAAACCCTTGTGGTCGAAATTCGGGCTATGGGCATCGCTCGTTCTGGGCGGGTTTGACATGTGGGTTGCCAACATGACCGGCTGGAATCCGCTGGGCACGATCAGGCACGGCAAGAACGACGCCGAGGCGACCGAGCCGGCGGATCGGCACGCCCGGATCGACTATCCGAAACCCGATGGCATCCTGTCGTTCGACCGCCTGACCAATGTCAGCTTTTCGGCCACCAACCACGAGGAAGACGAACCCTGCCACCTGCTGCTGGCCGATCCTTCGATTCCGATCAATGTCAACCTGCCCAAATTCGCCGAACCGGCGCAACGCTATTGCCCGGCGGGCGTCTACGAGGTGATCCGGGATGACGACGGTTCAAACCCGCGCTTTCAGATCAACGCCCAGAACTGCGTCCACTGCAAGACCTGCGACATCAAGGACCCCAGCCAGAACATAACCTGGGTCACGCCACAGGGCGGCGAGGGGCCGAATTATCCGAATATGTGAGGGGGGTCACCCACCGGAATGTCTTTGGGCGAACGCCCGCTCTGCGCCCAGACTTGCTCCAAGAATTGGCATTGACCCTCGCGCGAAAGCTGGCATCTATTGGCCATCACATTGCGAAAACCAAAAAAATCGGATGCTATTGGCATTGCTGCGATTTCGATCGAGGTGTGGTTAGGCACCTATCTTAAGCGAGGTGTAAATGCTTTTTTTGCAAACTATGCGTTGGAAGTACTCACTCCCTCGAAGATTGAGAAGCTTATATTTGATCCCGACCAATTCATTCTTGTTTCTGACAATCAAAAAGGGATCGACGGGTTCATTCGGGTTTCTTCTGCAAGTAAGGGACCCGTAGACGGCTGTTCAGAATTGGAAATTGCAACATTTTATGTGCAGCCGCGTCATCAAGGAAAGGGCGTCGGCAGACGGCTGATGGAAGCAGCTTTCCAACACCGCCGAAACAACGCAGCGAAGTCTGTTTGGCTGGCAACAAATGCGGAGAATGGTCCCGCTATCGCATTCTATTTGGCGCGGGGTTTTGAACAGGTTGGAGAGACCAGCTTTCGTATTGATGGCGAAAGTAATCTCAACAATGTCTACTCGTACAGTCTTTCCTAGCTCTGGCGCGGCCGAGGCGTTCGGGAACTTCGTCCGCAAAGCGGACACTCCCATCTACACCGCAAATCCCCCGATATCAAAGCCCCCAGCCGGAACATCACCTGGGTCACCGCACAGGGGGGCGAGGGGCCAAGCAATCCAAACCTGCAACCTCGCAAAAACTTGCAGTGCTGTGCGTGGTTTGGCGGTATCTGCGCATTGCCATCGGGCCGGCCGCGCTCTAGTCTCGGCGGCAATTGTTCCCGTGTTGAAGGACCGTTTTGTGACCGCCTTTTTCAAGCCAGTTCTGCTTGCCGCTGCGATGGCAACCTTTGTGATTTCAACGCCTTCCGCCCCGAAAGCCCAAAACCTTGCCGGCAGCTATCTGGCGGCCAGTCTTGCCAATTTCAAAAACGATTACGAGGCCGCAGCCCTTTATTATGCCCGCGCACTTGCGCGCGATGCCGACAATCTGGAACTGATGCAGAACCTGCTTTTGGCCTATCTTGCCAAGGGAGATATGGATCAGGCGCTGGCCGTGGCGCGGCGGATGCAGGCGCTGGACGCCGTAAGCCAGCTTGGCGAACTTATCCTGATGGCTGCACTGGTTCACGACGGAGATTTCGAGGCCGCCGCTTCGGCCTTTGAAGGCGGTGCTACGTTCTCGCCGCTGCTGGACGGTCTGGTCGAAGGTTGGGTGCTGCTGGGGCAGGGCCGGATGTCAGATGCGACCACCCGGTTCGAGACGATGGCCAGCAACGACGCGATGACGGTCTTTGCCGACTACCACCGCGCGCTGGCGCTGGCATCCGTCGGAGATTTCGAGGCCGCCGAGGCCATTTTCAGCGGGCGCGACGGGCAACCGTTGCGCATCGGGCGCAGTTCACTTGTGGCCCATCTCGAAATTCTGTCGCAGCTTGAACGCAACGACGAGGCCATCGCAGCCGCCGAATCTGCGCTGGGCAATTCCGGTGATCCCGAAATTCTGGCGATCCGCGAGAAATTGCTGAACGGTGAAACGCTGGCCTTTGATTCGGTTCGGACCGCAACGGATGGCGTCGCCGAAGTCTTTCTGACTTTGGCCTCGGTTCTGGCGGGCGAGAACAACGAACGGTTCGGGCTGATCTATGGACGGCTGTCCGAATATCTGCGGCCCGCATCGGTGGATGCAATCCTGCTGGTTGCCGACCTTCTGAACGAACAGGGCCAGTACGATCTGGCGGTGCGCAACTTCAATATGGTTCCCAGCGACCACCCGGTCTTTTACAGCGCCGAAATCGGCCGGTCCGAAGCGCTGCAAGCGGCCGGCAAACCGGACGCGGCCATCGAGGTCTTGCGCGGGCTGACCAATTCACACAAGTCGATCCCGACCGTGCATACCTCTCTTGGCGATGCCCTGCGCCGGCAGTCGCGTTTTGCCGAAGCGACCGAAGCCTATGACGCCGCGATTGCGCTGATGCCTGAACCGGCACCGAACCAGTGGTTCCTGTACTATGCGCGCGGCATCACCTTTGAGCGCGAAGGCAAATGGGATCTGGCCGAAGCGGACTTTCGGTTTGCGCTGGAATTGTCGCCCGATCAGCCGCTGGTGCTGAACTATCTCGGCTACGGTCTGGTCGAAAAACGCATCAAGATGGAAGAGGCGCAGGCGATGATCGAAACCGCCGTCGCGAAACGCCCGAACGACGGCTATATCACCGATTCACTGGGCTGGGTGCTTTATCGGGTCGACAAGTTTGCCGATGCGGTGCCGCATCTGGAAAGGGCGGTGGAACTGTTGCCGGTCGATCCGATCATCAACGATCACCTTGGCGATGTTTATTGGATGGTGGGGCGTCGGCTTGAGGCCGCATTCCAGTGGCGGCGTGCGCTTTCGTTTGATCCCGAAGAGGCCGAAGCCGTCCGCATCCGGCAGAAACTGGACGTGGGGCTGGATGTGGTGCTGGAGAACGAGGCGGCGGCAAAACCCACGGATGAATAGACATACCGCCCGCGCCAAGATCAATCTGGCGCTGCATGTCACCGGTCAACGTGCGGACGGCCTGCACCTGCTTGATTCGCTGGTCGCCTTTGCCGAAATCGGCGACGTGCTGACCATTGCTGCGGCGCACGGACTTTCCCTTGAAATCAACGGGCCGTTTTCTGGCGATGTCACGGGTGGCCCGGACAACCTGATCTTGCAAGCGGCGGCGTGTTTCGCGCCATCCGTTGGTGCAGTGATCACGCTGGAAAAAAACCTGCCGGTCGCGGCAGGGATCGGCGGCGGCTCGGCGGATGCGGCGGCGGCGATCCGGGCATTGGCGGAACATTGGGATGTTCCGGCGCCGGCCCCCCTGATCATCGCCGGGCTTGGTGCCGACGTGCCGGTGTGCCTTGGCGGAAGCGCGGCCCGGATGCGCGGGATCGGCGAAATCGTCGATCCGCTGGCCGAGCTGCCCGATCTCCCGTCCGTTCTGGTCAATCCCGGCGTCGGCCTTGGTACGGCGGATGTTTTTTCGGCGCTCGGTGCGAAAAACAATCCTCCGCTTGAGGGGATGCCGGACGACGGAAACCACGAAAGCTGGATCCGCGCACTTTCGGCCATGCGAAATGACCTTGCGGCGCCGGCCATTTCGATCTGTCCGGAAATCCGGCACTGTCTTGACGCGCTGAATTCGTCACATCAATGCGATCTGGCGCGGATGTCCGGCAGTGGCGCGACCTGTTTTGGGCTATATCGCGACATGCAGGCCGCCGAACAGGCCGCGCGCGACATCTCGGCGGCAAATCCCGCATGGTGGGTGCGCGCGACCCGGATTTCGTGAAAACATCCTTACGCGATGCGCGACACCACATAATCCGCGAGTTCGATCAGCAGGTCGCGTATTTCACCCGGTGGCAGGGTCGCCATCGCCGATTTTGCCTTGCCGGCCCAGGCGACCGCCTCGGTGCGGGTGTCGCTCAAAGCGTCGTGCCGCACCAGCAAGGCCTGTGCGTGATCCAGATCGCCCGCGCGCTGCTTGCCTTCTTCGATCACCCGCGCCCAGAAAGCGCGTTCCGTGGCATCCGCCCGCGCGACCGCCTTGATCACCGGAAGGGTCAGTTTGCGCTCGCGAAAATCGTCGCCGGTGTTCTTGCCCAGCCGGTCGGCTGAACCGCCGTAATCCAGCAGGTCGTCGGCGATCTGGAACGCGATCCCCAGCGCGTCGCCATATTCCCGCAGCGCGGTCACATCTTTTTCCGGGACCCCGGCGATAACGCCGCCGACCTCGGCCGCCGCCGCAAACAACGCGGCGGTCTTGCCGCGCACGACCTTCAGGTAAACCTCGGCGTCGGTGCGCAAATCCTGTGCGGCGGTCAGTTGCAATACCTCGCCCTCGGCAATCGTTGCGGACGCATTGGCCAGAATGTCCAGCACCCGCATCGAGCCGGTTTCCACCATCAACTGAAACGCCCGCGAAAACAGATAATCCCCGACCAGAACCGACGATTTATTGTCCCACATCAGATTTGCCGTCGGTCGCCCGCGTCGCTGGGCGCTTTCGTCGACCACATCGTCATGCAGCAGCGTTGCGGTGTGGATAAACTCGACCGTTGCGGCGAGATGAACGTGAAACGGTCCGTGGTACCCGCACATTCTGGCACTGGCAAGCGTCAGCAGCGGGCGCAGGCGTTTGCCGCCGGCCTCGACAAGATGGGCGGTGACCTCGGGAATGCGCGGTGCGGTGTCCGACGACATCCGGTCGCGGATCAACCTATCGACCGCCACCATGTCGGTGCTCAGGCGCTCCGCCAGCAATTCGTGCGGCCGGCCATTGATCGTGCGCTGATCCATCTCTGGTTGCCTTTATATGCCTCGACAAGGCCGGGATACTGCCGTTATGTCCGATTCATGCAAGAATTGCTACGCACCAACGACCCGACGGTCATCGCTTTTTCGCGGGCGTTGCTGCGCGCCGCGGGTATAGACTGCTTTGAATTCGACGTCCACATGAGCGTGCTGGAAGGGTCGATCGGAATCATGCCGCGCCGTCTGATGGTTTCACGCGCCGACCATTTTCGCGCCAGCGCGATATTGCGCGACAACGAAATCGAAATTCCGGATTGATGCCGTTTGCGCCGGACGAGCTGACACACGACGGGTTTCTGGGCGGCGCGTTGCAAGTTGCGCAGCCGGCCAACGGCTATCGGGCCGCGACCGACCCGGTGTTGCTGGCCGCCAGCGTGGCCGCCGCGCCCGGTGATAAGGTGCTGGAACTCGGCTGCGGTGTCGGGGTTGCCGCCCTGTGCCTTGGCTGCCGGATATCGCGCCTTTCGCTGACGGGTGTCGAAATTCAGCCCGATTATGCAGATCTGGCGCGGCAAAATTCCCGTACAAACGAAATCGGGATTCAGGTCGTCACCGCGGACATCGCCGAATTGCCGATGCCGTTATCGCGCAGCACCTTTGACCATATCCTTGCCAACCCGCCCTATTATCGCGCAGGCCAGGGCACGCGGGCCGCAAATCCCGGCAGGGATCGCGCCTTGCACGAGCAGACGCCATTGGCCGTCTGGCTGGATGTCGCGGCCCGCAGGTTGCGGCCCAGGGGCCGGCTTTGGATGATCGGCCTGTCCGAACGACTGCCGGAAATGCTTGCCGGCCTTGGTGAGGATATGGGCAGCGTCGAAATTCTGCCAGTGGTGGCGCGTGCCGGAAAACCGGCAGGCCGGGTTATCCTGACTGCCCGCAAGAGCGGCAGAGCACCATTTCGTCTGCACAGCCCGCTGGTGATGCACGAGGGTGCGCAACATGCCGGGGACCGCGACAGTTATACCGGGCTGATCCGGTCGGTTTTGCGGGACGGTGCCGGGCTGGGGGCCTGGTCGGTCGCGGGGGCGCAATGACCTTTGTTAACCAATTATTAACCATTGCTCGCTAGGGGTTGAGCAACCGTCAGGGCATTCCTCTTGAGGGTCAATTCGGTCGAACGCAATGCGCAGTGGCGTCATACTGATCCTTCTTTCCATGTCGCTGACCCCATTGGGCGACGGGCTTTCCAAGCATCTGGGTGAAACGCAATCGCCGTTCCTCATCGTTTTTCTGCGCTATCTGACCGCCGGGGTGTTGGCTTGGTTGGTGGCGCGTGCGACAGGCACGCGGGTGGAACTTCCGCGCGCTGATCGCAACGGTATGCTGGTGCGGTCCTTTTTGGTTATCGGGGCGATGACCCTTTTGATCATGGCGCTGGCGTGCGTGTCGCTGGCCAGCGCCGTGGGCGGGTTTCTGGTGGCGCCGATTGCCGCGATGTTGATATCGGTTCTCTGGTTCGGCGAGCGACTGACGATCTCGCGCCTCGTCGGGGCGCTGATCAGCTTTGGCGGCGCGTTGCTGATCCTGCGGCCGGGTGCGGGCTTCGAGCCGGGCATCCTGCTGGCGCTGGCCGGGGGCCTGATGCTGGGCGGGTTTCTGGCGCTGACCCGCGCGACGCGATGCGCCCTGCATCCGGTTTCGGTGCTTGCGATCCAGTGTTTGCTGGGCTCGGTGCTGCTGTTGCCGTTCGCGGTGCCGCATTTCGGCGATTTTCGCGCGGAATTGCTGGTGCCCGTGCTTGGTCTGGGGCTTGTCACCGCGGCCACGCATTTTCTGACCGTGGCGGCGTATCAGCGCGCCGATTCCGCGCAACTGGCACCATTTTTCTATTTCAACCTCGTCGCGGCAATATTTGTCGGCGTGATCTGGTTCGGTGAATTGCCCGGCCCTGTCGTTGCCCTGGGGTTGCTATGCATCGTTGCAGGTGGGCTTATCAGTTTGATTTCACCGGCATTTGTCAAAGCCGCCTTGGCTGAATTTCAAGCATGGCGGACGCGCAAGTTTGAAACCGGTCCGAATTCGGCGCGCAGAAATCTTGTCGGGAACGGATGACAAAACTAAAAATCTGTGTTCGACTGCCTATATTCAGGGAATGGATCACCAAACCGAGGAGAATCAACATGAGCTTGGGTTCGCATCTTCAGGAACTCCGGAATAAGCACGAAGAACTCTCAAGGCAGGTCGAAACGGCCCAGAAAAGTCTGGGTGCCGACGACCTTGAAATCGGGGAAATGAAGAAAATGAAGCTCAGACTCAAGGAAGAGATTGAACGGATGCAGATGGCCTAGCTGGCCCGCGCGGCCAACAGGGCACCGCCGGAAATCAACAGCGCCGCGATGAACAATGCGGCGGACGGTTCCGCGATACCTGTCAGAACCAACACCAGCGTCGATAGCAACGGCGCGGCATAGGCCGCTGTGCCCAGCAACTGAATATCGCCCTTTTTCATACCGACATCCCACAGATAAAACGCCAGGCCCACCGGCCCCAGCCCCAATCCGATCACCGCGGCCCAGCCGGCCGCGCTTTGCGGCCATTGCGTTTCTTCGAACCGGAAATGGGCAAGAAAGGCCAAAAAGGCCGTGGCAAGGCAGAAATATGCGACGATCCCCGTCGACACCGCGCTGGCGCGACGGCTAAGCACCGAATATCCCGACCAGGTCAACGCACATAAGGCCGCCAGCCCGTAGCCGGGCAGATAATCCGCCGAAAATCCGCCCCCACCCTTCAGCAACAAAAGTGCGGCACCCGCCAGCGAAACCAATGCGCCCGCGATGTGGCCCGCGCGCAGGTTTTCGCCGGGCAGAAGACCGGAAAACAAAACGATCAGTAGCGGCCATAGATAGGCGATCAGCCCTGCTTCGGCAGCGGGCGCGATTCTCAGCGCCGAGAAATAGAAGAAATGATAGCCAAAAAGACCACAAATCCCGACGGCCCAAATCCGCCAGTCGGCACCCCTCGTCACCTGCCATATGTTTCCGCCGCGCCAGAGCCAGATCAGGCCGATCGCGCCGCCCACCAGAAACGCCATACCCGCCAGTTGGAAGGGCGGAACCGGTGATGATTTCACCGTCATAACCGCCAGAAGCGACCAAAGCAGAACCGCCAAAAAGCCGATCGATGTGGCGCGTGTTCTGTTCATGGCCATTCCCGAAAACCCGGCGCGAGGTCCCAGCCTGACACCGTCACATGGCGGGTCGGGCAGTTCCGCCGGGTCTGACGGTGAAAGCGGCGCAGCACGGAATTGCGCGTATCCGCATGGGTCAGAGGTCCTGCCGGCAGGCTATGCGCCCCGGCCACGGGGCAACATTTTTGACGGAAGATATTGCGCCCGCCGGGTTTCCGACCCCAAGTATTCACACGGAATCCCGCCCCTGAGCTCCGCAACAACCGATCAGACGAAGAACTGTGCCCCGTTGGCCGAAATCGTCGAGCCGTTGACGAAACCGGAATCGTCGCTTGCCAGAAAGGCGACGCAGCGCGCGATTTCCTCGGGCTCACCCAGACGCCCGGTGGGTATCTGGCCGATAATCGACTCGCGCACCTTTTCCGGCACCGCCATCACCATTTCGGTGGCGATGTACCCAGGACAGATCGCATTGGCGGTGATACCCGCGCGTGCGCCCTCTTGTGCCAACGATTTGACGATGCCCAGATCCCCCGCCTTGGTCGCAGCGTAATTGACCTGCGCGAACTGCCCTTTCTGCCCGTTGATCGACGAAATCACGATCACGCGCCCGAATTTGCGTTCGCGCATGCCCGGCCAGATCGGGTGAACCGTGTTGAACACCCCGGTCAGATTGGTGTCGATCACCTGATGCCACTGTTCGGGCGACATTCTGTGAAACGGCGCGTCCCGGGTGATTCCGGCATTGGCGACGACGATCTCGACCGGGCCGAGATCGGCCTCCACCCGGGCGATACCGGCCGCGCTTTCGTCGTAATCGGCCACGTTCCATTTATAGGTCTTGATGCCGGTTTCCGCCGTGAATGCAGTGGCGGCTTCGTCGTTGCCGGCATAGGTTGCCGCGACATCGTACCCGTCGGATTTCAGGCGTTTCGAGATTGCGGCCCCGATGCCGCGCGATCCACCGGTGACCAGTGCTACTCTTCCCATTTGGTTTCGTCCTTGTTTCAGAAGCTGAATTTTTGTTCGCGCTCAGGCCCGTTCAAGACACATGGCAACGCCCATGCCGCCGCCAATGCACAGCGTGGCAAGCCCGCGTTTGGCGTCGCGCCGCTGCATTTCAAACAACAGCGTGTTCAGGATGCGGCAGCCGGACGCGCCGATCGGATGGCCGATGGCGATAGCGCCACCGTTGACGTTGACAATTTCCGGGTCCCAACCCATGTCCTTGTTGACGGCACAGGCCTGTGCGGCAAAAGCCTCGTTCGCTTCGACCAGATCGAGGTCGCCGACCGACCAGCCCGCGCGTTCCAGCGCCTTGCGGCTGGCGCTGATCGGGCCGACGCCCATGATCGAAGGATCAACCCCCGCTGTCGCATAGGACGCAATGCGGGCCAGTGGCGTGATGCCTCGGTTTTCGGCGTTTTCCGCGCTCATCAACAGCACGGCGGCGGCGCCATCGTTGATGCCGCTGGCATTGGCGGCGGTGACCGAGCCTTCCTTGTCAAAGGCCGGGCGCAGTTTCTGCATCGCCGCCATCGTTGCGCCATGGCGGATGTATTCGTCGGCATCGACCACGATATCGCCCTTGCGCGTCCTGACGGTGAACGGCGTGATTTCGTCGGCGAAGTTACCGGCCTTTTGTGCGGCTTCGGCCTTGTTCTGGCTTGCCACGGCGAACTCGTCCTGCTGGTCGCGCCCGATCTGCCACTGCTTGGCCACGTTTTCGGCGGTCGTGCCCATGTGATAGCCGTTGAAGGCGTCCCACAATCCATCCCTGATCATGGAATCGATAAATTTCAAATCGCCCATTTTCTGACCCGAACGCAGGTGGGCGACGTGGGGGCTGAGTGACATGTTTTCCTGTCCGCCCGCTGCGATGATGTCTGCATCGCCAAGCTGGATGTGTTGGGCGCCCAAAGCGACGGCCCTGAGGCCCGATCCGCAGACCTGGTTGATGCCCCATGCCGCGGCTTCGATCGGCAGACCGGCATTGATATGGGCCTGGCGCGCCGGGTTCTGCCCCTGACCCGCCGAAAGAACTTGCCCGAGGATTGTTTCCGACACTTCGGATTTCTCGATTCCGGCGCGGGCCACAAGCGTGGCACCAGCGCCATCCGCCACGTATAG